>CAYHPA010000077.1:0-13944 GCA_964358155.1 uncultured Chitinophaga sp.
CCGTCACCTGGAGAAAGGAAGGGTAGTGATCTTTGGCGCAGGCACCGGCAATCCCTATTTTACTACGGATACAGCAGGTTCTCTTAGGGCAATTGAGATAAACGCAGATGTTATCTTAAAAGGAACAAGAGTGGATGGAATTTATACAGCCGACCCCGAAAAAGATCCGACAGCAACTAAATACAACGTTATCACTTTCCAGGATTGCATTTCTCAAAACCTGAAAGTGATGGACATGACAGCTTTCACCCTCTGCATGGAAAACAATCTCCCCATCATTGTGTTTGATATGAATAAGGATGGCAACCTCCGCCGTGTGGTAACGGGGGAGAAGGTGGGAACCCTGGTAAAGGGGTAATTACGAGGTATATTTCCTATTTCACAGTTTGCAGTAACTACTATCTTGCAGGGAATCCATTATCCCCGTCTGTGAAAAACTATTAATAATAATCTGTCACCTTTTTAATAGTTTCAAAACCTGACCTGATAACAATGACAGCCCAACTATCCCTTTCTGTCATAGAGATCATCGTACTGATGCTTGGCGCCATCACGCTGGGTGTCACCATTCATTTTTTTATTTCCAGCAGGCGGTCGATGAATGAAGCAGTATTGAATATTCAGGGAAATAAGACCAATGCAGAACTTACAGAATGGAAGCTCCGTTATTTCAATGACACCGAAGACAGGGATAGACTTATTATAGAGCTAAAACAAAAACTGGCCGATGCAGAAGAAAACGCCGGCATCTATTCCATTGAGGCAGATGAAATGCGGAAGCTGAATAAAAAATTAAAAGCAGAACTGGAAGAAGGCAGGGTGGAAAAAGCCGGCAGCGGTAATGTTTTTTACACCGAACAGCTTCTGCTGGCACAAAAGGATTTGCTGGAGCATAATGAAAAAATAAATCAGTTGCTGAAGCAGATAGAACTGGTGAAAGAATCAGAGGAACAGCAACGGCAGATCATGAAGTTAAACGAGGAACTTACAGACAAAGTGGCTAACCTGCAACAACGGTTGTCGGCGAAAGAGAAAGAAATAAGTAATGTGCAACACAAAGAGCACCTGACTACAGAAGTGAATTCCATCATTGACAGCACCTACACCGATTTTAATTTATTGAAGGACAAGATTCAAAAGCTGGAAGGACAGCTGAGCAATTCCCGTATGGCCGGTCTTGACTTTGAAGACCTGAAAGAGGAACATTATAAATTATCAACTGATCTGGAAGATGTAAGACGGAAGTGGAATGCTGCTGTTGCAGAATCTCAGGAGCTAAAAAGCGTCCTGGCAGAAACGGAAGACAAGCTACGGGAAGCCAATTTTCAGCGCCAGCAATTACAAAAAAGAGTAGCTTATCTGGAAGACCTGAACAGCGACATGCAGACCATCGCCGAAGTGAATAAAAAACTGGAAGGGCAAATAAAAAGGATTGGCGAACTGGAAAGTATGCTCAACCTGGCATCTGAAGGAAGAGATGATCTTCCTGGTCGAAATACCTGAGCCAACTGATAAAAATCATAGCAATAAGGGCCATAAGGCCCTTTTTACATTCAGCCAAACAGGCCGGTCTTTCTATCTTTGCGGCGTAATTATTAAAGTATGAAAGATAGTATCGCTTCTATCCGGAAGGAATATTCTAAAAAGAAACTGACAGAAGCAAAAGCTGACGCCAGCCCGTATAAACAATTTGGCAAATGGTGGAAGCAGGCGCTTAAATCATCGGTTGAAGAACCTAATGCCATGACATTGGCCACGGCTTCGGCTGACGGGTTCCCCTCTGCAAGAATTGTTTTGCTGAAAGATTTTGATGAAAAAGGTTTTGTTTTCTTTACCAATTACAGCAGTTTCAAAGGAAAACAACTGGAAGAAAACCCCAAAGCCTGTCTTGTTTTTTTCTGGAAAGAACTGGAGCGGCAGGTTCGTATAACAGGTCTTATTGAAAAAGTCAGCGACAGCGAAAGCGATGAATACTTCTATTCTAGACCGAAAGAAAGCCAGCTTGGCGCCCTGGCATCGCCGCAAAGCCAGGTAATTGAAAACCGGGAATGGCTGGAGGATAACTACAAAAAATTGCAGAATGAGGCTACTGAGAAAGACGTAAAAAGACCTGCACACTGGGGTGGCTACAGGGTAAAGCCTGTCATTGTTGAGTTCTGGCAGGGCCGCCCCGGCCGTTTACACGACAGGTTGCAGTATACCTTACAGGAAAACGGAGAATGGAAAATAGAAAGGCTGGCACCGTGAATTTATAAAGTATATAGGGTTTATAAAGGTTCTAAGTACTATATATACCCTATATACTACTTACCTTTTTTAGCCGCTTTCTTGGAGGTTGCTTTTTTAGCCGGTCTGCTTTTGCCAAATGAACCCTTGAATCTTTTTCCCTTTGCTGTTTTTTTATCACCTCTGCCCATAGAAAATAAATTTTGAATGTAAGTTTAATAATCAACTCAAATTAAAAAGCTCCGGTACCAAATAAGCACTGGAGCTATTCAATAAGGCGAAAGATAGTTAAAGTTTGGCAGCAAGTTCTTTACCCGCTTTAAAACGGGCAACCTTTCTTGCTTTTATATTTATTTCTGCACCCGTTTGTGGATTGCGTCCTTTGCGGGCCTTTCTTTTTGATATAATGAAAGTGCCAAAGCCAACCAGGGTTACTTTACCGCCAGCCTTCAATGTTTTAGTAACGGCTTCAATAAAAGAATCAAGAGCGGCATTCGCCTGTGTTTTATTTATTCCGGTGTCATCAGATATTTTGGCGATCAATTCAGCTTTGTTCATGTCAGGGAATTTTGATGGTTTTGTAACGCAGACAAATTTAGAGGCTTTTTAATAGCAACAAAAAATTTTCTTCCTTATGTATGTCATGCTGGCTGGTATATAACTTCTACAACCGGGCTTTTAAGTGAAAATGATAAGCAGGTAGGATCAGAAGCATTAGCTGGATGGACGGAAACCCTTGCCAGCATTGAGTTTTGGCTGAAGCAGGTTGAAATAAAGTTGTGGGGAACAAAGGGGCTGGTTGAATTATTTTTTTGCACACTCAATTCACAACTTGCATGATTGTTCTGAAAGCAATGAATTGATTGCCCCATTTTGCCAATGCTTTTTTACGAAGAAGAGGAGCAGATTCTTCTATATACTTATCGTAGTTCTCCTTTGAACTGCTAAAATACTGTATCACATAAGTGATGCCTTCAGTCTCATCCTGTTCCAGGAGGCGAAAGAATTTATAGTCATCAAATAAACCAGTACCCATCACATCCGGTATATGCTCATCTTTTTGCCATTTTATCCAGTCAGTTTCTATTGCAGGAAGAATTTTGATGGTGATGTTGTAAGCGATCATTGTTATTCGTACTTCTCTTCAGTATTATTGTAAATAATAATCTTCTTAAGTCGCTGGTACATGAAAGATACGACCAATAATAAACAGCCAAGCAGTATAAAGGCAGCTATTTTTCCGCCCGGCGGTATATTTTTAATATCATATATAAACAGTTTTGCCAGTGTAATGGTAAAAAGGGTAAGCGAAATAATCCGCAGTGTCCTGATGCCGTACTTCATTCCCAGCCACATAAAGACAAATGAACAGATACTCCACAGGATGCTCAGCCCCGCTTTGTAATAAAGGTTATTCCACCATTGGGTATCTCCCTGCCGGATATTATTTGTCCAGTGCATCGTAATGTACATTTCTGTACTCAACAGAAATACAATAGCCGGTAAACTGATCCATGCAAAGTCAGGGTTGTATTCTGGATCTTTTTTGCTTTTTTTGAAAATACGGTATGTAAAGTCGCTCAGCAACCAAAAAAGCATCAATGATGAAGCCCAGTGTGCAGCAAAAAACCCTTTATTCCTTCCTTCGCCAAGCAGGTAGCCGGATATTTCGAAATTGGAGGAAAGATTGAAAAAGAATATACCGAGACAAGCTGTTGTGAGAATCGTTTTCATTAATGAATAGCTGAATGACTTTCTGAACAGGTACAGCAACACAATAGCGAAGGCGTATGTATAAGTCTGCATATAAACAGTATGCAGCACTGCCCCGATAAACCTTGTTTGGAACTGGTAATATATCTCAAGCAGGCCGGCTAAATATAGAATAACAATGATAATAATATTAACAGTCTTTCTCAGTTTTGCTGTGCTGATGGTTGGGATAAATTCACCCTCTTTTTCTTTTTTCAGTTTCAAATGATATATTAATAATGCGATAGCCGTACACAGGGCCGTAATAAACCCTTTGTTCATGATAACGGGGATCGGACTCTTGTCTCCGTAATAAACTGTTGCGAAATTGACTGTGAGGCCAGCAATGGCCAGCAAAGCCATTATCAATGAAGCCACTTTCAGCAGTTTTATTTTTGACTGCTGTGCAATCATTAAAAGTATTACGGCTTCGGCCGCCCAGAACAGCGTTATATAGTTTGATTTGAACTGAACGGGCGCAGCCAGCGAGATGAATGTAACGGACAAACCCATCAGCAGCAAAACGAAATTTTTATCCGTTTCTTTTTTCCTGTAAAAAACAGCTGTGAGAAACAGGTTGAAGAGACCCGTCAGGGCAGTAAAGAGGCCCTGGTATTTTCCGTTGCCCCAGTGCTCCAGCAATATCATTCCTGCGGCATAGTACAGGAAGTTAATACCCGGAAGAATGATAAAATCAAAAGCCGTGAATTTATTTTTCAGCCGGGTGTTGTTGATGATGTTCATGGTAATGAACAGGCTGTAAAAAAGGGTGGCGAATATCAGTGCATCTTTATACGGCAGGATGACGGGGCCTTCATAATTTAAACGGTTTATCAGCCATCCGCCGAAGATGATAGTTGTAAAGAATAGCGAAATGATATTTATCGCCGGCCAGCGTTTAAACCAGGATATTGCTGTAAGCCCTGCATTCAGGATGCACAAATAGGTGAAAAGCGCAATATGGTTATCATGCCCGGTGTTTACCAGGAAAGGCGTAATGAAACCGCCGATAGCCGCCAGCACGGCAAGCTCCTGGCGGTTGTAGAATAAAGAAAGCAGTACTGCGAGGCAGGAAACAGCAATCATAAAAATAAATGCCGATGTTTGGCCGATTAGATGGTACTGGTGAAAGGCAAATGCAATGCTGAAATAAAAAACAGTGAGGCCACCGCCTACCAATACCGAACTGAAGGAACGATAACTGTTGCGGAAATAATGTGCCAGCCCAATCAGGATGCTTCCGCAAATAAGGCCAATCAGCACACGGCCCGCTTCATTGATCCAGTTTTTATCAATGGCATATTTTACAAAGAAGGCAATGCCCAGCACCAGCACCGCAATACCGATTTTACTGATAAGGTTTTCGCCAATAAATTTTTCCAGGTCAGCACTTTTCTTTGGCCTGTTAACCCGAGTTTCTTCACTATAGAAAATGTTGAATTCAGCCTGTTCGGGCATTGGTTCAGTTTTGCCGGCAGGTTGCGGGATAATTATTTTTTCAGTAAATACAGGTTCGGGCGGTTTTACAGTTTCAGGCTTTGTTTCTTTTGTGATATTCTTTTCCGGGATAATAATTTTTGCAGGGGCTACTTTGAATACCGGTTTTACGGGAATTTCCTCTCTTCTGTCGGCCAGTTTATCCGAAAGGCCTGCTACTTCGGTTTTCAGTTCGTAGATTCTTTCATACAAAGACTCAAGCAACCGCTTCTGCTCGCCGGAACGTATTAAAAGGCTGATGGGTAAAACAACGAAAATTAAAATGGCGAGAAGAACGAGAAGAATTAATCCGCCCATAGTGGTATGTTTTAGTTAATAATAACTGCTACACAAACAACAAACAGGTACGGAGCAAAGAACTTTTGCATGCAGTGGGTCACTTGTAAAAACTAAAAATACCGGCCATCATTGTAACTTTTTTATAATGCAGGAAAATTCTGCAACCTTTAACGTTGCTGTTAATTGTTTTGTAACAAAACAAACGAGTGTTTGTTTGATATAGGGATAAAAATAAAAGGATAATTAAACTTTTACATCAAGATATACCGGACAATGATCGCTGTGCTTTACGTCAGGATAAATTTCTGCATCTTTCAAATTCTTTTTTAATGGCTCCGTCACAGTAATATAATCTATCCTCCATCCCTTGTTGTTTAAACGTACACTTGGAAACCGTTGGCTCCACCAGCTATAACGGTGCGGTTCGGGATGAAACTCCCGAAAACAATCTACCCAGCCGCTGCTGAGAAATTTTGTCATCCATTCTCTTTCTTCCGGCAAAAAACCGCTGTTATTCTTATTGCCTTTGGGGTCATGAATGTCAATTTCCTTGTGGGCAATATTATAGTCGCCGCATAAGATCAGTTTGGGGTTTTTCTTTTTGAGCTTGTTCAGCCAGGCATAAAACTCATCCAGCCATTGGTATTTAAAACCCTGTCGTTCATCGCCGCTGGTGCCGGATGGGAAATAGGCATTCACCAGTTTTACATCTTTAAAGTCCAGTTGTATCACCCTTCCTTCATCGTCGCTGGGGCCGTGGCCATTGCCGTATTCAACCTTATCGGGTTTTATTTTGGTAAATACCGCCACACCACTGTATCCTTTTTTCTGGGCACTGAACCAGTAATCATGATAGCCGAGCGCATTGAATTGTTTATGGTCTACATCATCCTTTACGGCCTTGGTTTCCTGTACGCAGATTACATCTGCCGGGTTGGTCTTAAGCCAATCCAAAAATCCTTTTTTTATAGCTGCCCTGATGCCATTTACATTGTATGAAATTATTCGCATAGTAAAAGATGATTGATATAGTTATTAATTTCTTCCTCCCCTTCAGGGGTTGGGGTAATATTGTTTATATTGGAAAGCAATTTACATCATACCATGGAAGCATCAGTAAACAAAAAAGAAATGCCGGTCATTCCCCCGAAGCAGCCCGTCTATCTCGATGGGCCGAAGAGCAGGGGTTCAGAATTGTTATTTGCATTCCGTGTCTTCCGCCAGTTTTTAAAAGGGTTCAGAACACTGCATTTTGTGGGGCCCTGCATCACCGTATTCGGCTCTGCAAGATTCAAAGAGGATCATATTTATTACGCAGCCGCCCGTGACCTTGGAAAAAGGATTGCAGCAATGGGCTTTACCACCATGACGGGCGGGGGGCCCGGCATCATGGAAGCCGCCAACCGCGGCGCATTTGAAAATGGCGGCATGTCCATCGGTTGTAATATCCAGTTACCTTTTGAGCAAATGCCCAATCCTTATGTACAGAAGTCTATCACCTTCGAGCATTTTTTTGTCCGCAAGGTCTTGCTGGTAAAATATTCTTACGCCTTTATCATCATGCCCGGCGGGTTTGGTACCATGGATGAGTTTTTTGAAATACTGACACTGGTACAGACCAAAACGGTGACCAATTTTCCCATCGTGCTATTTGGAAAGAGCTATTATCACAAACTGGTAGAAACCTTGGAAGGAATGGTTGCGCAGGGAACTATTGCTAAAGAGGACATGTCGCTGGTTTTGATTACGGATGACCCGAAAGAAGCGATGGCCCATATCCGCTCCTATGTTGAAATGAACTATAAGGTCAGACCACGCAAACGGCACTGGTGGCTGTTTGAAAAGAGATAACCCGGATGTGTACTTTTTACACAAAAGCTTTACCTTCATGGCAAATTGCTTGTTATGTGGCGCAAAAAACTTTACCTCATTGTTTCACTGTTTTGGGTTGGCATTTCTTATGCTTCAGGGTTTATTGATGTAAAATCTCCCGACGGAACGGTGGCATTGACGGTTGTTCATGAGGAAAACTTTAAACTTTACTATAAAGTATTTTATAGGGGCAAAGAGGCAACCGGCTATTCGGGCATGGCAATAAAACTACAGTCGCCTGCTGTTGTATTGGATCAATTTGATTTGTCCGGCATTGATTCATCAGTCATAAATGAAACATGGAAACCTGTCTGGGGTGAAGTCAATACTATCCGGAATAATTACAAGCAACTGGTTATAAAACTGGCAGACAGATCAGGCTCCGGTATTATCCTGCATATTATTTTCCGTGTATTCAACGATGGCCTGGGCTTTCGTTATGTATTTCCGCAGCAAAAAAAACTCAATCATTTTATTGTCGCAGATGAACTGACGCAATTCCGTATGACCGGCGATCATAAAACTTTCTGGATTCCCGGTGACTATGATACCAATGAGTTCATGTACAACACTACAAAGCTCAGTGAAGTGGACGCAAGCAGCAGCGCTATGAGCCAGGAGATATATGCCAAAACATTTTTTGACAAGAATGCGGTGCAAACGCCGTTGATGATGAAATCCGCCGACGGGCTTTACATCAATATTCACGAAGCGGCGCTGGTAAATTATCCTGCCATGAACCTGGTGGTTGATAAAACTAATTTTACACTGAATGCACATCTTGTTCCCGATGCGGTGGGTAACAAAGCATACTTACAGGCGCCTGCCGTCACACCCTGGCGAACAATTATCGTAAGTGATAAGGCAACAGATATCCTTGCTTCCAAAACCATACTGAACCTGAACGAACCATCTAAGGTCAAAGATGTTTCCTGGAAAAAACCACAGAAGATGGTGGGAGTGTGGTGGGAGATGCACATTGGTAAATCCAGCTGGGATTATGGCGCCACCCAATCAGGCTCTGCGATTGTTCCGCATGGGCGTCATGGTGCTACAACGGCCAATGTAAAAAGATACATTGACTTTGCCGCAAAGAATGGAATGAACGGGGTGCTGGTGGAAGGATGGAACACCGGCTGGGAGGACTGGTTTGGTCAATGGAAAGAAGACGTTTTTGATTTTGTAACACCCTATCCTGATTTTGATGTGAAAGAACTGCAGCGTTATGCGGCATCAAAAAAAGTGAAGCTCATCATGCATCACGAAACATCTGCTTCGGTCACCAATTATGAAAGATGGATGGATACCGCTTACCGCTTCATGAAAAAATTCGGGTATGATGCGGTGAAAACAGGTTATGTAGGAAAAATTATTCCAAGGGGTGAACATCATGACGGCCAATGGATGATTAAGCACTACGAAAGAGTGATGCAGAAAACAGCTTCTTACAAAATAATGCTGGATGCGCATGAGCCCGTTCGTCCCACGGGATTGCACAGAACTTATCCCAACTTTCTCGCCTGTGAGGCAGCGAGAGGTAACGAATTCAACGCATGGAGTGTAGGTAATCCGCCGGAACATGAAACCATTCTTGCCTTTACAAGGCTGATGGGCGGACCGATGGATTATACGCCGGGAATTTTCAGGATAAAACTGAACCAGTTTGATGTCAATAAAAAAGAACAGGTGCATACTACGCTTTGCAAACAACTGGCCTTGTATGTTACGATGGCCAGTCCCTTGCAGATGGCGGCAGACCTGCCGGAAAACTATGAAGCCCACACGGATGCTTTTCAGTTCATCAAAGATGTGGCCGTGGATTGGGATGATACTAAAGTGCTGGATGCTGAACCCGGCGATTATGTCATCACCGCAAGAAAAGCAAAGGGAAAGGAAAATTGGTTTTTGGGAGCGATGACAGATGAGAATGCCCGGAGCTTTACTATTTCCCTGTCTTTCTTGAGCGTCAATAAAAACTATATTGCAACGATCTACCGGGATGCTGACGATGCCGACTGGAAAAATAATCCGGAGGCTTACCGGGTAGAAAAATTCCTTGTTGACAGTAAAACAATAGTGAATTTAAAACTGGCGCCCGGTGGCGGCACTGCTATTAGTTTTATGCCGGCAACAGCAACAGAAATAAAAACGGTTAAAAAATATTAATAATGGACTCAGCTAATATTGTAGGATACATAGCCAGCGCCGTGACGGTATTTACTTTTTTGCCGCAGGTCATAAAAACATGGAAAGAGAAATCAGCAAAAAATGTTTCCCTGTTAATGTTTGTAATAGCCATAACCAACGAGATTCTCTGGATTGCTTACGGTGTAATGCGGGATGATATGGTTATCATTCTCACCAATATTGTCATGATGTGCATGGCTTCTTTTATGATATACCTGAAACTACGGTTTAAAGATGCCTGAAATAAACGCCATTATTTTTGACCTTGGCGGCGTGCTGATCGACTGGAACCCCCGCTATGTTTACCGCACTGTTTTTGATTCGGAAGAAAAAACAGAATGGTTTCTTCAGAATATCTGTACACTGGACTGGAATGAAAAGCAGGATGCCGGTTATCTTATCGTCACAGCAGTAGAAGAAAAAGTGGCTGAGTTCCCGGAATGGGAAAAAGAAATACGCATCTATTATAACCGCTGGACAGAAATGCTGAAAGGGCCTCTTGATGCAACTGTAGAACTATTCAGGCAACTGAAAGACAGTAACAGGTATAAACTTTATGCGCTGACCAACTGGAGTGCAGAATTATTTCCCGTTGCATTGGAACGGTATGATTTCCTCCATTGGTTTGACGGCAGGGTGGTGAGCGGCGAAGAAAAAACAAGAAAACCTTTTCCGGAAATATACCAACGGTTGCTTGAACGGTATAATGTTAACGCCGGTGAAGTATTGTTTATTGATGATAGTTTGAGAAATATACAGGCTGCTGAGGTTTTGGGAATCAGGGGCATTCATTTCCAGTCTCCGGGGCAATTAAAAGACGAATTGGTTAAAATGATATTGCTTTGATACTTCCTTCCCGGCAAAATAGCCCACAACAGGTACTTTTTCAATTTCTCCAAAAGCGCTAACTTTAAAAAGCATTGACAAGCCCTTAGACGATTTCTTCACTTAAAGAATAAATGTATGAGAGGCGTAAACAGAGTAATGCTGATCGGCAACCTGGGCAAAGACCCGGATGTGCAGCACCTGGAAGGAAATATTGCCGTAGCTAAATTTCCACTGGCCACCACAGAAACATTTAAAGATCGCACCGGCAAACTGGTATCGCAAACAGAATGGCATACGGTGGTGCTGTGGCGGGGCCTGGCCGAACTGGCCCAGAAATACCTGCACAAAAGCAGCCTTGTATATATTGAAGGCCGCTTGCGCACCCGCAGTTGGGACGACAAGGACGGCAACCGAAAGTTTGCCACCGAGGTGGTGGGCGACAACCTCATCATGCTGGACAAAAGGATGGATAGCGGCGGTTCTTCCACAGAAGGTGGCGGCATAGAAGGAATGGGCGGCGATATGCCGATGGGCGACCCGTCGGAGAGCCTGCCGTTTTAGCTTGTGGTTTGTCACTCCGACACAAACGAAGTAATAAGCAAAGCTTATAATGAAGTTTGGGGGCGAAGCCCGGGAGTCTCGAACACCACAACTTTAAAGACAGAAGCGGTCTCCAATGCTGCAAGTAATAAAACAATAACTTTGCTACCTAACAGGGCGGGCCGTATGACCTGCCTTTTTTGATAAACAAAAACCCTTGCTTTGGACAGCTACCCGGTATTTGGTTTCATTGCAGATCCTCTTTTGTATTTTTTCCTGAATGTAAACACACAGGGTACTACTTTTTTAGGTATAGGACTATTTGTTTTGCTGCTCCTTACGTTCGCCATCTCCGGCGCCGAAGTGGCTTTATTTTCCCTGAGCAGGAAGGATATTGATGTGCTGAAAACCAAGCAGCATGTTTCTGCAAAGCGGATAGTGGGTCTTTTGGAAGAGCCCAAAGAAGTCTATGCCTCTTTATTGATTGCAGGAACGTTTATCAATATCAGCATCGTGGTGCTTTCCAATTTCCTGATAGGCCGGTTCATTTCTTTTGAAAAAACGGGCGGGCTGGTGGAGGTGCTTTCCAAAGTGCTGATCATCGCATTTGCGCTGGTATTTTTTGGAAAAATATTGCCCAAGGTATGGGCCACACAAAACAACCTGCGCTTTGCTTATGGATGTTCATTTCTGATTGAAATCCTGCACCTGCTGCTCCGGCGCATCAGCCGCTGGGTAGTATCGCTGGCGGATGGCATTGGCAAAAGGGCCGGCGCTGCCAAAACGGAATCCATGAGCATGCAGGAGCTGGACCAGGCCATTGATATAAAAACCGACGAAGAAGCTTCGCAGGAAGAAAAGAATATCATGAAAGGTATTGTGAAGTTTGGTAATATCTCTGTCAAACAAGTAATGCGCAGCCGGCTGGATGTAAGTGGTATTGATTATAATTTGTCTTTTGGCGACTTGGTGAAAAGGGTAGAAGAACTTCACTATTCCCGCCTGCCGGTGTATAAGGATAACCTGGACGAAGTGACGGGCATTATCAATACCAAAGACCTGATTCCTCATTTAAATGAGGCGGAAGATTATGACTGGCATCCGCTGATGCGGCAGCCGTATTTTGTACCCGAAACAAAACTGATAGAAGACCTGCTGAAAGATTTTCAGCAGA
Organism: uncultured Chitinophaga sp.; assembly: GCA_964358155.1. Taxonomy (GTDB): domain Bacteria; phylum Bacteroidota; class Bacteroidia; order Chitinophagales; family Chitinophagaceae; genus JJ008. The sequence continues at coordinate 12,356 of CAYHPA010000077.1, forward strand.
AAAGGATCCATTTTGCGGTGGTGGTGGATGAGTTTGGCGGCACCAGCGGCATCGTTACCATGGAGGATATACTGGAAGAAATAATCGGCGAGATCAAAGATGAATTTGATGAGGAAGAAAGCGGCAACCGCAAACTGGATGATGCTAATTACATTTTTGAAGGCAGGACCATGCTGCATGATATGTGCAAGACCATGAAGCTGCCGGTGAATACCTTTGATGCGGTGCGGGGCGAAAGCGAATCGCTGGCCGGGCTGCTGCTGGAGCTGGCAGGAGAATTTCCTGTTGAGAACATGGCAATAAATTGCGGCGATTTTGAGTTTACTCCCCTGCAGGCTGATAATAACCGTATCCAATCAGTGAAAGTGACCATAAAACCACAATCATAATTTCTGATGAAACAATCCTGTAATACTCGTATTCCCTTTCTGTTTCTTGCTTTTTGTTTTTTGATGCTTTACGCTTGCAACAGCCCCTACACCGCCGGCAAAAAGAAAGGTTATTTCAAAATTAACTTTCCAGAAAAGGAATACAAAGATTTCAACCAGCCGGGTTATCCCTACACTTTCCAATATCCGGAGTATGCCACCGTTTCAAAAGACTCCACTTTTTTTGACGACAAGGCAGGAGACTGGTGGATCAATATTGATATACCACAGTTTGCCGGAAGGATATATGTGAGCTATAAGGAAATTGGTGTGCAGAATAAATTTGATTCGCTGGTGCAGGATGCTTTTAAAATGGCCTATCGTAAGCATGTGGATGTATCCACCGGCATCAACGACAGCCTGATACAGACACCCAACCGGGTAGAGGGCATTTATTTTTCCCTTGGCGGAAATACCGCAACCGCCAACCAGTTTTTTCTGACTGACTCTGTAAAACATTTTTTAAGGGGAGCTTTGTATTTTGACGCTTCTCCCAATGCCGACTCACTCGGCATAGTAAATGATTTTTTGAAAAAAGATGTATTGCACCTGATCAGCACATTGAAGTGGACAAGATAACGGCCGGGTTGTAATTGTTGTCCTGAGTTTCCCGCATTTCTGCGGAACAGCTGCCCGGGCGGGGATGCGTATTAAAGAACTATTTTCCCAATTCCTCTGATGCTGCCGCACTTACCGTTTTCAACACTTCCCCGTTCTTTCAACCCCGTTGTTAAGCGAGGGCTGTGTGCTGTTCCTCTCCACCCTGGGGAGAGGTTAGGTGAGGAAAAATCCCTCAGTATATCGCTGATTTCATTATTCTTCTTTATCTCGTCCTTCTTATCCAACATCTGTTATATTTTACCCTTCTCATGGTTCGTGGCGAAACGAACCATGGCTGCCTCACTTTTTACGGACGCTTACCAGGTGGAGCAAACAACTGAATTTTTATGTTTTTTTCATTTCGCTTTATCCATCTTTTGTTTGCGAGCTTTTATTCTTTTTACTAATAAAAAAAATACCAGATATTAGAAATAATAAAAAATATATAGGAACTGCTAAAAACCATAGAGGTTGTAAAAATTTGATCTTAACATCAAAGTAGTTATCTATGATGCTCCCCAAAATTAAGACAGGTAGTTAAGATAGAATTTTTAATCTTAA
>CAYHPA010000078.1:0-13706 GCA_964358155.1 uncultured Chitinophaga sp.
AAGATGGCCAGTCCTGAAAAAATGCAAAGTATCAACAGGTCAATAAAGGCGCTGCGAAAACGGAAGATATAATAAGTGAATATTGCTATCACCCCGCCAATCAATATGATCTGTATTCCATTCATTTAAAAACTTTGTTTAAAAGTAAATCAAAAAAGATACGAAAACTGCTCCAGACTGTTTGTCCCTTTTTTTTTGAGTATTCAGTGTAAACGATTGTTACAGGTATTTCTTTGTAGCGAAGCTTGTGCTTCTTTATCTGTGTCAGCAGTTCGGTAGCATGCGCCATGCGGTTTTCTGTTATTTGTACCATTGATGCCGCTTTCCTGTTCATGGTCCTTAACCCGTTATGTGCATCTGTCAATAGCAAGCCGGTAAGTAAATAATTCAACCAGCGGCCAACCTGCAACAGTATCTTTCTTCCCACAGGCATATTATGCTTTCCCCCGGTAATAAACCTTGAGCCAAGTGCAATATCGGCTTCATTATTGACCAATGGGTCTAATAACCTTGGAATATCTGCAATTTGGTGCTGTCCATCTGCATCAAAACTGACAATAAAACCAGCATTTTTTGATAAAGCATATTCAATTCCCGTTTGCAAAGCAGCTCCTTGCCCCAGATTGACAGGGTGACGTAAATAATGAATGGACAGACCGGTGAGTAGTGAAATAACAGGGATATCGGAACCGTCATCTACCAGCACCACTGTATAGTTCTGGTTGATGAGACCGGTCACAACTTCCCGGATAACGCCGCCTTCATTAAAGGCAGGAACGACAACAAAAACTTTTTTGAGATCAGCGGGGTTTGACATGTACAGTATAAAAGTAAACTCCCTGCATTTCTCCTGCAAATTGGGTTTCCGGGTTCATACGGAAGGACTCATATTGTTTGGCATCTTCTTCCTGCAGCAAAACCAGCAGCAATATTGACTTTTTTGTATTCAGTTTTGTAAGATCGTTGACGCTGGCTGCATCTGTAAGGGCCGGCACATGGTTGTACATACCGACACGGTAATACATATAATAAGATGAGCCTGTTACAATAACATTTTCCTTTTCGCCTTTTTCTTTTTGAATAACGGACCGGGCAAACAGCTGAACATCTTTTTCAGCATGCCAGCTATATTCTTCATTTTCCGCATTCATCACTCTGCGGGCAGTGAATAATATTCCACGAAAAGTTTCAGGAAGCAATAGCAGGATTAATATGATCAGTAAATACTTGAGGCGTTTTGAATCTCTTGCCCGGTAATACTGGTATAAAAGAAATACCCCCAAATGCACCAGTACATGAATGAGGCCATAGTAGCGGGGCTCTTCTACATAGGTCCACCAGCTGCCGGGAATATTTTCCTCCTTTCCAACGGTCATTGACAGTATGATAAGCACTAATGTGATGCCCGCTGATAAAAAGAAACTGAGATAAAAAAAACTGTCTTGTGCTGTCAATTTCTTAAACCCTTGGTTTATTATTTTTTTCAAAATATATACTGCAACTGCAAGAAATAGTAATACATGCAGACATTGGAGGATACGGAAAATGATTGTCATCACCTCGCTGCCTGAGGGAAATGCCAGGCTGATCGTATCCGGGCTGATAAATGATGCCGGTAATGCCGGATATGTTTCCAATAAATTTTCAGGAAAAAAACCACGGGTGGATTCACTGATATACCCGATGGAACCACTGTTAATTTTTTGCCAGGCCAGAACAGCCCCAAGCAAAACAAGCAGTATGGTAAATGACAGGGTGCCACCTGCTTTTATTGCCCTGTTTTTGTCAGCCATTCCTTTGAACAGAAGAAAAAGTGGAATGACAAACACTACAGGTATAAAAAGATATTTGATGAGGCCGCATAAAAAAAGACAGGTGCTGATGCCAAGGGTAAGTTTTAATGAAAATGCCTTTTTGTTTAACAGCAGAAGAGTAAAATGAACAGCCAGCAGCAGAAAAGCGATGGCAATGGCATCCGATGAATTGATAAAATAGAAATAATAAATGAAGAAACCTGTCAGTAATGTAAAAAGATTAACAAGGTATGCCGGGGTATTCAATGTTTTCAGAATGCTGCGGCAAGTAAGGATCAAAATTATCGCGGATAGTATGTCAAGGGCAATGCCGGCAGCGATGTAGTCATGTCCGAACAGGATATAAAACGGGGAAAGCAGCAACGAATATCCCGGCGGCCAGTTGATTAATGGTTCGTAAACAATGGTTGACAGGTCAGTTGGCAGTACTTTACCAATGCTGATACCATGTCCATCCACAAAATTCTGCATGGCCATTACCTGGTACATCCCATCCACCCGGATATTATAAAAGAAAATGAGTTGAATGACCCGGACAACAATGGCTAATGCAATGATGACAATACTTGTATGCTTGTCAGATAAAATGACTTTTATTCTATTGAGAAGGGGTGTCATTGATAAAAGATAAGATTTATTCAGTCAGGAAACTCGTTGAATCTTTCAGCATTGGGAGTTTTTGTCCAAACAGTGTATTTAGTGTGACACGGAACTGGTTCACATTGGACATGCCATCGCAGAAGTCGCTGTAATTACTGTCAGGTAAGAACACCGCATTCAGGTTCATGAAATGATATTTCCTGTCCACATCCCGGCTAAGCTGCCGGAAACCGTGGTCGCTCATCAGTATAACAGCAGTTGGTTTTCCGGTATTTTTTTGGATAAAATCAATAAGGCTGAGTAGCTTTTTGTTGGCAAATTTCAGGTAGCTGATATACGCCTTCCTGTTCATGGCAAATGAATCGGTAAGCTGTTGCACGGAGGTTTTATTTCCGAGGCTGTCAAAAAAATAGGGATGATGCGGCATTTTCAGATGACTGTAAACAAATTTTGCTTTAGCATCTTTTTGCAATACGGTGATCCGGGTCAGGCTATCAATGGTAATATCGCTATACAGGCTATTCATCTTAATCGTAGCAATTTTTTCATCAGAAGTGAACCGGGTGCCAAAATGATAGATGAAACGGTTGATAAAGGTCTGGTGCGTCAATAAGGACCGGTTAGTAGAAAAGAAGATATTGTGAAAGACTTTTTTCTTATCAGCGATATCAAAAAATGAATTGTTGTAAAAGCTGTAGCCATTTTTCTGAAGAAATGATACCAGGTTGTTAGTTTTTATCAGGCCCCGGCACATCAGCATATCCCGGTGGTTAACCACAGAGGGTTTGTCCATGTTTTTGATGTAATCCATATTCAGCATTGAAGCGAGAGAATAAACTGTAGCGTTGTAATTAGAAGTTGAATTGTTGATGATATGAAAGCCCCTTGCCTGTAGTTCATTTTCAAAGACTGAATTGTCAAATGAAAAAAGCTCTTTTAATTCTGTTTTACCGGCATATTCATCTGTGATGATGAAATAGATATCCGGGGTAGTACAGGTGTCACAAATTTTCAGGCTTTGGGATAAATCTGAAACAGCAGGCCCCTTGCTGTTTATGAATTTCGATACAATCTTTCCCCCGTCAAGTAAGACCAACAGCAGCAACAGTATGTTCAGGTATCGGGTAGTCCTCAGAAAATCATGCTTGCTTTTTTTGACATAAATAATAAAAGTTAAGATCAGTATCAGCATTGCCGGAATGATAAAGCTTAATCTTGTAATGAATGAATGGTCAAATATTTTTTTCAGAAACTCATGGGTGCTGCCAAAAAAGAAATTACATGCCATGATAAAAAATGTAACAAGGGCGGCTTTGGTGCTGTCCCTGTATACAAACCAAAACAAGATGGCTATAAGCATGGCTGCGCCGGTATAGATCAATAGCAGAATAAAGACATCCTTTGCAAGAGCGGGGTTAAAATTTTCCAGCCAGGCATGCAACAAAAAAAACAGGGGCAGCAACAACAGAAATAATGGCCTTTTTGGTATATATCTGAATTTATCCTTCATTTTTTTTCATCAGGTATAAAATTCTTTTTGAACTGCCTATCGTTTCTTTTTTGGCAATCCGGTAATAGTGGCTGAAAGCCTTTTCAAAATGATCTTCGGAGTAATTAGTATAAATATCTTTTTTATTGGTCAGCATCAACTGTACTTTTTCATCCTGTTTGGGTACAAATTCTATGATAAGATTTGAAGATGTTTTGCTGAAAAAGCAGGCAATCATATCAAGTGGAATGTTTTTTCCGATAGCAAGATGATGAATCAGTGCGAGGGCCAGCACCAGGTCCACATTAAGGCGGGAAACAAACGACGTTCTCTCCTCATTATTTACGCCAATAGCCGGGGATGGATTGGAAAGGTCAAGAACCAGCGGTTGGATTTTTTTTTCTCCTTTTGCCTTAATCTGGTTATAGAGTTTGTTTATGCAATAGGGATCAAAATCAGCTGCAATTGTTTGATTTTTTTTAAAAGCAGGCAAATAAGAAAATTCTCCATCATTAGCGCCGAGATCAACTGCCGATTTTATGTCCGGCAATTCATCAATCCAGTTGCTGATAATTTTTTTCTTTTGCTCCAGGTACCCACTCCTTTGTGAAGCTTCTTTATAATATTCCGACCATGTTGTTGACTGAACCGGCATTTTCAATTTACGGATCAGTATCTCAAGACTTGCAATAAGGTTATAAAACTTTTGCCTGGAGAATTTTCTCCTAAGCGGTCTTGTATCATTTTTTCGTTGAGCCACCCGGGCATGCAAGTGGATATGCAAATACGTATGCAAAGAGAATTTACTTCTGCCGGGCAAAAGCGATTTTGCAATGGCAAGGGGAACTCCTTCCGGATAAGCCAGTAACAACTGTTGCAATGAATGTTTGCTGTAATGCATCAGCAGCAGCGGGGCAAGGAAACTTTCACAGAACTGGCGGTAAGCGATCCAGGGTTCAGCAGGATCATATTTTTCAAATGAAAGGCTGTCAATAAAGATCAGTTGTCCTTTATGCCATTGAATATTATATGGCGTTGCGTCTTTCAGTACCATTCCGGATTCCACCGCCTCTTTGGCAATACGAAGTGTAAGGAGGGCTGCATCTTTCAGCATATCAAAACTCCATTCCCATGGGTAGGAGATGAATTCTATTTTTTCTGGTTTTAGCGTGGCATACCATTCCGCCGTTCCTGTCAGGTTCTCAGTTATTCTTTCATGGGAAATCAGTAATTGTTGTGCCGCTAATTTTTCATAGCAGCCGCTGCTGATGAAAAACTCAAAATGTTCTTTAAAAATCGTGTTGACCTGCCGGTATAATATCTTGTCCTTTTCAAAGATGAATCCTGAAGGATCCCGGTAAGAAGAAGGATGATTGACAAATGAAGTTGGCATCACGACTTGGGGTTATCATTTGGTTCTTTGGGCCGGCGTGTAAAAAATGCCTTGATTGAGTTTTTAATATTTCGGAAGAAAAAAGCCACTCCCAATGCTGCAGCTGCAATTATCTGCACCAGGTAACTTCCGCTGCCCGGGTCAATGTATAAAAGCCAATGGAGCATCAGAGATAGCTAAGGTTTGTTTTCGATGATAAAGTTAGCAATGTTTCATACATCAGCCTGATGGTATTGTCAATATCATCTTTATGGAGCATCTCCACGGTGGTGTGCATGTAACGCAGGGGAATAGAAATGAGAACCGATGGGCAGCCATCATTGGAATAGGCAAAGGAGTCGGTATCCGTTCCGGTGCTCCGGCTCAATGCCCGCCATTGCACGGGTATTTTTTTATCCTTCGCCACTTTTTCCACTAAAGCCAGTAATTTATTGTGCACAGCCGGAGCATAGGAGAGGGAGGGGCCCTTGCCGGTGCTTACATCACCTTCAATATTCTTACTGATCATCGGGGTGCTGGTGTCATGCGTCACATCTGTTACGATGGCAATATTGGGTTTGATCCTCCGGGCAATCATCTCGGCGCCACGTAAACCAATTTCTTCCTGAACAGCATTCACCACATACAAACCGAAAGGAAGGTTCTTTTTATTTTCTGATAATAACCTCGCTACTTCAGCTATCATAAATCCACCCACACGGTTGTCAAATGCACGGCCTACATAATTGCCATTGGCCAGTTCATCAAACCCATCCTGGTAAGTAACCACAGCGCCGATATGAACTCCTAATTCTTCAACCTGTTTTTTTGTTCTTGCCCCGCAATCAAGCCAGAGATTTTCTGTTTTGGGATTTGTCTCTTTTTCAGATGCAGCCAACCGGGTATGAATAGCAGGCCATCCGAATACGGCTTTCACCTGGCCTTTCTTTCCATGAATAAGGACACGGGATGCAGGCGCCGTCTGGTGATCCACACCGCCATTTCTTTTTAAATAGATGAGGCCTTCGGGAGTTATATAATTGACAAACCAGCTTATTTCATCGGCATGTGCCTCTATCACCACTTTGAATGGGTGATCAGGATTGATAATGCCGACGGCTGTGCCATAAGGGTCCACATAGTGTTCGTCCACATAAGGTCTCAGGTATTCAATCCAAAGCTTCTGGCCCCATGTTTCAAAGCCTACCGGGGAAGCATTGTTAATATAGGATTTGAAAAAATCCAATGCCTTGCCTGTTACGATTGATTTCTTCCGGCTTGCTGCTTTTGCCATAATGAATGATTTATGATGAGAGGGTTAGCACGGCGAAGATAAGAAGCAGGGCTTTAAGAATCATCAACCCATCGTGGCGGATAACAAAGCTGGCTTCATCTTTCCGGAAAGAAAAGGTCTGGTAAACCACAAAAAGAAATAAAACAGGGATCAGCATTGCGCTGATAAAGGCGAAGGAACGCAGATCAAAATAATACCAGAGAAGCAACGACATAACTGCATTCAATAATAATACGATCCATTTACCTTTTTGCAGGCTTTTCTCAGGCCCCAGCAGCACCGCAATGGTTTTGATGCCGTCTTTCTTGTCTTCTTCATAGTCATTGATGTTAAACAGAAAGCCGAGTGAAGCAATAAAGATGAAGCGGTGAAGGAATAAAATGAACAGGCTGCTGTTATTCATTTTTGCATAAGATGAATCCGGTAGCATGAGCAGGGGCAAAACAACTGTGGTAAAACTCCAGATAAAACTCAGCGAGGCCATTTTGAGCCAGCCAATCTGCCGCAGACTTTTTTTGTTCCAGGGAGTGAGGGGATAGGAATAAGCCAGCGCCAGCAGCGGAATGACAATGAACCAGGCCAGGTTGCTGTAATTGAAATGTCCGTTTTTGATGAATATCATTTTGTATTGCCATGCCACAGCGCCTGCAATAAAAATAAAACTGAGAACAATAATGGCAGGCAATAGCTTTTTATTCCTTCTGCACCATTCCAGCCGGCTGTCTGTTTTTTCTGTTTTACTTTTTACAAAATAGTGAAGACTGTACACAAACACGGTGCTGAAAAAAATCAACAGCAGGTACCAGTTGAGTGATGAAGGAAGGCCGAGCAACACAAATGTTTCCCATGTCAATGCAAAAGCACAGGCTGCAATAAATAGGTTGCTGTAAACAATGAAATGAAGAATCCGGTTGCCCATGCGGGCAAAATTACTGCCTGAAAACTTGTATCTGTGCAGAAGTGATCGTGTCGCTAACATTTCCGGCTTTATCCTTAACTGCCATCTGCAGTATCAGTGTGTCAAGCTCCCGTTGCGCCGGATTAGAACCGGGTATAAACGGCGGGTTTTGAGCGGACAGGATGTTTTGATAGTCCAGTGTAATCAGGAGTTCTGTGCGGGGTGTGGCCGGAAATACAGGGAATTTGAACCGGAGTGTGTCACGAAGTGTGGCCACCACTCTTTTATTCAACCTTTTTTTGATGACGATTACTGAATCCTGCACATCGCCTTCCTTGTCGGTACACTCCAGTGTAATCAGCAGGCTGCCATTGAGCGGGATGTAATCGCCGCTGAGTGACGTGATACTGATAGTGGGTTTGGTCTGAAACTTATCTTTGCCACAGCCAATGGCGATGACAAAAAGAACGGACAGCAGGGAGGCAAGGATCTTCATCGGCATTTTTTGAGTGAAAACAAATTTACTGAATTAGACAACATCAGCAAGCCATGCCGCTGCAATGGAATGATAAAGTTTTTGGGGTAAAAGAAGAGAATTTTGAAGCACTGGCGCTGGAAGTCTTCCGTTTCCAGGCGGAAAACAACCCTGTGTATGCTGAATTCCTTCGGGCATTAAGGGTTGACCCGGCATCCGTTAACCAGCTAACTGCAATTCCCTTTTTGCCGGTTCGATTTTTCAAATCACATGAAATAAAGACCACGGCATTTGAACCTCAGGCTGTTTTTGAAAGCAGCGGCACTACTGGCAGTGTCAGCAGCCGGCATTTGGTGAAGGACCTGTCTTTGTATGAAGAAAGTTTTACCAGGGGATTTGAATTGTTTTATGGCCCGGTAAATAAGTATTGTATTATTGGATTATTGCCTTCTTATCTTGAGAGGACTAACTCCTCATTAGTATATATGGTTGACAAGTTGATAGGATTAAGTGAGCATCCTCAAAGCGGATTTTATCTGCATGAATTTGAGCAACTGGCTGTCGTATTGCAGGAGCTGGAAAAAAGAAAACAACCAATCTTGCTGATCGGCGTCACATTTGCCCTGCTTGACTTTGCAGAAAAATTCTCCTTTCCGTTTCAACACACTATTGTAATGGAAACGGGCGGCATGAAGGGGAGAAGAGAAGAAATGATAAGGGCAGAAGTGCATGATATCTTAGAAAAGGCCTTTAATCTGCCTGTGATCCATTCTGAGTATGGAATGACAGAGCTTTTATCACAGGCTTGGTCAAAGGGAGAGGGTAAGTTTAATTGCCCGCCTTGGATGAAAGTATTGATGCGGGATGATGAGGACCCTTTTGTGATAAAAAATGCCGGTACAGGCACTATTAATATCATTGACCTCGCCAATATCTGGTCCTGCTCCTTTATTGCCACGGATGATGTGGGCAAATTGAATGCTGATGGTAGTTTTGAAGTATTGGGCAGGGTGGATGGGAGTGATTTGAGGGGTTGTAGTTTGATGGTTGTATAAAATAAAAAAAGCCAGTTGTGTAACTGACTTTTTGTGCCCGGGACTGGATTCGAACCAGCACAACCTTTCGGATGCTGCCACCTGAAGACAGTGCGTCTACCAATTTCGCCACCCAGGCTTTTAGTTGGGCTGCAAATATAAAGCAATCAACCCTTCAGGCCAAGAAGCCATTTTGATAAGTGAAAGGCCTCCCACAAAGACACAAAGCCTATATTCAATTGCACTTTTTTGTGCCCTTTGTGTCTTTGTGGGAGATTGTATTCAAATCGGCAGATAACTGCATATTGCGGCAGATAACTGAATGGTTTTTGTCAACACCCGGTAAAAATTGTGCACAACGGGTTTTACTCAGTATTTCTACTAATGGTGAGTAAGAATATTCATTTATATTCGGCTGCCGAAAAATTTACTACACAAAAATCAAAAACAATTTATGAGAAGGATTTTACTTTTCGCCACACTGCTGTTGTGCAGCGCATCATTGTTTGCACAGGACAATTACTGGTCGCCCAACACAGATGCTGGAAAGATCACTACAGACAAAGCTGTAGCAAGACTATCGTTTCCCACAGCATTTAAATTATTTAACCTGGATGCGGAACCATTGAGACAGGAATTATTTTCTGTTGTGGGCAATCGTGCTTCCAAACATTCTACTGTTATTTCCCTGCCCAATGCAGCGGGTCAGCTGGAAAAGTTTGAAGTGTTTGAAGCTTCCAATTTTGAACCAGAACTGCAGGCGCAGTTTCCGCAGATCAGGGCTTTTTCCGGCAAAGGGATTACAGACCCATCTGCCACATTGAAGTTGAGTATTTCACCCCAGGGCATACAAACCATGGTTTTCAGGGCCGAAAAAGAAAATGAATTCATTGAAGCATATTCACAAGACCATACCGTGTATGCTGTATTTAAATCACAAAGAAAAGCTGGACAACTGCCATGGACCTGTTCTACACCCGATCAGCAATTAGCGTCAAGCCTGAACACACAGGTTGCTAATTCAGGTATCACAGCAAGATCAGGTGGTGATCTGAAGACCATGCGTTTAGCTCAATCCTGTAATGGGGAATATTCCAACTGGTTCGGTGCAACCAGCTCTGCACAGGTAGCATTGGTGTTAGCTGCGTTTAATGCAACGCTTACCCGTTGCAATGGTGTTTATGAAAAAGACCTGGCATTACACCTGAATCTTATTGCCAATACAACATCTGTTATATATTATACTCCTTCATCAGATCCTTATTCAACCACTTTAAGCCAGTGGAATTTGCAATTACAACAAACTTTAACTTCTGTAATAGGAAGTGCGAATTATGATATTGGCCACATGTTTGGCGCCTCAGGTGGTGGTGGAAACGCAGGCTGTATTGGTTGTGTTTGTGTAAATCCTGCCAACAATAATTCTCTTGGTAAAGGTTCGGGTATCACTTCACCGAATGACGGAATTCCGCAGGGAGATAATTTTGATATTGATTATGTGGCACATGAAGTGGGCCACCAGTTAGGCGCTAACCATACTTTCTCCATGAGCAGTGAGGGTACCGGTGTAAATAAGGAAGTAGGTTCCGGTATCACCATCATGGGTTATGCAGGTATCACCAGCCAGGATGTGGCACCTCATTCAATTGATATATTTCACCAGGCATCTATTGCACAGATACAGGCTAACCTGTTGACAAAAACCTGCCCTGTTACTACAACCTTAAGTAATGCCACACCTACAGCTAATGCAGGTGCTAACTATACCATTCCTATCAGCACTCCATTCGCATTGACGGGTTCTGCCACAGATGCCAATCCAGGCGATGTGCTTACATATTGCTGGGAGCAAAATGATAACTCAACAACTACCGGCGCAAGCAGTGTGGCAAGCGCCACCAAAGCAACCGGTCCAAACTGGTTATCATTCAGCCCGATTACTTCACCAACCAGGTTATTCCCCAAGCTGGCAACTATTCTTGCCGGACTGAATATTTCAGGTCCGTTGACCGGCGGTGATGCGGGTGCTAATACAGAGGCATTAAGTTCTGTTTCAAGAACGCTGAACTTCAGGTTAACAGTGAGAGATAATGCTCCGTATAGCTCTACTGCTCCTGTTTCTGTTGGTCAGACACAGTTTGATGATATGGTGGTTACTGTTTCTAATACATCAGGTCCTTTTGCAGTAACTGCTCCCAACACGGCAGTATCATGGGCGGGTAACTCATCACAAACCGTTACCTGGTCTGTAAACAATACAACTGCGGCGCCGGTTAGTTGCGCCAATGTGAAGATTTCAATTTCTACAGATGGTGGTAATACGTTCAGCACATTAGTAGCAAGTACTCCTAATGATGGAAGCGAAGTGGTGACGATTCCGAATACACAGACCACTACAGCAAGGATGAAAGTTGAAGCCGTGGGAAATATCTTCTTTGATATATCCAATACTAATTTCACTATCTCTGCAGCAGCTGCTTGCGGAAATCCTGCAGGCCTCAGTTCTTCTGCCATTACCAACACTTCAGCTACAGTAAGCTGGGGTGCTGTTGCCAGCGCCTTATCTTATGATGTGGATTACAAAGCAGCTTCTTCCGGTACATGGATAAATGCTGCTACCGGCACTGCTTCTCTGTCAGTTAATTTATCAGGTCTTACCCAGGGAACATTATACGACTGGAGAGTAAGGGCAACCTGCAGCGGCGGCAGCGGTAGTTATACACAGGCACAGTTTACCACGACAGCTCCTTGTAATACGCCATCCGGTTTATCTTCATCTGCAATTACTTCTTCTTCAGCAACAGTTAGCTGGGGTGCAGTAAGTGGCGCCAACAACTATGATGTTGATTATAAGTTAGCAAGTTCAGGAACCTGGATTAACTCTATTACCGGAACAACCTCTGTTTCAAGAAGTATTACGGGTTTGACAGCTTCATCATTATATGATTGGAGGGTAAGGGCAAATTGTGCTTCCGGAAGCAGCGCTTATGCACAGGCGCAGTTTACTACATCAGCTGTCAGCACCTGCCCCAGCACTTATGATGTCTCCACAAACGGCTCAAGGAACGGAGCGGCTACCATTCCTTTTAATACAGACATTAAAGGGTTGATCAATCCAACCGGTGATGTGGACTATTACAGGTTTGTGATCACAACAGGCGGCACCATTACCGTTACGCTTACGGGCCTCCCTGCTGATTATGATCTTCGCTTGTACAGGAATAATTCAAATGTGGCCAGTTCATCCAATGGGGGCACTACCAGTGAGACCATTAACTACACTGCCACTGCCAACACCTACTATGCAAGAGTGGTAGGCTGGAGCGGGGCCTTTAATGCTACCAGTTGCTATACATTGAAAGTGCAATTGGGTACTGCGAGCAAGCAGGAAGACCTGATTACCAGCGAAAATATAACTGTGTTCCCCAATCCTGTTTTGGATAAAGTTACTGTCAGGATTAAAGACCTGGAAGGAAGCGCAGCCATCCGTGTATTTGATATGTATGGCAGAATGGTAATGCAGCAAAGCAGCAGCCAGCCGCTTACGCAACTGGATGTGTCAAAACTTTCTTCTGGCATTTACCTGATTAAAGTGATGAATGGAGGAAAAGAAAGCACGATGAAGATTGTGAAAGAATAATTGCGGACGAAATTTCAATATAAAGCCCCCGATTTCACGGGGGCTTTTCTTTTAGGGAGGTTAAGGCTCATTTATATAGACCGCTCCGCAGGCATTTAAATCCTTAATCATAAACAACGGGCACATTTTTCACCTGCAACGGCCAGACTAATTGTATGTAACTTTCGTCATCAAAATTCTATATGAATGCTATTAAAAGATTGCCTTCTTTAATTTCAATGATGTTTGTTGTCGGTTGTTTAAATGCACAGCCAAACATTGACTCACTTGCCAGCGATAGCAGGCAGGCTGAATTAAAGGGTGATACATTGGTTACTTCAACCGGCCTTAAGATATACGTTGGACAAAAACTAACTATCGGCAAACCTGCACGACCTGATGGTTTATTCCGGTCCATTATTTCTTCAAAAGCCGCCATCGTACCGAATATCTGGGGCAGAAAAAACAGGGGATATGAAAATGACATTGAGAACTACGTTGATACAAAAAAGGGCAAAGAAAAAATTAAAAATGAGTTGATTATAGGTTTAACGGCGACAATAAAAAAGATCAGTTTGATTGGCAATACCAATAAATATCATTATTACATGGCGATATTAAGCATAGAATCAGGGTCGGACTATTATAGAACCGATATTTTGTTTGCATTTAAAATCAATGAGCTTTTATTGCAATGATGGGAAAATTGAATTCGCAACATTGAGGGTACTTCTGCCAGCCTCTTTTACACACTCACATTAAAATCCCTCAACGCATCATTCAAACTTGTTTTGAGGTCGGTGCTGGGTTTTCTTTGACCAATAATTAAAGCGCAACCCACACCATACTCGCCTGCGGGGAATTTTTTGGTGTAAGAACCGGGTATCACCACACTTCTTGCCGGCACCCGGCCTTTCATTTCTATGGGCTGAGCCCCGCTTACATCTATAATTTTTGTTGATTGGGTAAGCACCACATTGGCGCCGAGTACTGCTTCTTTTTCTACCACCACTCCTTCTACCACAATGCAGCGGCTGCCGATAAAACAACCATCTTCAATAATAACCGGCGAAGCCTGCAATGGTTCGAGCACACCACCGATACCTACGCC
>CAYHPA010000079.1:0-13631 GCA_964358155.1 uncultured Chitinophaga sp.
TGCCCCAAGGCTTGGTCCGGCCGGCAGGTATTGCAAATCCTTCTGCGAAAAATTCAAGCTCCTGGAAAACATATTCCGTTGCAATCCTTCCTTTCAGTTTCGGTTCAAATATCGCCCGGAAATTATCTGCAAATTCTTTGCGGATGATGAATACAACTTTCCCGAATCCCGAGCGGATAGCATCAAAAATGGAGTAGTCCATGATGGTCTCCCCGGCCGGGCCAAATCCTTCCACTTGTTTCATGCTCCCGTATCGTGATGCCATGCCCGCAGCCAATATTACCAGTGTTGGTTTCATATACTATCTGAAATTGTCCGAAGGTCTCCTTCGGAGCGGACGAAATTAAAGTAAATTCGCCAAGACTATATTTTAATATGCAGCCAGTAAATCTCAGCAATATTACCATTGATAAAATAGAACTTCCCTCCTTCCGGAAAAATGGACTTGAAGCAGAAGTACTCCGGCTTGACAAAATACATCCGCAGATCTCCGGAAACAAATGGTTTAAACTCCGGTATTACCTTGACGAAGCAAAGCAATTGAATAAAAAGAGCATCGTTACTTTTGGTGGCGCCTGGTCAAATCATATTATTGCAACAGCAGCTGCCTGCAAACTGCATGGATTTATTTCCATCGGTATCATCCGCGGCGAAGAGCCTGCTGAACTTTCTCCGACATTACAGGAAGCAAAGGCAATGGGCATGCAATTCATTTTCGTCAGCCGGGAAAATTACCGGCAAAAAAGAATGCCGGTACAGATCGATCCTGATGGCTACATTATAAACGAAGGCGGCTACGGAATAAAAGGAGCTGAAGGTGCAGCCGGCATACTGGATCATTGCCAAAAAGAAAATTATACCCATATATGCTGTGCCGCAGGTACAGGCACCATGGCAGCCGGGCTGGCTATAGCCGCCGGCAAAGAAACAAGGATCGTTGCAGTAAGTGTAATGAAGAGCAATCCCGAAATTGGCAGAAATATAGAACTGTTTAGTAAGAAAAATACATTTGAGTTACAGCACGACTATCATTTTGGTGGTTATGCAAAACATACACCTGGGCTTATACATTTCATGAATGATTTTTATCAAAGCACATCCATTCCCTCTGACTTTGTTTACACAGGAAAACTATTTTATGCCATTAACGACCTTGCAACAAAGAAATATTTCCCTGCAGGCAGCAGGTTATTGCTTATTCACAGCGGGGGCTTGCAGGGCAATGCATCGCTGAGTAAGGGAACGTTAATATTTTAATGGAATACGCCTGCTGTATTATCTTTGGAGACAATGAAACAAAAACATCCGGATACTCTCCTGTCAGTATGAAAAAATCTTTCTTGTTTATTTGGCTCATTCTGCTTGCTGCAAACAACCTGCTGCTTGCCCAGCCTGCCCCGTCGCCGGGAAGAGATACACTGCCTGACTTCACTGTAAAAAATGCAGGGAATAACCGGATCATCATCGGATGGGTGAATAATTATCCTGTGGTAAAACAAATAGGCATACAACGGTCTTTTGACAGCCTGCTGAATTATAAAACGATCCTTACGGTACCCGATCCGATGGCTGTGCAAAATGGCTATATGGATGCCAAAGCCACTAATGACCACATGTTTTACCGGCTGTACATATTACTTGAAAATGGGAAGTATCTTTTTAGCGCTGCAAAAAAACCTGTGCCGGATACTTTTCATTTCCGTTCACTACATGCAAAAGTTACGGAGCAAAAAGTCCTTCCGAACAGGGATACGTTTATGCTGAACGGCCAGCTTGTGATGGTGAAAACGGATACGATTGTTTCCAACGGAAAGCCCGTCATTGTCCGGGCAAAGCCCGTTGTGATTAAGTTGGGAGAAATACAATGGGGGGATTCCATTGCATCCCCCAATCCGCAGTATAATAAAACACGGGTGGAAGCTTTCAAACCTTCGCTGCGGGTGTTTACCAACCGGGATGGCTATGTACGCATCAACCTGCCTGAGGAGGAAAAATCGAAAAAGTATTCCATCAAATTTTTTGAAGACGACAATACTTTTTTGTTTGAATTAAAGGAACTCAAAGAACATGATTTCAAACTGGACAAAACCAATTTTTACCATGCAGGTTGGTTCCGGTTTGAACTATACGAAAACGGTAAGCTCCTGGAAAAGTATAAATTTTATTTAGAAAAAGACTTCTGATAAAAGTTCAGCATCAAAGACCCTCTCAAAGTTTTTTTTCAAACTCATCTTTACTGCCTCCATATCGGCTGCACTGCCCAATTCTTTCTGCAATGATGTTACCTGTTTATTACTGATACCGCAGGGTATAATATGATTGAAATAGGAAAGATCAGTATTTACATTAAACGCAAAGCCATGCATGGTGATCCACCGGCTGCAGCGTACACCGATAGCGCAAATCTTTCTTTCCCTTCCCGGCAAACCTGGTTCTATCCATACCCCTGTTTCGCCGGCAGAACGTCTCCCTTCGATGCCATATTCCGTCAGGGTAAGAATAATCACTTCCTCTATGCGACGGAGATACTTGCCAATATCTGTTTCAAATTTCTCCAGGTCAAGAATCGGATAACCAACCACCTGGCCGGGGCCATGAAAAGTAATATCTCCTCCCCTGTTGGTATGAAAGAACTCAATTCCCTTTTTTTTCAATTCATCGCCTGCAAGCAACACATTTTCCATACTGCCACTTTTGCCCAATGTATACACTGGAGGATGCTCTGTGAAGAGAAGATAATGCTGAGTCGGAAGTTCATTTGATACGATTCCCTGCTGCTGGCTATAGGCCAAAGACTTCTTCCTCACATTTTCCCGCAACAGCTTTTCCTGACAATCCCATGCGGTTTGATAATCCATCAACCCAATATCCCTGAAGGTGATTTGTTGTTTGCTCATGTTGACCCGCAAATTTACCGACAAATAACCATCCTTTACCTTTGTCTTTATGCAGGATGATCCAGAAAAAAATAACCCGGAAGTATCAGATAATAACGATGACCTGTACGAAAGGTTCAGTATGGTGATTGACAAAGGGCAGGATCCGCTTCGTATTGATAAATTTCTTGTCAACAGGATTGAAGGCGCTACCCGGAATAAAGTGCAGCAGGCAATTAATGCGGGGCTGGTGACAGTTAACGGAAAAGAAGTTCGTTCCAACTACAAAATAAAACCGCTGGATTCCATTATCGTTTTTTCAGACATGAGCCCGGAAGATACAGATGTGGTGCCCGAAAAGATGGAATTGACTATTGTGTACGAGGATGCTGACCTGATGATCGTCAACAAACCTGCTGGCATGGTAGTGCATCCCGGCAGTGGCAACTACTCCGGCACATTGCTGAACGGGGTGGCATACTATCTTCAGCAACAAAACCCGGCTTTGTCCGAAGATGTTCTGCCGAGGTTTGGTCTTGTACACCGGATTGACAAGAACACCAGTGGGTTACTGGTGCTTGCCAAAAATGATAAAGCCATGCGCCACCTGGCCAAACAATTTTTTGATCATACTATTCAACGGAGATATTTGGCGCTGGTCTGGGGCGATATGATAAACGACGAAGGCACCATTGTTGCCCATGTGGGCCGTAATCTCCGTTTCCGGAAGTTATTTGAAGCCTACCCTGAGGGCGATCATGGAAAAGACGCTATTACCCATTACAAAGTGCTGGAAAGATTTGGTTATGTAACCCTGGTGGAGTGTAAGCTTGAAACCGGCCGCACCCACCAGATACGGGTGCATATGAAATATATCGGCCATCCGTTGTTCAGCGATGATTTTTATGGTGGCGATAAAATTGTAAAAGGAACTGTATTTGCCAAATACAAGCAGTTTGTCGACAATTGTTTTCAGTTATGCCCGAGGCAGGCCCTTCACGCAAAAACCCTTGGTTTTATTCACCCTTCAACTGCTAAAGAAATATTTTTTGAAGCCCCGCTTCCGGCCGACATGCAGCAAGTAATTGAAAAATGGAAAAACTATAGCAGCTCAGTTGGTAAAGTCAAATAAGGTAGCTGTAAAAAGACCTCTTTCTCTTTTTTTTAAGATTACATCCCAGTTGCCGATATAGCGCAGAATTTTTGGTACAAGATAGTTACCAAATTTTGTCATCTGCACTTCCATATGCACATCAAAGTCATACAGTCCCGCATCATAACTCATATCATAGTTGCGGGCCATCACCTCCATTGTCTTTACATTAAACCAGGTGGTCATGCTGTCAATAACAATTTTATTTTTTTCACTGCTGCTTAGATTATTTTTCACTTTTATAGAAAAAATATAGCAGGACTGTCCCTCACAATCGCCATAGTCAATCAGGAAGTCATAGTATTTTGCTTTATCGGGATCAAAGATGTCGATCTTATCTCCGATAAAAGGAATACCCGGAATTTTTTTGCCGGGATTGAAAAACAGCATTTTTAGTTGCTGCTTATTTTTTTCCATCCCTTTTTTCCCCCTGGGACTGAAATCAACGCCATTCACAACATTGTTTTCACCGCAAACCTTCCCTTTGGTAAAAAACAAACCGGCATAGAGTTCTGCTGTATAATATTTATAGCTGCTGTCGCTATTATAAAAATTGATGCTGTTCTCATCAAGCACCTGCATGCTGCGGCAACCGCTCTGCCGGAATTGCCTTGTCCTGCTCTGCAACGAAGCAGTCACTTTCCCTTTTTTATCCCTTATCCGTATATCGTTCCATGCAGAAAAGCCCAGCATGTGCAGGTTACGGAAGGCCTTATAGAAAGTAGTGTCGTTTTTTACCTGCTCAATGAACCGGGCGACATTCAGATCAGTACGTACGAGCACTTCAGAGAGGCTGATCATTTTAGCCAGCCGTTCTGTATCCAGGGAATCTTCCTGCTGGGCAGATACTGCACAAGAAAAAAGCAGGGAAAATGCAGCAGGTATGATTTTCAGCTTCATACTGCAAATTATCATTTTGATGAAAAAAATACTATGCAATCGGGCAGGAACTGTTATTTTTATCCCTGTCTGCCAACAGGCAGGCGATAATCAAAAACCTTTATATGATGAAAAAATTTGTTCCGTTTCTCGTCTCTTTGGCCATTTTGTCCGATACACAGGCCCAGGATAATGGCGCCATGAAAAAGCATTACCTGAAAGTGTATAACCAGGCCATTACCTACAACGATGCTGCTGCCGCCATTAATGCATTGCATGGCTACATTGCTGTTGACAGTAATATGGCTTATAAAGACACCCTTTCGATGCTATATTTCAACACCAAAAACTATTACAGTTCTTTATTGCTGGCGGAAGAAGTCTATAAAGCCGTACCCGAAAATGTAGATGCCATGGCCCGTGCTGCTGAGTGCTATGATGAACTGGGCGATCCTAAGGCTGCTACCGGACTTTTTGAGCAGGTAGTACCCAAAACAAAGAGCCCTTATCATATTTATAAGATGGCTGTTTGCCAGTACCAGATAAAACGTGTGGCCGAAAGCGAAGCCTCGGCCCGTGCTGCTATAGCTGACACGAACAGTAAAAAAATTGGTGTTGCATTTACCTCCATGGATGGAACCCAGCAGGCCGTGCCGGTAAATGCAGCCGCTGCCAACCTGCTTGGCGTATTGAGAATGGATCTGAAAAACTATGCTGAAGCCAGGAAATACTTCCAGGAAGCCTTAAAGATGTTCCCCGATTTTGTTGGCGCTAAAGGCAACCTGGATGTATGTGATAAGAACCTGAAAGTTGGAACCAAGCCTGTGACAAAACCGCCTATCAAACCAAAAGCACAATAAAACAAGTTTATACACAGATTTGAAAGAGAAGGCCGACCGGTCTTCTCTTTTTTTGACCTCACCCCTTTAAGCTGTTCATTGGTAAACGAAATATGTGTTCAAACTCCCCTCTCCAAATCGAGAGGGGGAGTTTGAACATGCTGTCCGTTCTGAAAAACAATACTCGTTGGGGGTGAGGTTAAAATGAAAAGAAGGCCCTGCCGGGGCCTTCTTGTTCCTGTTCTATGTGGTTTTAAATCTGCCCGGTTTAATCAGTTTTTGTGCTTTCGGGAACTGATGCTGCAGGAGTTTTCTTCTCTTGCACAGCAGGTTTTTTCACTTCTTCAACACTGGTACCTTTCGCATCAACTGGTTTTACTTCTGCTTTCTTGTCAGCAGGTTTTACATCCTCAACACTGCCGCTCTTGTCAACAACCTTGTTTACCGGAGCAACAATGGCGGGCTGATCAAGACTGCCGCCTGTAGCTACTTTGTTGGCAGCCGGAGGAATAATAGCTTGCTGATCAAGACTGCCGCCGCTTGTTGCAGGAGCAACTTTGTTAGCATTGACAGGAGCAGTGTAGTTTAATGAAGACTCAATGCTGGCATCATAACTTACGCCCTTGCTGGCAGGCTGATTATGTGCAGCAGGATCCCAGTATTTACCTTTTTGAAGAGCAGATTTCTCTTCTACTGCAACAAAAGGTTGTTGCTGCATGCGGGCATCATTACGGACACCTTTTACTTCCCAGCTAACTTTTACATTGGGAACACTGGTAGCAATTTCAAACTGGTTGTTATTAACTTCCTTGCTGATGATAGCCTGAGCAAAAGAACCGATAACAGTCAACTGGTAACGGGAGTCCTTATTCAGTGCCTGATAATAATCAGGAAGCTGAACAGTTGCTTTACCGCTTGCGTCGGTTATTACATTGCCGCTATAGAAGTTAATAACTTCATTACTTTCAGCAGCGGCATGCCTCAGCAGTTTGTTTGCAGGGTCTGTAGGATGATCCATTGTAAACGCTTTTACACCCAATACAGTAAAATCACCACTCACTACCACAGTTCCCGTGGTATTCTCAATCCTCAACCTTTCACCACCACCACCAAGTTCAAATATCTGGTAGTCATCAGTAGCAGGATTGTTACGGGTATTCCACTGGTTTACACCGACACTTGCAAAACGCAAAGCAGCATCACCGTTTGCAGCATCAATATCAATTACAGAAAAAGTACCACTTGAACGGCTGCGGATACCTGTGGCACCACCATGCAATACATCCAATTTATAAGTTGGATTGGTTGTTTCACCGATACCTACGTTACCGGTTGCATCCTGGATAACAACACGGCTGCCGCCACCACCTAATTCAAATATTTCATAATAGTTATCAGCGGGACGGTTACGGGTATTCCACTGGTTTACACCGGCACTTGCAAAACGCAAAGCGGCATCACCGTTTGCAGCATCAATATCTATTACAGAAAAAGTACCACTTGAACGGCTGCGGATTCCGGTGGCACCACCGTGCAATACATCTAATTTATAAGTAGGGTTTGCAGTTTCACCAATACCTACGTTACCACTACCATCCTGTATAACAACACGGCTGCCGCCACCACCGAGTTCAAATATCTCGTAGTAGTTATCAGCAGGGCGGTTACGGGTATTCCACTGGTTTACACCGGCACTTGCAAAACGCAAAGCAGCATCACCGTTTGCAGCATCAATATCTATTACAGAGAATGTACCGCTTGAACGAACCCGGGCACCAGTAGCGCCACCGTGCAATACATCTAATTTATAAGTTGGGTTGGTTGTTTCACCGATACCTACGTTACCGGTTGCATCCTGGATAACAACACGGCTGCCGCCACCACCTAATTCAAAAATTTCCAAATAATCGTCAGCAGGACGGTTGCGGATATTCCATTGGTTTACGCCGGCATTTGCAAAACGCAAAGCAGCATCACCACTTGCAGCATCAATATCCACAACGGAGAAAGAACCGGAAGAACGGATGCGGGCACCGGTTGAACCGCCATGCAATACATCTAATTTATAAGAAGGAGCAGTAGTCTCACCAATACCAAAGTTACCTGTGCCATCCTGGATAACAACACGGCTGCCGCCACCACCTAATTCAAAAATTTCATAATAGTTATCAGCAGGACGGTTGCGGGTATTCCACATACCTACACCAGATGACTGGAAGCGAAGGGCTGCATCGCCACTGGCTGCATCTATATCAACAACAGAAAAACTGCCAGATGAACGGCTGCGGATACCGGTTGATCCACCATGTAATACATCTAATTTATAAGAAGGGTTGGTAGTTTCACCAACACCAAGGTTACCAGTACCATCCTGAATAACTACACGGCTGCCGCCTCCACCCATTTCAAATATTTCATAATAATTATCTGCAGGGCGGTTGCGGGTATTCCACTGGCTTACACCAGCAGCCTGAAAACGCAATGCTGCATCTCCGCTGTTGCCATTAATATCTATAACAGAGAACCCAGAAGTAGAATTAACACCGATGCCTGTAGAGCCGCCATGTGTTACATCCAAACGATGAGTAGGAGTTGTCGTGCCAAGACCTACGCTGGCTCCATCATCAAACAAGAGTGAATTGCCTAAATTAGTGCCTACAGGGGTCCATTTAGGTACAAAATTTACTGTACCACTACCCGTTACTATACCAACGGCTGCAGGATCAACCCATGTTGCATTGCCTGCAGCATCACTTCTCAGAATCCTGTTCAAAGCTTCGCCGATTCCGGTATGCCTGAGGTTTCCGGCTGTATTAAGCGCCAGACCGGTAGTAGCAGAAAAGTATCCCCCGGTTCCGCTTAATGCAAGTCCCTGTACGCCTACGTTCGCATTCGCTCTGCCCAGTATCCCAGAATTAAAGGCAATACCAGGATAAGAACCTTCTCCGGAACGACCCATTACACCTGAAGAATTGCCAGTTCCGGTTCCATCACCTAATACTCCCGATGCATTAGAGGCATTGGTTACACCTGTAACTCCATAGGCAGATGTAGAAGTACCATTTACACCATTGCCGGAACTTGAAGAACCAGATACACCCGTCCCGGATGTAGATGCACCATAAACACCGATACCACTTGGAGTAGTACCATACACACCCCAGCCGCTTCCATTCTGAGAACCGGTAACACCGATGCCCAAACCAGTTGTGCTCAGGTTAGTTCCTAATAAACCACTTGAGAATCCACCGGCCGATGTATTATTAACCTGGCCATGAACGCCCCATGCATTGGCTGCATTGGAACTTGTTGTTCCCATGATAGCTCCGCTAATGCCAGTACCGCTGTTATTTATCCTGAACAAAGTGCCTGCATTGGCCTGTGTCTTTAAAAAAGGCAATACAAGGTCATTTGCCAACGACGAATAAAGAGAATAAGGAACAGAAGCAATCTGTGCTGTTCCGATATTAATAAAAGATGTACCGCCATTGGGGTCTATCTCCACCTGGATGTATTTTGCACCTACTCCCCAGTTTACGCCGGCGATTGTTCCGGTTACACTCGTAGCGCCTGCGCTACCTACCTGTGCATTGAACAATCCAAATGGATTGGTCGTAACTCCGCGGGATTCCTGATACACAGTAGGCCCGGCGGGGGCTCCATCATGAATTGTCAATCGCAGAGTGATAGCTTTATTGATAAGCACATTACCCACACTGTTGCGGGCTACACCCTGGTAATTAAATATACCCGGAGAAGGCGACTGCGCTATAGCACCAATTGCTGCCAGCAGCATGATCGCCAGTAAGTTTAAAATCTTTTTCATGTGATTGCGTATTTTTTGGTTTTGATTTTATTTGTCGCTCAGTTTGACCACTTTTAACCCGCTGTGGCGGATCACCTCCAGGTTATCACCCGGACGGTTAATATCCGGTTTCAGATCGGCCACCACATAGTACAGTCCATCGGGATACCTTGAGATATCAAACAACTCAATGCGGCAACAGCCATCATAGTGATAGCTTTTCTTAGAAAGGATCTGGCCGACTGAATTGATCAACTGAAGGCTCATCGTTCCCGGTGTTCGTACAAAGAAATCAACTTCAAACTTCCCGCTGGTGGGATTGGGAAAGAGTTTGTAGTCGCCTTCGTCAAACAATAAGGTGAAAGGTGAGTACCCGAGTTGGTCGGTGCAGGGCTGCAATACACCCTGGGTTACAAGTACCGAACTGTCTGGCGGCGCAAAGGCCTGGATCAGCAGCAGTTCACCAAAACTCCACTCATAACGGTAGTACGACGATGGATTGTCGTAACTGCCTCCGGCAGCATTCAAAATGGCCGGAACAACACCGTTAATAGGATTTAATGAGGGAACCTGGGCCTTGCTGAACCCGATGGCCAAAAACACCGCTAAACATGAGAGGGTAATTCTTCTTCTCATAAGCGTTTTTTAAATGGTTAAATAATAAATACAAAGTATAAATACATACAGGGCACAAAAAAAGGCTATTGGTAGGATAATGGCTGCTACTAAAGAGGAGAGTTAACCAGGTTGGCTTTTGAAGGAATACCTCTGCTAAATTAGACAGAAGATATATACCGGCCAATAATATTTAAACTAATTTTTCTGGCTATCCATTATTGTTATGCACATTGGGCAGTATTAAAACAGCAGTAATCTGCAGGGCTACTTTTGAATAATAGGTATCGTTCTGTAATCTTTGTATAGCATCCGTATCAATTCAGGCTTCGGCACATGCATCCAATCCTCCAGTAATGTAAAATATACTTTCCTGAAATCTGTTTGCATAGGCAGGTTATCCTCAAGGGTAACCTTATCAGGTATTTCCGGGTTTTCACCATAAATATTACCTTTTACTTTTGCTCCAAAAACAAATAATGGCGCAGCAGCCCCATGATCCGTGCCAAGGCTGTCGTTAGAAGCTATTCTTCTTCCAAACTCAGAAAATGTCATTCCCAATACCCTGTCCTGTATCTTCAAAAATTCAAGATCATTCTGAAATGCTTTTATAGCGTCTCCCACCGTCTTCAGCAGATCAGCATGTCTGCCGGTTGATGTATCATTTGAATTGACCTGTTGTGCATGGGTATCAAATCCATCAAAGCTTGCGAGGTATATTTTTGTCTTTAGCCCGCTTTTTATAAGCCTGGCAATAATTTTCAATTGTGCAGCGAGTGAATTATTACCCGGATATTCTGCCTGCAACGTTACTCTGTCAGCTGCTTTTTTTATTACCTGCGAATATGCCTGTGATTGCTGCGCTACCAGCCTGATAAAATCAAGTTGCCGGCCTCCATTTGTTTTGGGCGCTGTATCCGTAAAGCCATTCAGCAGGTTATATACGTTTTGCGGATCTGCAATATTAACTGCCATAGGCGATTTGTTACCCTGGAATACAAAGGATGTGGCTGTGCCAATCTGTATGGCAAGCGGGTCCTGCACCTGCTCGTTAGGATACCCCTCGGGGTATTGTGGATGCAATTGATTCAGGTATCTGCCTGCCCAACCTGTATTTAACGACTGGGTGGCATCCGAGGCAGACATCCAGATATCAGAAGAGCGGAAATGCGAATAATTCGGAGCCGGATACCCCACTAACTGAAGAATGGCAAGCTTTCCTTCCTCATATAATTCCCGGAATCCTGTCAGTACCGGATGAAAACCAAATGAGGAATTGCCGTTTACATGAAGAATTTTATTTTCAGCAATAGCAAGATTCTTCCTTGCATTATAATAATTTCCATAATTGCTGACAGGTATCACTGTGTTTAATCCGTCATTTCCCCCAAACATCTGTATGATGACCAATACCCGGTCTGTTTCGGCGTCTGAAGAACCCAGTAATGAAGTGAAAATATTTTCACGTCCCAGGGCTTTTACAGTAAACCCGTTGAGTAAAGCAGGTAATATGACTGCAGAAGTATTTGCTATGAATTTTCTTCTTTCCATTTTTCTCGTCAGGCCAGCTGGTATTCGGGTGAATTAACAATATAACGGTACAGGTTCTTCAACCTGGATTCTACAATGTTTCTTGACACCATGTCTGATGGATCAGCTATATGTTCTTTCCATGCATCGGTCCAGTAATGGTCCTGTGCTTGCCCGCTTAACAATGTTTCCTTTTTTAATTTATTCTTCGAATCTTCAGATACAGGTATTCGGTATAATAGTTCAAGGGAGTCGCTGATCAACTTATCCGGATCGCCGGGGTCAGGGAGTGATTTTGCAAAGGCCACAACATCTGCAATAAAAAAACGGCCCTCCCTGTTGTATCCGTAGTCAATCATAGTTGCACTGAACTCATTACGTTTAGGATAAGTGGAAGTATTGATCCATAACTCATAAAATGCAGGCGACTGGTAATAGGCAGGCCATCCGGAAACATTAGGCGGATCTGCATACACCTGGCCCATCATACTGCAATATTCAATAAGAAAAAGCAGCATACTATAGTTCACGGAATAATCTTTATCCAGTACATACGGTATATTGAATTCCCTTTGCAAGCCGATGCAAAAATCAAGCGGGCTTTTTACCTGGGCACCAATATTCACTGTATCAAAAAAGTGCTTACTGCCCAACAAAGAAACAAGCACCGGTTTTATTTCAAAAGCATCTTTGATAAACAGGTCTGCCAATGGTTCAATAATACTTTTTTCAATGTTCTCATCAATATCATAGTATACAAACCAGCGGTACAGCCTGCGGCAGATAAACAGGGCGGTCTCCCTGTTTGAAAAGATCATATTGAGAAGATCGGAGAGCTCTGCCTCCCCCGCATCAGGCCCGCTTCGCCCCCTGACAACTGTATTGCTGTAAAAAGATGAAAATGTTTTATCAGAGCTGTCATGATCGTCCTCTTTGAAATAACTGGTATTCTTGTCAAGGTCAACCTTCCATCCGGTTAATATTTTTGCTGCCTGCTTTACATCCGACTCGGTAAATTTTGCACCCGGGCCTTTGCCAATACAAAAAAGCTCCTGCAGCTCCCGGGCATAATTCTCGTTGGGAGCAAGTTTAGTGTTCTCTTCCCCATTCAAATAACGGAGCATATGGGGATCAAGCGTTATTTCCGGGTAAGATCCTTAAAATTTCCAAGACATTCATCACGGAGTAATTTGTGATGGCGCCACACCAGGTTGCAACGACCAATATCGGTTTGTGTGGCAAAATGATTGTGCCAGAACAGCAACATTTTTTCACGGATGCTACGGTCCTGGTTGATAAAGACACCCAGCGACCATTTTTTAAAAGAGCCGATGCGAAAGCCATCATCTTCAGCATTGTTGTAAGGGGCATCCACCCATGTGGCACCGTAAGGTAAAAAAAGGCCAACCTGGTCAAAATCATTAACCGGAAGCGGCTGTGAAAACTCTGCCGGGTGCAGCAGCTCATCAATTGCCTGCGGCAATGTCATCTTCTTAAAATAATCTATATCCGGTTTTTTGGCACCGAACATGGTACGCTTGAGTAAATGAACGATTTCCCCGGTACCAAAAGGTCCGGTGTAAGCTGATAAATCAGAATTAGCGCCGGGTATGCCGGAAATTTTCCGGATATCCTCACCCATAAACTATCTCGTTTAAATCACTGATAAAATCCAATAAAAAAACTCCGTTTTATGAATAGCAAGCTAATTATTTTTTGCTACACTATAAAGTGACTACTATGGATGCACATGCAGGTCCAGGTTTATGTAGCAAAAGAAAAGAAGGCCCGTTAAAGGCCTTCTTGCGTATATTATTTCTACTACACCCTTTTGCAAACAAATCACTGTTGTCCGCTGCTCACTGGTTTTTCAGATTGCATGGGCGGCTGCGAAACCTTGCTTTCTGTAGCAGGTTCGCTGGTAACCGGCTTCA
>CAYHPA010000080.1:0-12677 GCA_964358155.1 uncultured Chitinophaga sp.
GGTTGCGTTCTTGTAGTTGGGTACGATAGCTCAGCGTTTGATGATGCAAATGTACAACAATAAAAGTTTGCTGCCAAACGCAGTGATAAAGTAATTGTTAAAGCAAAGTTCAATGTAACTAACAACGTATCTTCAAGTTGAAATGAATAAGATATGACAACTGCTGCCACACAAACACTTCCGTTAGAAGATAAAAGTCACTGGCTTTTTGGAGCTATTTATTTTTTTGGAAAAGATCCTTTGCAATTCCTGGTTGATAAAGTGCCGCAATACGACGGTATATTCCGGGTCAAGAGCCGTTCATTTCTTGAACAGATTGCTATTGTTTCAAAACCCGATTATGTAAAACATATTTTGCAGGACAATAATAAAAACTACCAGAAGAGCTATGCTTACCGGATTATCCGCCACCTGGTAGGAAACGGACTGCTTACCAGCGAAGGTGATTTTTGGCTGCGCCAGCGCCGGCTTGCCCAATCTGCATTTCACAAAGAAAAACTGGAAGGGTTTGTCAGAACAATGGCAGATGCAGCCAACGAACTCGTAACATCCTGGCAGAAACTAAGTGACGGGCACCAGGTAAATCTTTCCAAAGAAATGATGCAGGTAACGCTGAATATTGTTTGCCGTTGCCTCTTCAGCGCCGATGTGCATGATGTGGTGGATACTGTAAGCCGGGAATTCAATATTGCCAACGAACGGCTGATACGGCGGATTGTAAAACCGGTTAAACTTCCTCTCTGGGTACCAAGCCCGGGCAATATAAGGGAGCAGCAATCGTATACTGCCATTAAAAAAGTAGTTCGCCAGATCATTGAAAAGAGAAGACAAGCAAAGGAACGATACGATGACCTGTTGTCCATGCTCATGGAAGCCAAAGATGAAGAGACAGGTGAAATGATGGATAATAAACAGATAGAGGACGAAGTGATCACCATTTTCCTGGCCGGGCATGAGACTACGGCTGTTGCACTCACCTGGTTATTTCATTGCCTGGATGAAAACAAAGCAGTTGAAGAAAATGCAGTAAGAGAAGCAATAAGTGTACTGAATAAAAAAAGCCCAGCTTTGGCGGACTTGCCGAAACTTGATTATACGAGGATGGTGATTGATGAAACCATGCGGCTTTTTCCTCCGGCATGGGTAATAGGCAGACAGGCCATACAGGATGATGAAATCGGAGGTTTTAAAATACCTAAAGGATTAAATGTACTGATACCTGTATATCAAATGCAGCGTGACGGAAAGTATTGGGAAAAGCCGCTGGAGTTTATTCCCGAAAGATTCACCCTGGAGAAAACGAAAACCTATCATAAGTTTCTCTACTTCCCCTTCGGTGGTGGTCCGAGGCTATGTATAGGCCGCAATTTTGCCATTATGGAAATGCAGGTGATCGTGCCAATTATTTTGCAGCATTTTTCATTGCACAAGCCGGCTGGTTTCAAATTCACACAGGCACCGCTTGTTACCATGCGTTCTGAACCAGATATGCAGGTGCAGGTGTTTAAAAGATGATATCAGGATGCCTGGTGCATATAAAGTGGCAATCCTGTTTTCCAATCGCCATCAATGTACAGTTCAAAGGAATAGCGGCCGGCTGTTTCAAATTTCAATTGATTGAAATTGACGACGATATTGATAGATGCTGATTGCCCATTGGCCTGTTCGCCAATATTAATATTGCCCTCAATCGGCGGAATGATTTCTTTTCCCTTTGCATCTATCAGCCGCAACTTGAAATCATGATTGCCGGTTTCCTTGGCGGCAAACCGCAGGCGGCAGGCAATACTACAGGACGGGTGTGTGACAGGGAATTGCTTGGAATGAATACTGTCAAATGTGCCCACAATAGTGAGCTTTGAATTATTATCAGAGGCAAAGTCGGCGAGGGTGAATATTTCAATTTCCATCAGAACTGCTTAAATGATTAAAGTAAAGCTAAGTTTTATTTAGCCATGTCAGCATACCTGCGAATAACCATGCCGGGGTTATTTGTATGACAAAACGGATTGTGTCCAAAATTTTTGCTGCCATTGAAGCAGGGCCCATGTCATAGAAGCAGGGAAAAATTCAATTGTTGTATTTCTCCATCAGAATGATATTTTTCCTTTTATTCAAAATACCGGGAGGCATCTTGAATGAGATGGTAAAATTCCAGCTGCCACCGGCCCGGCAGCCGCCCCAAAAATTCCTTTCAATCAGCAATAAAGTTTGATTATGTTGATCGGCAACAACCGTGTATGTAAATCGTGCAAAACAATCCCCGCCGCCATGGGTGTACCATCTGGTCATACTATCTGCTGATGAGGTTATGACAGTATCACCAAAGAATGAACGCCTTCCGTCAGGAAGTTTGGCATCAACATGGCCCGGCAATGTAACAGATGAAATTGCTGTGAATGCTTTTTTGTTTTCTCTCATCGCCCACACCCACTCCCTGCTACAGACATTGCGATGGCAATTTGTTTGCCCTTCGTCGTGATGACAGTATAGCATGCATTGCCTGCATCGCTGCTCGCCAAAAATATGGTAATCCGCAAAGTTGAACTCCCGGTACCTGACCCCTGCATAATAACCAAATATCCTGTACACATCATTATCGCTGATAATATACACATAGGACACTGTAACCCTGTGATAGCTATGTGCAGTATCAAACGGCTCCTGCGCAGGCAGGTCTTCAATCATTTTTACAACAGAACTGTCTTTAAAGGTTTGTGCACTTGCCGTGGCACAATACAGCATCAAAACAATGAAGAGGGTTCGCATAAAATGGTTTTATGCTCCGATGCAATTACTTTTCAAATTACACAGACGCAGATTCTGCAACGGGTCATCATAAATATATCTCCCGCAAAAACCCGAGGGCAGAAAAATAGAGCTGACAGAAACCACTTTGTGTTCCTTGTGCCCTTGTGGGAAACATCTTTCCTGCAAAATGACCCAATAGGGAAACGAAGACTATATTTGTGAAAACTATCGCATGAACCTTTTTGTTGCCGGCCTCCCCTACGACCTGGATGATGCAGAACTGGAAGAGATCTTCGAAAAATTCGGAAAGGTCATTTCCGCCAAAGTCTCTATGGACAGAGAAACAGGCAAAAGCCGTGGCTTTGGTTTTGTGCAAATGGAAAAAGAACAGGACGCCAAAGATGCTATTGAGCACCTCAACGATATCTCACTCGGCAAAAAACCACTGGTGGTAAAGGCTGCTGAAGACAGAGGCGGTGGCGGCGGAGGATACAAGAAGCCGGGGTTTGGCAATGACAGGAGAAGGTATTGACCGACATAATAAAGGGTAAGAATTACCACAAAGTGGTATTGTGCCGATCTATGATTCACTTACCTTCAGTTTTCAAAACCTTATCGTATGGCGCTTCCCCGCAAACTCACTGCTACAGAAAAAATTACTTTTCTAAACGATTTTCCCTTGCTTGATGTGGACTTCACCATCGTTACCGGTGAACCAACGGGCAGCTACAATTGTATTTCATGGACAGTGGGTGTTACCAATGTATGGCACTGGCCGGGCAGCTTGTTGAGCGATTTTGACAATTTTTACAGCCAGTTCAACCTCATCCGCAAAACAAAGGGATCGGTGGCGGCATGGGGCCACGCTTCTAATAATATGACGCATGGCTGCATCTCGGGCCCTACTCATGGCCCCTGCTGGGAATCAAAATGCGGAAGTCTGGCAAAAATTGAACATTGCCTGAATGAACTGAACGGTCCGGTGTATGGGCATGTTATCACTTATTACGGAAAGAAAATACGGTACTACCCCCGCCTTCCAAAATATTATACACGTTATATGCGCAGAACAAGAAGATTCAATAAAATTGAAACCGACAGGATAGACTCCGTCAGAAAACAACTGCCAAAACAAACGATCTCACAATTTGAAACAAAGTTCAAAGCATGGAAGAAAACATGGTTCAGCGCCGAATTTGCTTTAGACTCAAATCCCTACAGCCGCACAAAGACTGCTGAGTTCAAAGACCTGATGAAAATGGGCAAGGCCATATTGCCACTGCTGGCGCACAAGATGATGGATGAATCCAATTTTATGGCGTTGACTGCATTTGAAAAATTAGCCAGCAAAAAATTGGTCATCCGTATTGACTCCAAAGACGAAAAAGTGCAGGAAGGTGAGCAAGGCCGGGCTTACCGTACGGTGAAGAATTACTTAGAGAGTTTTAAATAACCTGCATGCGGTTTATTGTTATTTGTAAACCAGTTTTAAAGCATCGAGGTAAAGCCGGTTGGGGTAACTGTCATTGTTCATTCCTCCTCTTTTAGCACATGAACTAAAATGGACAGCAATCGCAGTTGCTTTGTTGGCTGAATGATAGGTTAAAGGGATTTCAAACTTTTTCCAGTTGCTGGCTGTGTCCAGCAGCACCCGGCCAACAGCAAGACTATCACCGGCTACATCTTTGATCAGTATTTCACCAACGGCAACATCAGTCTCATTGATGGGATGGGTGTAGCGGTAATAACCGGTCAGTTTAACCGGCTTGCCCGTAAAAGGAACGGTATAGTTCATCCAGTTATCATCTTCCGGATCTTTAAAGCTGCCATAAAACAAATGGCCCGACACATAACTATACCAGGTGGAGACGATAATTGAGTTTTTTCCCTTCTTTGCAATACCGGCAGGATTGTGATGAAGCGCTGCATCAATATTGACCGACCAGTGTAATGGATTGAGTTTTTTGCCCGATGTATCCCATTCTTCAAACCCGCTATTAAGGAGTTGCTGGCTATGTGCAGCAAAACTCAGCAAAAGAAAACAGGTGAGTACCAGGTATTGTCGCATAATGATTTTCCCGGACAGGCTTTGTGTATAGAAAGTTAAGAAATAATACAGAAAGCGGAGCAGTATATTTAGGCGCTTAAAATATCATTGATGATCTTAATGTGGTGCCTGGTATGAATGGCAATGATCCTGCGGGCCTGCTTTACCCGCAAATCACCAAAAACGGGATGTGTAAAAAATTTGTCTTTGCTTAATTTTTCAAAGGACTCCGCCTTTTGTTTTGCTTTTAAAAGTAATGGAGCGATGCTATTATTATTGATCACCTCACCCGGCTTTACAGACGCAGGTGCCTTGGCCCTGCCCCTTGGAAATTTATCGAGCAGTAAAACAACAGTGCGTTTAATATTGAATTTCCATTTGTAATCCGCCGGGTTGGAATGCTCAACTGCACTTATCATTTTTATTAATGCCAGCAAACTATGCTCAATATGCCAGCCAACCGTTGCCTGTGATACAGATTCTTTCTTTTGCTCAATGAAGGGGAGTTTGGTTTCTAATTCGTTGATTAAGACCGGAAGGTTTCTCATGAATTTACTTTTTGTATTTACCGGCGGGATTGCGTCTTGTATGGAAGATTGAAGCAACCGTAACAATTCCTTCTTTCTTGTAAAAGCTGTACACAATATTGAATGGGAAAATACCAACGGGAGTCTCTCTGAAATTCCATTTTCGTTTAGGATATCGCTCAGGATAACGGGAAATTAATTCCAGTTTTATTTCAACACTCTTTATAAACCTTTCACCAAGACCCGGCTGCCTTCTTTCATACCAGGCAGCTGTTTCATTCCATTCCTGTTGCGCCGCTTCATTAATTAATAGCTGAAATGTCATTTACCCTTTTTTACTTTTCTCACTGCCTGCCTTGCTCTTTTTACTGATTCATCAAGGGTATACATTTTGGCGGTGCCGGTCTTATAGGCTTTCTCTCTTTTTTGAAGTTCTGTGAGAAACCCGATGTCATTCCATTTATCAATGAGTTTATGAGATAGTTTTTTGCCTTCTGTTAAAGAAAGCGTTTTAGCTGGTTTAGACCTTAGCGCTGCTTTCTTTTGCAGTTCCAGGTATTCTTTTTCCGGCAGCAGCACATATTTCTTTTTATCTATTACTATTTGCGTCATGGATTAAAGATACAAAATATTTTGAGCCATGTCTGCATCCCTCCCCGAACCGATAGCTATCGGCCCGGGAGGAAAAAAATAATATTATCGTACTGCTTAATAGCTTTAAATTTACTGTTCACTAAAATAAACCATATGATAAAAGAGGCGCTCCTGGGTGAATTTTTGCATGAAGCAGAAAATACCCGCAAACTATTAAACGCTATTCCTGATTCAGCCCTGGATTACAGGCCGCAGCCGCATCTCTGGTCGGTGGGGCAACTGGCCTCCCATATTGCCGAAGTGTACAACTGGTTTGATTGCACGTTTAACATGGATGTATTTGATATGGGAACCTACAAGTATGATAAAGGCGATATCAGCAAGGCATCCAACATAGTGGCGAAGTTTGAAGAGAATGTTGCCAATGCAAAAGCGGTGCTGGAGAATTCAGATGAAAGCAACTATTTCAACACATGGACCATGCAGATGGGCGGCACCCCCATTATGCCACCGATGCCCAAGATACAGGTGGCAAGAGGTTTCTTATTTAATCATCTTTATCACCACCGTGGCGAGTTGATAGCACATTTAAGAGCGACTGGCAATATTGTGCCAGGCTTGTACGGCCCTACATATGAAGAATCACAGGCAATGATGGCCCAGCAGAATTGAATAGCTGATACGCAATAAACCGACGGCAGCTACCGTCGGTTTATTTATTTTACATCGTAGTTGTTGCGGCAGGTAAACCAACATGCAGGCAGTTACAAAGGTGAAAACAAGCTCTTGCTACTCATCCGCCAGCGCCCTGAAATAAGCCTCATCAAAAAGACCATTTACTTTCTCATTGTAGAAGCGGATGATCAATCTTGTTTTTTGCAGCAGTTTTGGATACTTGTCTGCCAGCGCCCAAAATGTTTTACCGCCGCAAAAAAGCTCTTCCGCATACATATTAAAATCATTCTCCCAGTTGGAGAGTGAATAGCGGCTCAGATATCCTTTTTCCAGCAATTCAGGCGCATAGTCAGTAGAATAATATCCCGCCTTCATGGCATCGGCGCTGCTGCCAGAAAACAGTTCCGGACTCAACTTCTTCCATTCATCCTGTATCAAATAGCTGGGATTGTTACGAAACAAAATGCTTGAAAGCTCATGATGAAATGTTCTTTCTATCTCATCATTATTCTCCAGGGCCATATAAATATCGTAACGGGAGTTGGTGCCGAAAAAATTTTCCCCGTCAAACCGAAGGCGGCCCAGCAGGTATATTTTTCTTACCGCTTTGATGATAACATCTCCCGGGTA
Organism: uncultured Chitinophaga sp.; assembly: GCA_964358155.1. Taxonomy (GTDB): domain Bacteria; phylum Bacteroidota; class Bacteroidia; order Chitinophagales; family Chitinophagaceae; genus JJ008. Next base: position 7,225 of record CAYHPA010000080.1, read on the forward strand.
TTTGGAAAAAGCCCTGTCTAAAATAAGAGAGTCCTGCTGAAAACGGGCAGTATCCGTAACGCTGGCACGGGCCTTTGTCTTCTTATCCAGCCATGATGCTGGAAATATTTCCGTCTTACCATCGTAGCGCACAACTTTTTTCCATAGCAATGAATCCTGGCCAGCCGACAATTGACAGAAAAATAAAAGACCTGACAGTAAAGAAAAAAACGGCTTCATGGATTAAAGTTAAAGAATATTTTATGCCGCTGTTGCGCATGGGTTTGTGTGTTGGCTTCATCATCGGTATAAAATGCATTTACAATTTCATTAACAGCAAAGTGAGTTCCTTTGATCGCCATGACCAAAGTTTTTCCTGCATTGCTGGCGCTGCTGCTGTCTTCAGCACTGGCTGCGCAAAATGATTGCCTTCTTATCAAGAAAAAAAATAAGGTCGTACAACGGCTCTGGACAGGAAATGAATTTGCCTTTCAAACAGCCAGTCAGCGCTGGCATAAGGGAAAAATAACCCGGCTCACAAAAGATTCCGTGTATATCCGGCCGGTAACAGTTCAATACCATATGATGGGAACCGATACAGTTTCCTGGCCAATTGAAGGTTATCATTACAACGATATTGCTGCTTTACCCAAAAAAGGGTTTCTTATCAGTTTAATCAACAATAGCTTTCAGATCAACCGCTCTGCAGGCCATGTGCACTGGTTCTGGATAAAAAGCGGTGTGCTGTTCAGAGCAGGCGCTGCCGCTTATACAGGTGTGATGCTTATCAACAATATGAGCGATAAAGACCCGGATAAAAAAGCCATAACGAAAGGTTTACTCACCGGCGCATCTGTTTACCTTTTTGGATTTATACTTAAGAAAATGTACAGTCCGGTACATAAGACAGGAAAAAATTACAGGTTGGTGTATATCAATTACGCCCCACACGGATCAGGCAATCCATGATGATGATAAACAAGTGCATAAGCAGAAGTTTCGCTCCCAGGCCATGTTGCGTGTCTCCACGCAACACTACGAGGAACCATTAACTTCCGATGCGTGGGGACACACATCGTGGCGTTTATTTACGGACAGGAACCAAGGCGGATGACAGCTGGCAAGCATGTCTTTTCACGAATGCAGATGCTGTTTGCAGAACAGCAGTTTCCTTTTGCATGACAGCAGTCTGTAATTGTAACAGTGCAGAATGTCATTGCAGCAGAGCAGATGGCTCTTGCACGAAGACAGAAGCTGTTTGCAGAGCAGCAGTTTCCTTTTGCATGACCGCCGCCTGTCATTATAACAGCGCAGAATGGCATTGCAGCATGGCAGATGGCTCTTGCAGAACAGCAGGCTCCGTTTGCAGAGCAGCAGACAGCTCTTGCAGTAAAGCCGATACCAATTGTATAAGATGAGAATAAGGATGTTAGCGAAAATGAAGTTCGGAGATGCTTTGGTTGTTGGTACTTTTTAGAAGACCAGTGTACTAATCTCCGGGACACGCATCGTGGCGTTTATTTTTTACGGACACGAACCCAAGGCGGTGACCATCTGAGTTAATCAATAAGGCTCCTAAACACTTTACCGAACTCTGTACATTGATTTAACGACAACCTTCCGATATTGGCAACTACTTTTTCCGATTTCAGTGTAAGTAACCGGTCAACTTTGATAACTGAGGATGCTCTTAGACCATTAAGTGAATCGGGTTTCAATACTATTTCTGCAGAAGAAAGGGTGGCAGGGACCTGTGAAGAAACAGCAACAAGTACAAGGTCTTTGTATTTGTCCTTTGTTTCAGTTACCACTACGGCAGGCCTTATTTTAACCTAGGTAAGCTCTGAAAAAGGGAAAGATATCAGTACAATGTCGCCGGTTTTCATTCTGATTTTTTCTTAGCATAATCCTGGTACAGGTCTTCTTCTTCCACCATCCAGAATTTAAAACTGTCCTCATCTGCCGCATAGCTGCGGATGCTGTCGGTTTCGTTAATCTCATCTGAAACTACAATCTCCACAGTTTTGTCTTTGAAGGCTGCTTTTATGGAGTTCAGCAGGTCTTCCGTTAGTTCATTGATATGAAGACGATAGGTTGTTGTCATGAATTAAAGGTACAAAATATTTTGAGCCTGCCTCTCCGTAACAGCCCAATGTCGCCTGGCTGCACACTGCCCACACACAGGCAGACATGGACAGAAAAGATTAAGTGGGGAGACGCCGGGTGGAAAAAAATTATTTTATTTCCGTAATCATCCAGTACTGGCCGGCATAATTGCCGGTGGCGCTTAGTTGAAGTTTTGTATTTTTTCCGTCATTTATTATATCCAGGGATTTACCATCGCCCTGAAAATTGCTGGTAAGGCGATAGTAACCACCCGGCAGCGGAGTTATTTTCCACGCCTGGCCGGATAATATACCTGTTTTACCAAAACTGATTTTATTATTTGTTCCATCATTTACTATATCCAGCGATAGATCATGGCCAAGGAAAAGATTGGTAAGGCGGTAATAGCCGGCTAAGCCCGGAAAGGGTGTTAACGTCCAGTACTGGCCGGTAAAGGCGCCACTCTTAGCCATTTGTATTTTATCTTTTTTACCATCGTTTACCACATCTAATGATTTGCCGTTAGTAACTTCCCAACCATTGGTAATGCGGTAAGAGGCCAGGTTATTGAAGGCCGGTGTGGCTATTGTTTCTGCTACCGTTTCTTTTGTTTCACTTTTTGCCTGCAATTCGTTGCTGGCACTTGTAAGGGTGTAAATGGTTTCCTTAGTTTTCCCTGCTCCTATTTTATTCACTTTACCGTGTTCAGTGCTGATCTCAAATTCAGTTCCGTCTGTTTTTTGTAAAAAGACGGAAAGACCCTGGATGCGGGTGATAGTATACCGGGCCACTTCTTTCCCTTCCGCATCGGTTTCTATCCATATATTATTGTCTTTATACATGCTGCCACCTGTATTCAACCCGATTTTTTTTACGGTGGCGGCAACTACAAAGATTTCGTTCCCCATCTTGGATGATTGGTAGAGTTCTGTAAAACCTTCATTGCCTTCTTTTATATAGGTGGTTTTATTTTTTGTATCAACCAGCAGTATGCTGCCGTTGCTTTTTTTCAGGTGCAACATTGAATCGTCTCTTTGTGTTTCAACAAAATCGGCAATGATATTAGCGGTACTGTCCAGTTCCACCCACTTCATACCTGTTGTTTTTATTAAAGCACCCCTTACCTTATCAAAGAAAACATAATTCACCGTGCGCCCGGTTACCCTTATTTCGTAGCCGGAATAGGTGATGGGATAAAGGGCAAAAGGGGCTCCTTGTACAGGGATGTAATAAATCATCTTGCCGGGTACATTTATCTTCAGGCCGTCTCCTCCCGGTTTTTTCAGGTACACGGATGAATCATCCCGGTTTATTTCGGTAATGCCCCCAAAGTCCTGGCCGGCGCTGTTTGTTTCCACCCAGTCCTTACCCATTACCCTGTAAAAGCCTCCTTTATCAAACCGGACACTGTTGACATTTAGCCCGGTTACATTGTCTTGCGCATAAAGCTGAACAGCTGATATGGTGGTGAGGAAAAGCAGGGTGTATAACCTTCTGCTTGCTTTTAGGAGCTGCATGGTGATTGTTTTACGAAAGATAGAAAAGAAATCTGATACTGTCGCCACGCAACATCAGGGTTTGCATTCCGATGCGTAGTGATCCCGAATCAAGTTCGGACAGGCAACGCATCAGGGCGTTTATTTTTTACGGATACGAAGCAAGGCGGAGGAAGAAAACAGCAACCGGGGCGTGCTATTTTTATTGAACACCTGCCAAGGCGGAGGAGAAAAACCGCTCCTGTTTAACTATCTTTACTACAACAAAATCATTCTAAGATGCCTGCAGCAAAAAATATTTTTCTGCCATTACAATTCAACCAATTAGTTGACCTGGTTAAAAAACTACCTGAAAAAGATAAACAGAAATTGCTGCATGTACTGGAAGAAGATGCCCCTGATACCATACCCGAATGGCAAAAAAAAGAGGTACGTAAACGAATCAGGAAGTATGAGAAGAACCCGGAATTGCTGGTAGATGAAAAGACGGCTTTAAAAATGATTAAAGCAATGTAATGCCCGGGTATAAACTTGCTTTTTCCCCCGAATCATTGCTGGAAACCGAAAGAATTGTCGGTTTTTATAATGATGCAAGCAAAGGACTTGGCGACAGATTTAGGAAAACCTGCTTTCAGAATTAGCAAGCATCAGGAAAAATCCATTCACCCGTTCTTTCAGATATGACAATGTGCGTTTTGCTGTGGTAAAGAAATTTCCTTACGCCGCCCATTATACTATTGACGAAGAAAATCTCATTATTAAAATACAAGGTGTATTTGGCTTCTCACAGGATTCAGAAACGAACTGGAAAATCAGGTTTTAGCAGCTTGTCCTTAACGGCTCTGTGAAAGAACCCGGCTGTTAACCGGGCTCTTTGCATTTTCGTCTTAGCGTAATTTTTTCTTTGGATTCGCTTTCTTCTGTGCTGAGCTTTTCTTTTTTGTAGGCTTATTCTTTCTGGGTTCAGCGTTCTTTTTTGACATACAATTAAATTTAAGGTTAGTGAATTATATTTATGGCTGCAGGAAATCGCTTCCCATCTTTGTTTCCCATAAGTAAACAAAGATATGCCTATAATGGTACTGTTTCCTGTATTCTTGCTCATGCTGTAAAAATATAAACAGCACTATATCATAATACTTTTTTTCATCTTTTTTATTTTATTTCAGCTTCCGCAGAACTAAAATTTAAAATCGCCGAGCCTGCCTCCATGCCTCCGGCAGGTAAACCCGGCAGACAGGTCGGGTCGCTAAATTTCTTTTAGTAATAACTACTTCTGACCCAGACATCGGCTCGGAAGCTTTACGAGAGGAGACTCGGCGGGGAAGATAGTCGGTATTAGCGGTTCCCTGTATCTCAAATTTTTCTCCCTACTTTTGAAAAAACAGCCTATGCCTTTTTTTGATGATGATGGAAACGAAATAAACCCAGACCTGTTTCCAAAACCAACTCTCTGTTTAAGTTGCAGGAAAAATGAAGACCCGACGGAGGATATACTTTGCTCATTGACAAGGATCGACCAAATTGATGAATCAGAGTTCAAATGTTTTGCCTACGAACAAATTGAAAACACTGAACAGAAAAACTCTTAACTCCCAATGTCGCCTGCTACACACATAGCCCTGCACGGGCAGACATGGGAGGGAGCGGATATTTATTTAGCAGATACACTGATGTAAAAGACAGAAAGAAGTAAAGCAGTGGCGGTAATTTGAAAAAAAATCCATTGCCAATCGCCCGTAAACAGCTTAATATATGGTCGTTTTATGGGAATTTCTATAAAATCATTTTTACTTGAATTCAAAACCTTTAATACATCATCACTTCTTTTTCTTGCAGGAGTTCATCGATCAGCTTCGTGGCATCTTTGAG
>CAYHPA010000080.1:12687-13536 GCA_964358155.1 uncultured Chitinophaga sp.
TCCTATCTGTAAATAATATGCAAACAGAAAATGAACAAATAAAAAATTCAAAGAGAGAATTCCTATATAGTCCCCATAATTACCCAAATTATTTTTGTCAAAGAAGGCGGTAGCTGCAACAATTAATCCCCAAAATGTGACATCAAACTTCCATTGTATGCCTCTACTTTTTTCAAATCTACTTCGTTCTTCTTTGTAGAACTCCATTGCTTCTTCTCTTTTCATAGTAGATATTTTTGAGTGTTCAATAAATCGTATAGCAGCAGTAAGTAATTACTTCACCTCCTCATACGGCACATCCGTCACATTATCCGCAGCCCCTTGTGTACTTGTACCTTGTTCGCTTGTGCCTTGTCCGGGCTCACTTGTGCCTTGCGCAGGCTGTTCCTGCGTCGCCTTATACATATCCTCACTCGCTGCCGTCCATGCAGCATTCAGCTCGGCCATAGCTGTATCAATTGCAGGTAAGTCCTGCGCCTTATGTGCTTCTTTTAATTTTTCAGCAGCCTGTTCAATCGCTGCTTTCTTTTCAGCCGGTATTTTTTCTCCGTATTCTTTTAATTGTTTTTCTGTCTGGAATACGAGGCTGTCGGCCATATTCAGTTTCTCCACTTTTTCTTTCTCTGCTTTATCAGTGGCTTCATTGGCCCTTGCTTCGGCTTTCATTCTTTCCACTTCTTCTTTGCTCAGTCCGCTGCCGGCTTCAATATGTATCTTCTGCTCTTTGCCCGTGCCTTTGTCTTTGGCCGTTACATGCAGTATGCCGTTGGGATCAATATCAATTTTCACTTCAATCTGCGGTACGCCCCTTGGTGCAGGTGTTATGCCATCCTGGTTAAAGATGCCGAG
>CAYHPA010000081.1:0-13486 GCA_964358155.1 uncultured Chitinophaga sp.
GTAACTGCTAATTTTAGCAGTAAGGTCGCCGATTTTTTGCTCAAATAATTCTAATATCCTTACAAAATTATTAGGGTCACTAACATCCATGGCATTGCTGATGGTGGCAATTGTTTTTCGGACTTGATATTTTTCACTTTGTAAATAACGAGTTACGACATCATTGGCATTGCAGGCTGCAATAAAGTGTTTTACCGGAAGTCCGGATGCGTTGGCCAGAAGTCCGGCACATATATTTCCAAAATTTCCACTGGGCACACTTATCACTGGAGGATTGTTTTTTTCTTTCCATTGTTTATAGGCAAAAAAGTAATAAAACTGCTGGGGCAGCCACCGGGCCACATTAATAGAATTGGCTGAAGTGAGAAATAATTTTTTGTTTTATTGATCGTCTCCAAAGGCTTGCTTTACCATTTGTTGGCAGTCATCAAACGTTCCTTCCACTTCCAGCGCATGAATATTGTTGCCCGGGGTTGCTATTTGTTTTTCCTGAACGTTGCTGATTTTTCCCGAAGGATATAATATTACCACATCTACCCCATCCACATTATAAAACCCATTGGCTACAGCTCCCCCGGTATCGCCGGAAGTAGCAACAAGTACTGTTACTTTCTTGCTGCTTCTTTTCATAAAATGACCAAGGCAACGGCTCATAAACCTGGCTCCCATATCTTTGAAAGCAAAAGTGGGACCATGAAATAATTCTAATGAACAAATACTTTCAGTTATACTTACTAAGGGAACCGGGAAGTTGATGGTTTCTTTTATAATAGTGAATAAAGCTGCTTCAGCAATAGTATTGCCCGCATACGGACGCATTACTTCAAAAGCAATTTCTTCGTTGCTGAATCTTTCAATCTGCTCAATTAATTCTTTTCTTACCTGCGGAATGGTTTCAGGGAAATATAATCCCTGGTCAGGAGCCAGCCCGTTAATGGTAGCTTCTTTGAAACTTACAACCGGAGATTGTCTTTTTAGACTATAAAATTGCATTATTTGTTTTTAATCCGGCCAATCATATTTCGGCCAGTTTTACGCCCTCGTAATTGATGGTAGTAACGTATGTGTGATACGCTACACCCATTTTATTATAAATATGTTTCATAAGCTGTTCTATCTTTTTTGCAGTGACTTCTTCTTTGCTGAACATAAAAACAGAAGGGCCGGATCCGCTGATTCCCCCTCCCAATGCCCCCGCTTCTTTGCTTTGTTTTTTTACCTCCTCAAAACCCGGGATTAAAATACTTCTTATGGGCTCTACGATTACATCTTCCAGGCAGCGGCTGATTAAATCATAATCATTTTTTAAAAACCCTGTCACCAGCCCTGCAATATTGCCCCACTGTTTGATGGCATCCTTAAGTTGTACTTCTTTGCGGAGTATCTCCCTTGCATCGGAAGTTTTGACTTCTATCTGCGGATGAACAATAGTAACATACATGAGCGGGGCTCTCAGGCAAATAATATCAAGTGGAAAAATGGAGCGAATTAATGTAATGCCGCCATAAATGCAGGGAGCAACATTATCTGCATGCTTTACACCGCTGGCTATTTTTTCCCCATTCATTGCAAAGCGAACAAGGTCTTCTTTACTGAAAATATTATTCAATAAATGATTTGCAGCAACCACAGCCCCGGCTGAACTGGCTGCACTGGAGCCCAACCCACTGCCGGGCTTAATGATTTTATTGATGGTTAAGTCGAACCCTGTTTTTTTCCCATATTCGTCAAGTAAAGCTTGTAATGCCGCACCGGCTACATTTTTTTCAGCAGCCGTGGGCAGATTATACCCGTCAGTATGTTTTATTCGAATGCCGGGCTCATCACTCAACATTAACTCCATTTCATCACCGGGATATTTAAGTGCCATGCCCAGAATATCAAACCCGCAAACGAGGTTAGCAACTGTGGCAGGGGAATAAACTTTTATTTTTTTCATTGATTACATTTTTGCCGCCCGGATAATATCTGCGAATACACCACTTGCAGTTACATCGGCACCAGCACCGGCGCCTTTTACCACCAATGGTTGTTCGGGATAACGGTTAGTATAAAATAGCACCACATTATCCTTGCCATACAGGTGATAAAAATCATGAGCCGAATCAATTTGCTGTAATCCAACCAGGGCTTTCGGGGCTTCTCCGGCAGCATTATAAGTAGCAACGAATTTCAATTTATTGCCGGCTGCAGCAGCTTTCTCGTAAATAGCCCTGAAGTGTGCTTCTTGTTTTTCCATTTCTGTGTAAAAATTTTCTACAGTACCCTGCATACAACTGTCAGGCATAAAAGAATTATTGCCGATATCATCCATCTCCAATTTTTCTCCTGCTTCCCTGGCCAGAATCATGATCTTTCGCATAACATCTTTACCGCTTAAATCAAGCCGGGGGTCTGGCTCTGTATAACCCTCATCCTGTGCCTGTTTTACTACCGAGGCGAAACCCTTTTTTCCGTTATAATTATTAAATACAAAATTAAGTGTACCGCTCAGCACCGCCTCTATTTTAAATATTTTATCGCCACTGCTTATCAAATCATTCAATGTACTGATGACGGGCAACCCGGCCCCCACATTGGTCTCAAACATAAATTTTGCATTATACTCTCTTGCAGATTCTTTTAACTGCTGGTAATAGCCATACGACGAAGAGCAGGCTACTTTATTACATGCTACTACGGCAATATTTTTTTGAAGGAGCTTGTTGTAAGTGGTGGCAACGTTATCATTGGCGGTAACATCTACAAAAATTGTGTTTCGTAAATTTTTAGATATTATCATATCAATATATTCCACGGTTGTACCCGGCGTGGTATTGCCCAGCTCTTCCTCCCAGGTATTCAAATCAATGCCATTCTCATTAATCAGTATTTTTTTGCTATTTGCAATACCTGCCACTTTTACATTAAGACGCAATCTGGTTTTTAAAAACTCAAATTGCTGATTGAATTGGGCAAGTAATTTGCTGCCTACATTGCCTGCACCGGCAATAAACAGGTGCAGTTGTTTGAAGTTGGTCTCCAGAAATTCTTCGTGAAGCACATTCACTGCCTTGATTACGTTCTGCACAGATATCACGGCGCTAATGTTTCTTTCGGAAGAGCCCTGGGCAATCGCCCTGATGTTGATCCCATTTTTACCAACCGCATTAAACATCCTTCCGGCAATGCCAGTATGGTTTTTCATATTATCACCTACAATGGCTACAATAGACAAATCATTTTCCACCGTTAGTGGGTCTACCTTTTTTATATCAATTTCATAGGCAAAGGTTTCGTCCACCGCCTGTTTTGCATTGACGGCATCAGTAGTGTCAATAGCTACGCATATGGAATGCTCCGATGAACTTTGTGTTATCAGTATCACATTAATTTTCCTGGCAGCCAGGGCTTCGAATAATCTTTTGGAAAATCCCGGAATACCCGCCATCCCGCTGCCTTCCAGCGTTACCAATGAAATTTTATTTATGCTTGAAATGCCGCGGATAGCTGAGCCGTTTTTCAATGATTCATTTTGAATAATGGTGCCTTCATCCTGCGGTGCAAATGTATTTTTTATCCAAACCGGAATATGCTTACTCATTACCGGTTGTATCGTTGGCGGGTAAATTACTTTGGCGCCAAAATGAGAAAGTTCCATTGCTTCCTGGTAAGAAATTTTTGGAATAGGTTTGACATGGGCTACAATTCTTGGATCAGCAGTCATCATACCGGAAACGTCTGTCCATATTTCCAGTGTATTGGCGTCTAGTGCTGCGGCAATTATAGCCGCAGTATAGTCAGAGCCACCTCTGCCCAAAGTAGTAGTATTGCCCGTAATATCAGATGAGATAAATCCCGGAAGGATAATCAAGCCCGATGCTGCAGATGAAAAGTATTGCCGGCAGTTTTTATTAGTTACAGCAAAGTTTACCAAAGCAGCGCCGAAATGGCTATTGGTAATGATCAGATCCCTTGCATCTTTCCATTCTACATCCGGTGAAACAGATTTTAATTTTGCGGCAATGATTTGTGAAGAAATCAGCTCCCCATAGCTTACTATTCTATCCTGGGTACGGTCAGAAAGCTCTCCCAGCAAAAAAACACCGTTGCAAAGGTCTTCTATTTCATTGCATAATTTTTTGCTTAATCCCAATACGCTGCTTTGTTGCACTATTGGCAATAATTCCTTCACAGTGTCCAAATGTCTTTGCTCTATCTGATGCAGGATCGTTTTGTATATCTCATCTTTACCAGCCGCAAGCCGTGCAGCTTCTAATAACATGTCTGTGATGCCACCAAAAGCGGAAACAACGACTATCGTTTTATCTATTTTTGACTTGTTGACGATGATGTCAGCCACATTATTGATGCTCTCGGATGAGGCAACCGAACTACCCCCAAATTTTAAAACCTGCATAACTGTTTATTTTATGAAATAGTATACTCTTTCTGTTGATGAAGCGGCAAAAGCCCTGATGGTAATATGAAAATGTGCAACCCTTAACGGGTTGTAGTTGTAGCTGTAGAAGCTACATTGGCAAGAAACGTATGATAGTTGTAAAATGGCATTTTTGCATTTTAAAGATATAGAAATGATTGGAGAATATTGATTTTTTTTTGATCTTTGAAAAGATTGCTGCTTTTTTATCATTTTCCTGAAAATTATTTGAAACATGGACAAACAATGGTCCCATGGCTTGCAGCAGTTTAGCAGCAATGTTGGCCTGAAATTCCAGCTTTATAACAGCCTGTTCACCTCGCTTCCTTTTCATCGTATCGAAAAAACCGGTATTTTATTATCCCTTCTTTCCAGCAATTGTGAAGATGGGTATAAGAGAAAGCTCAGTCCCGTTGAAATTATAGAAGACTTTTTTAGCAAGCATACATCTTATGTAAAGGAAAACGAGAAAAATGATCTGCTTTTCCGGTTTGTACAATATATAGAAAGGCAGGTGGTTTTATTTGATGCATTGGAAGATGCTTCTTTCAGAAATGTGAATGACCTGAATGGCGTAGGTACACTCAAGCACCTGGAGTCAGAAATACTGCAGGGAAATAAGGAAGAGCAACTTGCTGAAAAACTGAAGGACTTTGCCATACGCCTGGTATTGACAGCTCACCCAACGCAGTTTTACCCTGGGCCTGTGCTGGGGATAATCAATGACCTGGCAAAAGCATTGACCGATAATAATACCAACCTGGTAAATACCTATTTGCAGCAGTTGGGGAAGACGCCTTTTTTAAAGAAAAAGAAACCCACTCCCTACGACGAAGCAATAAGCCTTATCTGGTACCTGGAAAATGTCTTTTATGTAGCCGCAGGGAAAATATTATCAGAATTAAAAAATCAGTTCCCCGGTGCTGTACATAAAGACAATCCTGTTATCCGTATGGGATTTTGGCCGGGTGGAGACAGGGATGGCAACCCGTTTGTAAACAGTGATATCACATTACAGGTAGCCGATGCTTTAAGGGGAGCTATCATAAAGTGTTATTACATGGATGTTCGAAGGTTAAAGAGAAGACTGACATTTGAAGGAGTGGATGTGTTACTGAGCGAGTTGGAAAATAAACTATACAGCAACCTGTTTATACCCGGATATAAAACAAGCTTAACCAGTAAGGAGATACTCGATACGCTGCAGCAAGTAAAAGACATCGTTATTCATCAGCATAATGGCTTATTCCTGCACCTGGTCAATAACTTTATTAATAAAATTGAAGTATTTGGTTTGCATTTTGCCTCATTGGATATACGGCAGGAAAGTTCGGTACATGGAAAATTACTGGAAGCAATAGCTGCTCCGGGAAACATTCTGCCCGCAGAATATGCAGGTCTTTCGGATGGCCAAAAAATGGAGTTGCTTTCTTCGATTGTAAGGACTGCCGATGCTGAGTGGCTGAACGATGGAGTTCATAAAGACACATTGAGGACTATTGCTGCCGTAAGGAGCATTCAGCAGTATAATGGGCCAGAAGGTTGCAACCGCTATATTATCAGTCAGTGCAGCAGTGCATTGAATGCAATGGAAGTTTACGGTCTGTTCCTTTTAGCCGGCTGGAAGAAAGAAGAAATGGATATTGATATTGTTCCCCTGTTTGAAACGGTAGGCGATCTGCAGCATGCTGCGGGAATCATGCAGATATTATATTTAAATCCAGCTTATAAAAAACACCTGGAACGCCGTGGTAACCGGCAAACTATTATGCTGGGTTTTTCAGATGGCACCAAAGACGGTGGCTACCTGATGGCCAATTGGAGTATTTATAAAGCAAAAGAAGAACTGACCAAAATTTCCCGGGAAAATAATATTGATATCATCTTCTTTGATGGCCGCGGTGGCCCTCCCGCACGAGGAGGAGGAAAAACAAATAAGTTTTATGCTTCAATGGGGCATAATATTTCAAATAAGGAGATACAGCTGACCATACAGGGACAAACGGTGAGCTCTAATTTTGGAACGATTGATGCAGCTCAGTTCAATATTGAGCAACTGATAAATGCCGGTATTTCCAACGACCTTTTTTCAAATAAGGACACAACACTCAGTAAAAAAGAAGAAACCTTGCTGCAGGAATTGGCGCAGGCGGGTTATCGCTCCTATAAATCATTAAAAGACCATCCTTATCTCACAGATTATTTACTGCAGGTAAGCCCCCTGCGGTTTTATAGCGAAACAAATATCGGCAGCCGTCCTGCCAGGCGTGGCGCTTCGTCAGGGTTATCATTAAAAGATTTAAGAGCAATACCTTTTGCAGGCTCATGGAGCCAGATAAAACAGAATGTAACCGGCTATTATGGCGTTGGCTCTGCCTTGCAGCAAATGGAAAAAGAAGGAAAGCTGCCTGAGTTTCAGCAACTCTACCAGCAGTCCTTGTTTTTTAAAACATTACTGGATAATTGTGAAATGGCTATGAAAAAATCATATTTCCCGCTGACGGGCTTTCTTGGCGGCCACAAACAGTTTGGCGAGCTCTGGCAAATGATTTTTTCTGAATACGAACTGACCAAACAATATCTTTTCAAACTTACAGGTCATACGGAACTAATGGCCAACTACCCGGTGGAGCAGTTATCCATCCAGATGAGGGAGCGGATTGTACTGCCATTGCTGACTATTCAGCAGTATGCACTTACCAAAATAAGAGAACTGGATGAGCAACTGGTGCAGGCGCCGGTGAAGGAAACCTATGAGAAGCTCGCCATGCGATGTTCATTTGGAATTATTAATGCCGGAAGAAATTCGGCATAATAATTTAGCCGTTCAGGAAATTTCGATCTGTTATTTTTGCATCACAATTTGCGGATATGAGTAAAGTAAAAATTGGCCTGGTGCAAATGAGTTGTACCAATAAAAAGGAAGAAAATCTTGCTAAAGCGATTGAAGGAGTAAGGAAAGCAGCCAGGGACGGCGCTCAGATTATTTGCCTGCAGGAACTATTCACTTCATTATACTTCTGTGATGTGGAGGATTATGAAAATTTCAAACTGGCAGAACCGGTGCCCGGGCCTTCTGTGGGAACTTTACAACAAACGGCAAAAGAAGCAGGGGTTGTCATTATCGCTTCTTTATTTGAGAAACGGACACAGGGTATCTATCATAATACAACTGCAGTAATTGATGCAGACGGGAGTTATCTCGGTAAGTACAGGAAAATGCATATTCCGGATGATCCGGCTTACTACGAGAAATTTTATTTTACCCCCGGTGATTTGGGCTACAAGGTTTTCAAAACAAAGTATGCCAGCATTGGTGTGCTCATTTGCTGGGATCAATGGTATCCTGAAGCGGCAAGGATAACAGCGCTGATGGGGGCCGAAATATTGTTTTATCCCACCGCTATTGGCTGGGCAACTTCACAGAATGAGGAAACAAATACAGAGCAATATGAAGCCTGGCGAACCATTCAGAGAAGCCATGCCGTTGCAAACGGTGTTCATGTGGTGAGTGTAAACCGGGTGGGATTGGAACAGAATGGAGCCATGAAATTCTGGGGTGGTTCTTTTATAGCAAATCCATTTGGCTCAGTTTTATATAAAGCATCTCATGATGAGGAAGAAATAAAGGTGCTGGAAATTGATTTAGCAAAGACCGATCTGTACAGAACGCACTGGCCTTTTATGAGGGACAGGAGGATTGACTCTTATCAACCGATTACACAACGATTTATTGACGAAGACTAATGACAGTACAACCAACTCCCAAACAACTCGGCTATTATTTTCCCGCTGAATTTGCATCACATATTGCCACCTGGCTCAGCTGGCCGCATAAGGAAGCATCATGGCCTGATAAAATTCACACTATCTATACATCCTATGCAAAATTCATTAAGGAATTGACAAGAGGGGAAAGGGTGAATATCAATGTATGTGATGAAGCAATGAAATCATTTGCTATCAGTCACCTGGTAAAAGAAAATGTTGATTTGAACAAAGTTGAATTTTTTCTTCATCCTACCAATGATGCATGGTGCAGGGACCATGGCCCTGCTTTTTTAATAAATCCGGAAGCCGAGCAAAAAAAGGTGATTGTTGACTGGAATTATAATGCATGGGGAAATAAGTACCCGCCCTATGACCTGGATGATGTGATTCCCACGTTGATTGGGAATCATTTTAATATCCCTGTATTTCATCCGGGTATTATTATGGAAGGGGGATCTGTAGAATTTAATGGCAAAGGGACCTTAATTACTTCCACAGCCTGTTTATTGAATCCAAACCGGAATCCACAGTTAAACCAGCAGCAGATTGAAGAGTATTTGTGCAGCTATTATGGTATGGAGCAAATTCTATGGGTAGATGAAGGAATTGTAGGCGATGATACAGACGGGCATATTGATGATACCGTCCGGTTTGTAAATGAGGACACCGTCATTACAGTTATTGAAGAAAATAAAAATGATGAAAACTATGCATTACTTCAGCATAACCTTGCACAGCTAAGAGCCATGCGGTTGCTGAATGGCAAACAACTGAACATCGTGGAGCTGCCCATGCCGGATGAAGTGATCTGGGAAGATCAAAGGCTGCCGGCTTCGTATGCAAATTTTTACATTGCTAATAAATCAGTCATCGTTCCCACATTCCGCTCTGATAAGGATGATCAAGTTTTACAGATCATCCGGCAATGTTTTCCCGGAAGAGAAGTGGTGGGTATAGATTCCACTGATATTATCTGGGGGCTTGGCAGTTTTCACTGCCTGAGCCAACAGGAACCTTTGGTATAAAGAAAGCCCTCTGTGGAAACAGAAGGCCTCTAACGATTGCTTGCCATATGAAAATCTTACTAAACCATATTTCTAATCAGAATGAATAGATGGCGGCGATCAGAAAACTGGCCGCTGCTTTGTTCGGCGCCCCATCCTTATCCACAAATGTTTCTTTGTTTGAATTATCCAGACGGAATTCAGGAATAAAAATAAAGCCACCTGTTTTGAAACTGGCAGATAAGGTGGTAGCAAAAATATTACAGCCATCAGGATTGACTGTAATTTTCAAATTGTTTTTATCACTGAAATACTCACTCCGTAAGGTAAATCCAAGCCAGGGGTTTGGATCAAAATTCAGATACAATGCATTGCCCCACCACGATTGGCTTTCAATGTTTTTAGCGCCATCCCAGAACCGGGTGGAATTAATGGTGCCATTATAACCGATATTGAACTTATCACTTATTTTGGCAGTCAACACAGCATCGAACTGATTTACGGTTGATGTATCTGGATTTTTTCCCCCTGCATAATTCAGGTAGAATTTGATCTTATCATTTGGTGCAAATGTGTACTGGCCGATCAGGAATTTTTTATTGATTTGGCCATCCGGAGGGATTCGGAAATCAGTAGCATTGGCGATGCCCAGCATGGCGCCATGTTTGCCTTTTGTTACTTCTGCTTTCAAGCCGGTGTGTGAGAAAGGCCCGTTGGTAAACATATAACTCATACTATAATTCCTGTTCAGTTGCGGATCCAACAGTTCATAGCCAACATGGGTGGCCCATGTGCCCAGGGTAAATTTTAACCAGTCCGCAGGAGAATAGCTGACATATAATTGCTTAACAGCTTGTGTAATGCCATTATCTGTATAAGAAAAATCTTTTGCTCTCTGGCCAAAACCCAGGTCAGCGACGGCACCGACCTTTTCCCCCTTATGCTCAAATTTTACACTCGCCATGCCTAATGAAAAGGAGTTGTGGGCTTGTGTAAAGCTGGTAAAACTGTTTGTCTTGGTATTGCCAAAATCATATTTGTAATAAGCGTCAACTGAACCTGTTATTGTAAGCGCAGGTTCTTTTTTCTCTTGTTCTGTAACTACTGTTGTTGTATCTGTTGCGGAAGTGTTGATGGTGGCCACCTGGGCTATAGCGAAGTGGCAGGATAGCAGGCTGATAGCCGCTACAAATATTTTTTGTAACATTGTATTGCATTTTTAATGTGAGAAAAGGGCACAGCAGGTATAAGCTTTTACGAGAAGTTTATACCATTAACGCAGTGCCTTTTTCAATTTTGTTTACTTTTATTCATCAAAGCTCTACCGTTTTTTCTTCGATAGCGCCATTGTTATGTACCAGCAAGGTTCCCTGCAGGTATTTTTCGTTGTGTTGTGTTGCATCAAGCCCTTCTTCTTCTTCCTTTTCGCTTACCCTGATCGGCGCTACAAAATTGATGAACTTGAATATGCCATAAGAAACAGCGAAGCTATATCCCGCAACAAGTGCCATGGCTTTTAATTGGGTAAAAAAGAATCCTGGATTTCCATAAAATAAACCATTCGGCCCGCCTGGAATTCCATGAGCAGCTGTATTGGCAAAAACACCTGTCAGCAACATTCCAACCATACCGCCGATACCATGGCAAGGGAAAACGTCCAGTGTGTCATCCACTTTTGATTTTTGCTTGATACTGACTGCAATGTTGGATGCAATAGCGCCAACCAGTCCTATAATGATACTTTGCGGTATGCCAACATATCCGGCTGCGGGTGTGACGGCAACAAGACCGACAACAGCGCCGATGCAGAATCCCAATACGGATGGTTTCTTTCCTTTGATGACATCAAAGAACATCCATGCTAACCCTGCCGAAGCAGCCGCAGTAGTGGTGGTGCCAAAAGCATTTACAGCTAGTGGGGTGGCACCAACAGCCGAACCTGCATTAAAGCCAAACCAGCCAAACCACAGCAGGCCAGTTCCTATCAGCACATAAGGAACATTGGCAGGCGGAATTTCTTTTTTCTCAACATGTGATTTTCTTCGTTTCAACACCATGGCTCCTGCCAGGGCAGCACAGCCTGCAGTAATATGTACTACTGTACCACCGGCAAAATCCCATGCGCCCATTTTAGCAAGAAAACCTTCCGGATGCCAGCTCCAATGTGCAACAGGGGCATACACCAGCAGGGAAAAGAGAATAATAAACAGAACGTATGACGTAAATCGGATACGTTCTGCCACAGCTCCTACCACAAGTCCCGGGGTAATGATAGCAAACATCAATTGAAACAATGAGAACAAACCGAGGGGAATAGTGTTGGCAGCCGGCCATGCCGGTGCAGACTTAACCCCCTCATAAAAGGCAAAGGTGGTGGGATCGCCAATGATACCTTTTATGGATTCCCCAAAAGCAAGACTGAATCCGCAAACCACCCAGAGTACTCCAACAATGCCGGCAGCGACAACGCTTTTGATCATTGTTGAAATAACATTCTTACGGTTCACCATACCTCCATAGAAAAAGGCGAGGCCGGGTGTCATTAAGAACACAAGAGCTGTAGACACTAATACCCAGGCAATATCCGAAGAACTGTACTGCGGATCATTTACTCCGGGAATGAAATCAACCGTTGGTTTTACAAACATGGCAATCAGTGCAACCGCAACCAGTAGAACGAATGGCAAGATCTGTTTTGCTTTTACTTTACTCATGAGTTTTGGTTTTAAATTAAATATTAAAATATTTAATAACTTAACGTTATTGGCTAAATTTAAACATAAATAACAGTAACACTTGTTAGTTTAATCAATATTCTGAATAAAATCTTAATAAAAACAGTATTTTAATAATAATACTTAAATTAAAAAATAATTTAATTTAAATATTATCTAAAACCATGAACGGCCTGAAACTTAAGTGAAGAGTCTTTTGTCTCCAATATTGAGGCTGTATTATGGAGAAATTCGTCCACTTTTCGTGCACATTCCCGGCCTTCGCTAATAGCCCAAACTACAAGGCTTTGGCCACGGCGCATATCACCGGCTGTGAATATCTTAGAGATATTGGTGCGATAATCCTGCTCTGATGCCCTCACATTACCCTTTTCGTCAAGTTCGATACCGAGATCACTAACAAAACCGACCTGCTGGGGGTGTACAAAACCCATTGCCAGTAATGCCAGTTCGCAGGGGATCTCTTTTTCGCTGCCCGTTACTTCTGCAAATTGAGCCGGTCTTCCATCAACAATTTTCCATTCAAGGTTTACAACTTTCAGGGCTTTTAAACTTCTCTTACCATCGCCGATAAATTCTTTGGTGGCAACAGCCCATTGGCGGCTGGCACCTTCTTCATGCGATGAAGTTGTTTTCAGTAACATTGGATAAGAAGGCCAGGGCATGAATTCATTTCTTTCTTCAGGGGGTTTAGGTAGTAATTCAAATTGAGTTACTGACTTAGCACCCTGCCGATTAGCAGTGCCGACACAATCGCTACCGGTATCACCACCACCGATCACCACTACATTTTTACCGGTTGCTTTTACTTCTTCATTCAGCACATTGCTTTCAATAGCCGGGTTGGCCAAAATATCTTTTCCGGCCACTCTTTTATTATTCTGTTTTAAAAAATCCATGGCGAAATGAACACCCTTCAATTCTCTCCCCGGAATAAATAGATTTCTTGGAGTAGTACTGCCACCTGCCAATATCATTCCATTGAATTCCCTCAATACACTGTTAATACTGACAGTCACTCCCACATTTGCCAGGCATTTAAAAGCAATTCCTTCTTCTTCCATCAGTTTTATCCTTCTGTCCACCACCCATTTTTCTAATTTGAAATCAGGAATACCATAGCGGAGTAGCCCACCCGGTGCATCATCTCTTTCAAAAACCGTTACCATATGCCCGGCATAGTTCAATTGTGCAGCAGCAGCAAGACCCGCAGGACCCGAACCTATTACTGCCACTTTTTTACCGGAACGCAGATTGGGCCTGCGGGGTTTGACAAATCCTTTTTCAAACGCTATTTCAATGATATGTTTTTCAATTTCCTCAATAGCAACTGCAGGCTCATTGATCCCCAGTACACAGGCTGTCTCACAAGGAGCAGGGCAGATGCGACCGGTGAACTCCGGAAAATTATTGGTGGACGAAAGAATATCATACGCTTCTTTCCAGTCTTGCTTATACACCGCATCGTTAAACTCGGGTATTACGTTTCCCAATGGGCAGCCATGATGACAAAAGGGAACAACACAGTTCATACAAAGGGCTGCCTGCTGGTTCAG
>CAYHPA010000082.1:0-13459 GCA_964358155.1 uncultured Chitinophaga sp.
CATGGGCGAAATGATGTATGGCTGTGCCAAAGGGATGAAACATTTTATTGTGATAACACTCGGCACCGGTGTGGGCAGTGGAATTGTGATTGATGGAAAGATCGTATTGGGTCATGATGGATTTGCCGGCGAGCTTGGTCATACTATTATTCGCCCCGGAGGAAGAATGCACAAAGGAACCGGAATAAGAGGAACGCTGGAGTCTTATGCGTCTGCAACAGGTGTAAGAGAAACTGCCATTGAAATGCTGACAGAAAACCCGCAGGTGGAAAGTATTTTGCGGGATTACAGCATCAACGACCTCATTACCAGCCAGACGGTATATGAATGTGCTACCAAAGGCGATAAGATAGCCAATGAAGTGTTTGAATTTACCGGGCAGATACTCGGCGAAGCATTGGCCAATTTTGTAATGTTCTCTTCTCCTGAAGCGATTGTGCTGTTTGGTGGATTGACCAAGGCAGGCGATTTAATACTAAACCCAACCCGGCAGGCAATGGAAGCTAATCTTGTAACAACATTTAAGAATAAAGTGAAATTGCTGTTCAGCGATCTGCAGGAAGCTGATGCGGCGATACTGGGAGCAAGTGCATTGGTAAGCGGCTAACCTTATTGTGGATCATATAAAACTGCTCCGGTAATTTTTAAATCGCTTTTCCGGCTTGCATAAACTATCAACTGCCAATTACCTGGCTCTGTATTTTCCGGAAATTCCAGTTCCATTTCTTTTTTTGCAGCAGCAGGTTCCATCCCGAACGAACGTACAACGTTGGTATGCCTCAGCCTTGCACCGCTATTCTCCCCTGCTTTCACATTCATTACTGCATTTTTTTGAACCAAAGCCACAAGCAGGTTCATGCCTTTGGTTTCACCAGTCACAGTCACAGAAAAATTCAGTTTATTTTTGCTGAGTTTGACATCGCTGATGGCAAGACTTATTGCCGCTTTTTCTTTCAAGACCCTTTTAATAGTTGCTTCTGCTGCGCTGCGGCTGCTGCCCACCAGTTCATACCCGCCATTTATTATCAGCTGAGGTGTATAAATACTTTCAAGGTTCAGTTGCTTTGCATATTCTCTTTGTCTTTCAGAATATTCGCTGCTGCTGAAAGGATCTGTCCAGCCGAGCCGGTTCCAGTAATCAACATGAAAGGACAAGGGAATGATATTTGAATCCAACCTGGCCAATTGTGGCAATAAATTATCAGCCGGGGGACAACTGGAACAACCTTGAGAAGTAAATAATTCAAGCACAACAACAGGGGCATAAGAACCAGAAACATTTGCCGGTTCATATATTTTGTTCCTCATTTTATTCTTAGATACAAAACCGAGTGCAATAATTCCAGCGCCTGCAAGGATGAGTAATGAAAGTTTCATCCAACAAACCTACGAAGCAGGAATTAAGGTTATATGTCGTTTTAAAGACAAACAGTTGATATTTAGAATAGGTTAACAGTTTAAAAAAGAAACCCGTCAAATTATATTATGACGGGTCCGGGTTCTTCAGAAAAATGAATTTATTTCAGTTTTAAAACGGGTTTTAACTGGTAGTCGCCATTTCCTGACTGGTGTATAGATAATGCTGCATCAAAGTCTATCAGTAATGAATCAACGGTTCCGACAAGAGATTTATCGACCTTTATTTTCAGGCCCGATTGCGAACCGCTGGGGATCGTCAGCGGAAAAACAACGCCGCCAACCTTAACCGTATTATTTGTCCCAAGCACAAAACGTATTTCCTTTACTGAATTGGATGGTATGACTCCCGTCGCCAATACAGTGTCAATCCCATTCTGAAGGGTGAGCAGGTCATATACACCGGCGTAGGTATTCAGGCTTATCCAGCCGGAGGAATCATTCCTGAAATTCACTCTTACTTCCTGGATATCCACATTCACTTCATCATAGAGCGCCGGTCTGTCTGTAAGTTTGACTTTCAGGGTTGTATTTGCATTATCTGAATCAGATTTAGAACAGGAAATCAATATGATAACTGAAACAAAAGTCAAAAGCAGGGAGGAATAAAGTATCTTTTTCATCTTTGTTGATTTTATCCTGTAAAAAGGTAAAATCATGCCAGAGTCGTTTGTTCAAAGGCAAATGCAGGTTGACTTTTCCACAAACCGTAGATTATTTCTGCTTTATGATAAAAACAGCAGGAACTGGCCTTTGACCTGCTGCATCCGAAACTTTGATTGTCTTCTTTCCATTTACAAGCATGCAACTGCTGCCGCCTCCGTCCAGGTTCAGCGCCTCCCAGCACCCGAGGTCTTTAAATATCTGTGCTTCCTGTGTAAGTGTTGCGCCTCCCGCATTTTTATTTCTTCCTTCAATCATTAAGATGATCAGTTTACCATCTTTGGTATAGCCCATGGCAGTGCGGGGATGTTTATCAGTGATAGCTTTGCCAGCAAATTTTAGTTCTTCGTTGTTGGTGATCCTTATTTCTCCTTCCTGTAAAAGAACAGGACCGCCTCCGACTGCTGTTTGCACTTTCCATTTAGCAAACATGGGAGAATATCCACCCTGAATGATCCTGAACCTTTTCTGGTCTTTAATTCGGGGTTTCATATCGAGGATGAGCATTGAATCTTTTAATAAGAATGGTTCAACAATCAGTTTATATGGATGCTGAAGAACACTATCAGTATACAGCCATGTTACATCTGCCTTGTATCTTTTGGAAATCCCAATCGCACTTCCGAATGGATGCCGATAAGTAAACGTATCCTTCCCCTTGCCATTTATTGTATGAATATTATAGCCAACCAACTTCCCATTCTTTATCACAACATTCAAATTTCGGCTAGTCGCAAATGAAAAGAAAGTACAATTAACGACAAGCAATGCTTTGCCATTTCTTTCATAAAATGTAGAAGGGGTTAATCGCCTGTCTCTTGCTGTATCAACAGTAAACTCAAGATTCTTATCCTTCAAATCAGCTATCAAATAATAAGCTCTGAATTTTCCTGTATCAACAGGCGATTCGGTGAAATAAACATGAACGGATGAAGGTAGTGGCTGATACAACGAATCTACATTGACCCATTTTAATTGAGCATGTATAAGTCCTACTGCTAAAAGAAGCAAACTAGTTAAGATTGCTTTTAATTTTACAGGCAGGCCCTTACTATTGCTCATCTGCAAATGAATTTTTTTTGCTTATTATTTTATACTGGTAAACATCAAAAATGGGTATAGCTGGAGTACCTTTTGTAGCAGGTGTTGACTCACCTGTGAATCGACCTCTTATTGCAAACTGGTAAGCGAATCTCTTACTTTTATAACTCCCGAATATTTCACTAAATATTTTTTCGTCTGCAAAACGTATAGAAGATTGAGTGATCGAATAAATCTCTTTCAATGAATCAGGCATACTATACCAACTGGTATCAATCACTTCAGCCTCACCACAACTGGTGCACTCCCAATGCTCGATCCATAATTCAAGCATACCGGAATTATCCTTGATAGGCTTAATCGTCTTCCAACTTCTTTGTGCAGAAGAATCGAAAACGACAAATGCAAGAAGAAGAAATATCAGGGAATATTTCCGCATAATTACCGACTATTGATCAATGACTTCTCTTCCTCCCATTGCTTGCGACCCAAACCTGAAAACACATGCCTTTCGCTATGATAAGATGAACGGACAAGCGGGCCACTTTCCACATAGTCCAATCCAAGCTCATAACCGATCTCTTTATACTCAGCAAATTCATCAGGATGCACAAACCGGTGAACGGGTAAATGTTTTTTGGTTGGCTGCAGGTATTGCCCGATCGTAATCACATCGCAGCCATTATCCCGCAGGTCAGTCATGGTCTGTATTACTTCTTCCTTTGCTTCTCCAAGGCCGAGCATGATGCCGCTCTTGGTCCGCATGCCACCTTCTTTTAATATCCTTATCACCTCCATGCTGCGCCAGTACTTGGCCTGTATGCGTACCTGTTTTGTTAACCGCTCCACCGTTTCAATATTATGGCTTACCACTTCCGGCGCTGCATCAATCACGGGTTGTATATCTTCTTTTTTTCCTTTAAAGTCAGGGATCAGTGTTTCTAAAGTTGTTTCAGGATTCAATGCTTTTACCGCTTTGATGGTATTATGCCATATTGCTGCACCGCCATCAGGCAGTTCATCCCGGTCAACAGAAGTAATAACAGCATGCTTCACTTTCATCAGATGAATGGCCTCTGCCACTCTTTGTGGTTCGTCCCAATCCACTTCTTCGGGCCGGCCGGTGGCGACAGCGCAGAAGCCACAGCTTCTTGTACAGATATTTCCGAGTATCATGAAAGTGGCAGTACCGGCACCCCAGCATTCGCCCATATTGGGGCAGTTGCCGCTTTCGCAGATTGTATGAAGTTTGTGTGTGTCAACAAGTCCCCGCACATGCTTGTAACTTTCCCCAATAGGAAGTTTTACCCGCAGCCAGTCGGGCTTTTTAGGACGAGATTCGTTTATAACGGTAAGTTCATTCATTTAGTAAACTCTCAATATTCAATAATAAATAAGTCAATGTTCAAGTTGATAGCAACCACCTGAGAATTGATTGTTGCGTGTTGAATATTGAATATTTTTATTTGCTCCGCAGTGAACAGTAACATGAATGGAGCGTCGCAACATAAGCTCAATAGAATTACTGCAACTGGCAACACATTTATACCACAAAAATAAAGGACTTACTTGCGCCGTCCAAACAGCATGGCGATATATCCCTGGAAGAAGAATTGCTTTTCTTTTTGACCAAACAGTATCGGGATCTTGGCGCCATAAAATTCAGCGCTTACACCTACTTCTATGCCCGACACTACTTCGTTGAAGCGTCCATAATCAAACCGCAATGCAGCTTTCACAAAACCTCCGGGTTTCATTTTCATCTCACTCCAACCTTTGCCAAAACCTGCTCCGCCAATAATAGTAGGGCCCAGGAACAAAGCGCTGTCAGCCTGTGTGTATTTGATCACCTTGGTTTCTCCGCCGCTTGGGTTTTGCACTTCAACATAATAAGGCCTTAGCAGGCCAATGGCAAGGCCACCTGAATAAACAGCAGTTACCGCCACACCATTCTTATTGCCTTTTTGTCCGAGGATATATTGCTGGCCAAAGCCGAGGGTGGCCTGGTAGAAATTATTCAGTTTGCCATACACATAGGGGTTGCCGAAAACGATACCGTTATTGGGTGATTTTTCTTCTTTCTGGTTTTTTATTTCAGTAATATCAAGCCGGTAGATATTGGTTTTGCGAACGGTTTTCATGCGGCCAATTTCAATATAACCGCCATATCCATTGGTGCGGAACTGGCCACCGAGTACGGTTTGTCTTTTATACACCAGCACACCTTCCTCATCCTGTCGGATCAGGCTATTGATCTTCTGGCGGCGGGCCTCTTTTTTATTGCTCGTTTTCTTTCCGGTGGAATCTTGTGCAAATGACCCTGCGGTAATTGCAACAAGCAGTACAGTGATGCTTAGTTTCTTCACGTAGCTAAGAGTTTAAAAGAGAAAAATGAGTAAAAGAGAATACAATCGTGCTATTCAGTATTTCACTCATATATTCATTGCGTTTAATGCAGAGGAAAGGGAAAATGCAGGAGGATATGACATAAACTCTTTTTCTCCTTCTCTCCTTTTTCCTCTTAGTTTAATAAACGTAAATTTAGGGCAAAATATTGATAATGACATCCACAGTAGTGTATAACGGAGCGTTAAGAACCACCTGCACACACCTGAAAAGCGGCTCATCCTTTGAAACAGATGCACCCACCGACAATAATGGTAAAGGCGAGCGGTTCTCCCCCACTGACCTGATGGCCACCAGCCTTGCCACCTGCATGATAACGGTGATGGGCATTAAGGCCCGGACGATGGGCTTTGACCTGAACGATGTAAAAATTGAAGTGCTGAAAATAATGAAGGCCGATCCCCGCCGGGTTGGCGGTATTGAACTCACCTTTCATATACCCGATGCATTGAGAGATATTGATGAAAAAACTAAAGCGATTTTGAGAAACACCGGCAACACCTGTCCGGTGCAGATGAGCATCCATCCGGATATTGAAGTGAAGGTGGATTGGGGAGGGTGGGGTTGATGTTTGTTTCCAATGGTTAGTTTTGTATAAAATTAGGAGAACATTATGCGCCTGGTTTATTTGTCTATACTAAATGTTTTCCTTTTGTCCTGCAAAGAGAAGCCGAAGCCCATTTTAGAAAAGACGAACGTAAAAAATAATATTGACTCCATACAGATAGATGAAAGCCCTTTATTTACAAAGGATACGTTATTAGATTATTCATGTTTCAGTATAATAGTACCCATGGGTTGGCATAAAGCAAATGATGACACCGTAGTTAAAGTTACTGATGCGACATTTCGGGTTCGCCTGCATAATAAAAACAATAAGCTTGTTTATTTTGAACATGGGTTAGGTGGTGGCGATCCGTCAAGTGATTTTTATGTTGAACCAATAACGAAGAGGGTGGTTTATAAAAGTCGTCAATTAGATACTACCCATGTAATCTTTTCTGATGACCCGCAATTGTATATTAAGCTGAAAAACAAGACGCAAAAAACCTATGGAGAACGAATATCCGGCCATATCGCAAAATTCTTTGAACCTGTAAAATTTGGAGTGGGCTATACCGGAGTATATATTGACAGTGTTGGTGATATTGCTGGCAATAAAGCAAACTTCAGCGCCTATGCAGAAAACCTCGATAAATTTGAAAGCCAAGAACTATTAAAGGCAATTAGAACTATGACATTGAAATCATGCCATTAACAGCTATGTTAAGATTTCAATATCGCATTCCCCACCCCGCACTCCAAACACCTCCTCTTATTGCAATATTCATTCTTCAGTTCAATCAATGCCTGGCTGTCAAAAGCATTTTTATTTTCAATACCCAATTTTGCAAAGCCTTTGGTAATACTGTTACTCTCAGCAGCAGTTTTCTCCAGCCATTTCAGTGCTTTGTCTTTATATTTTTCATCATCGTGATAATTGCCGTAGGCAAAAAGCAAGGGGCAAATAGTGTTGATGAGGATATTATCAATCATCGCATCACCTAATTCTTTCTTCTTAAAAGCGGAGGTATTGTCAAACCTGTAATGATAATGCCAGTAATCGTTGCCTGTCACATTAAACCAACTTTTTATTTCTTTTACTGTCTTTGCTTCTTTTATTTTTGAAAACAGGTGCGCAGACTCAGTTATTAATGCCGCTAATTGCGCCAACCGAATGGTTGGAAAATTGCCCGGCCTCATTCGCAAAAAATGAACCGGCAGGTGAATGGGCTTCAGCTTATACTTTTCTTTCAGGAATTTATATTCCCGCTGCAATAGTTTTGGATAATCTTCGCTGAACTTTCCGTTCAGCAAGCCGGCTTGCCCGAATAATAATGCCTCCAACTGATGTATCTGGCTTTTATGCTTTGCAAGAACATTAATAGGAATTGATCTTGCCATTGCTTCAAAGGCATCAACGTTCACCTTCATCCCAAAATTTCTCGCCAACAGCCACCAGAAAGTTTCTTCCCAATGAAAATTGTTTTGCTGTAAAAAGGTTTCGGCAATTTTTGATTTTCGCATCAGCCGTTCGGCCAGCAGCCTGTCTTTCCAGCTTTTCCAGGTAATATCACGAACAGAAGCAACACTTTTTTCGCAGGGAATAAATGAAGAGGAATTCATCAACTCCTCGTACCGCTGCAGTAAAATTTTGGATACCCTGTTTTTTAATTCTAATACAGGGATATTGTAAGCCGCTTGGCCAAGCTCAGTGTCTTCTTCCCACGCAACATGCAGGATTACATTGTTATAGTTCTTATCTCCCTGGTGATTGTGTTTTTTCCAATCGGAGGTTTTAATATGAAGTTCCACCGTGCCAGCCCATGTGGTTTTCCCGATTTTGATTTTTGCATCGGAGAAATCAGGGCCCTGGTTGGTATTGTATTGCCCCGGAAAAATTATCTGCACGGGTTCCCCTGTTGTGGTTGTCAATTCACTTTTATTGAAGTATTGGAATTGCCAGATGAATTGTAATAATCGCTCAGTGATACCCCCTGTCCCCCTAAAGGGGAGACTTGATTCGGAATAACCACCTGTCTCTGCAGACTTGCGCATAACTGAATAATTTCCGAATTTAAGAAACTTCTCAACTCCCCTTTAGGGGTTGGGGGTAAACTTTTTCAACTCTCTTACCACTTTGCTTACCGGCAGCCCCATCACATTATAAAAATCTCCGCTGACTGACTTAATGCCGATAACTCCTATCCATTCCTGTATAGCATAGGCACCGGCTTTGTCGTAGGGCTTGTATTTGTCAACATAAAATTCAATTTGCTCTGTTGTCAGGTTATAAAATTCAACCTCAGTTGTATCGGCAAATGAAATTTCCTTTTCCCCTTTTCTTATTACCACACCTGTTATCACTTTGTGTTTCTCGCCCGACAGGGCCATTAATATTGTAATAGCTTCCTCCCGGTGCACCGGTTTGCCAATGATATGATCGTTGAGTACAACAATGGTGTCGGCAGCCAGTACTATTTCCGTTGGACTTCGTTTCTGCTGCACCGCCAAGGCTTTGTTGCGGGCGATATAAATGGCGATCTCATCAGGATTTAACCCCGGTGGAAAATGCTCGTCCGTATCTGCTACCACAACTTCAAAAGGTACTTCGGCCCATTCAAGCAATTGTTTGCGCCGTGGCGACTGGGATGCCAAAATGATTGTATTCATAGATAATAACAGAAAAATAGCATGGAAAGAATGCCGGTGAACATGACCAGTTTGGTAATGCTACTCAGTTGATGATACTGCCGGGTGCTGGCAGCAGCTTTTAATTTCAGTAAAACAATGACCAAAGGAAGAATGATAGCCGCAACGCTATAAGCTACCGGCGTCCACCATTTGAATTGCAGGATATAAACCTGTACAATGACGATCAGCGCTATCAATACTACCAGCCATACAGCTGTATATACTTTGCTGGCATTTACTCCCCAAACGATCGGCATGGTACGGCAATTATATTTCGCATCGCCGGGCATGTCTTCCATATCCTTTATCGCTTCCCGTATCAGTGAAATGATAAAGGCAAATCCTGCGTACAGGATGGCGAGCCTGAAAAGTTTGTGGTGACTGATGGCCCCTCCCCCAAAAGCATCCGACAGATCAACTTTTGAAAAAAAGATGATAAGGATCGTCCATGCAGTCAGCACGGAGATAACAATATTACCTACCAGCAGTTGTTTTTTGAAATTGGTGGAGTAAAACCAAAGCAGGGCCATGCAAAGCATATTGGCCAGTATCAAATACCACTTTTCGACAAAGGGTAATGCGAGTATCGTTAACGCCAACCCGGCAGAGTTGAGCATAAAATGCCAGGCAATGGCCCATCGCCGGCTGATGACTTTGTCCACTACCATCCGTTGAGGCTTATTTATTTCATCTATATTGATATCGAAGTAGTCGTTGATGATATAACCCGCTGCTGCAATCATCAGTGAAGCGAGCATCAGGAAAATAAAATGAAGTGTATCGTTAGCAGGAACAGCGCCTTCATACATCGGCCGGTAAATGCAATATTGAAAAAGCACCTGCGACAGGGCAATAAAAAAGAGATTGGGCAGTCGCACCAGCTTCAGAAAGGCGGCTATCAATCTCATGGAAAGAAGTTTGAAGTTTAAGGTTTAATGTTCCAGGTTAAAGACCGTGCTGATCCCACCCATATTCCCAAAACTAAAACATTAAACGGGTATTTATCTCGACGTCACATCCACCCTGTAGTGCCAATGATCATTCAGCTTCAGCACTTTTTCAATCACATCCCTTACACAGGCATTGCCGCCACTAACAGGCGAAATATATTGTACAAACTCTTTTACTTCATTTACGGCATCAGCAGGGCAGCAAGGCAACCCAACCACTGACATGGCAGGCAGGTCAGGAAGATCATCGCCCATATACAGCACCTCTTCTTTTTTTAGATTGTTTTCGGCGATATAGTGCAGTATAAATGCTTTTTTGTCCAGTACCGACATATGTATGTTGGTAATCCCTAACTTCTCCAGGCGCTGTACCACCTGCGGCGAATTGCCCCCGGAAATAACGAGCACCCTGTATTCATTTTTCTCCGCCATTTGCAACGCAAAGCCGTCTTTGATATTCATACGTCTTGCCTGCAGGCCATCTTCCAGGACCAGCACTGTTCCGTCGGTGAGCACACCATCCACATCAAAAATGAAAGTGGTAATTTTTTTAAAGAGTTCGAGAATGTTCATGCCTCTGTCTCCTGAAGATGTATTTAGAAATGATAAAGTGATTTCAAATATAGTGAAACTTGTTAAGCCCCTTTAGGGGTTTGGGGTTGATTATCCCTCCACTCATACACCCAGGAGCTTTGTATCATTTCAAGGTGACCTTCATTGCTTTCTTCCCTTTTACCAACAAAACCTGGTATCTGCAGCACCCATTCCAGCAAATCAGTGAAACGGATACGGTATATCCTGCCTTCATTAAAGTCTTCACCGAAACGTTCGTATAGTTTCAAAGCAATGTCTTCGTAATCGTTCCAGTGTATCGGTGGTTCAAATTGGCTCATAAATCTGATGTCAGAAGTCTGATGTATGATATCGGAGGCCGGAATTCAGACTTCTTACTTCTGACCTCGTACTTCGTTCTATTCTCCTAAAAACTGTGTCTGGTCGGGTAAAGTTACTTCAATCTCTCCTTCCCCATCCAGCAGCAGCGACTGGCAGCCCAGTCTTGAATTCAGTTTAGGGTTCACGGCCCGGTCTATAAAATCCTCCTCCCGGTCGCTTAGTTCATCAATATGCTCCATCCCCTTTTCTATATATAGATGACAGGTGGTGCAGGCACATACACCACCGCAGTTGTGGTGCAATTCAATATCATTTGATAAAGCGATCTCCAGCAGGCTTTGTCCGGCTGCTACATTCTCCAGTTTGATGGCCTCCTGACCTTTTTCTTCAAAATTGAATTTAACGGTATACATCAGTATTGTTTCTACAGGCCGCAAAAGTAACGGTAAAATAAAAACCGGACTTACTTGTTTGGGAAAAGATGCCGCTATTTCTTCTGTTGAATACTTTCTGTCAGCAATACATAAAGATTTTTCAGCTGCGGATGCTCCTTTAGAAGTTCAAGATGCTTATGGATGGTTTCACTGTCGTGCCGGAGGGCCGGGCCGGTTTGGGCATCTTTTGGAGCAATATCTTTTATTCTTGAGGCTGTTTCTTCAATAAGTGGCCATAGCTGGGTGAAGTCAAGCCCTTCTTTCCGGCAATAATCTGCTGCCAGCGTATAAAGATGGTTCACAAAATTGCTGACCACTACAGCAGCCACATGCAGCTTGAGCCTTTCATCATCACCTGCCTCCAGCACATTTTCTTTAGCAATGGAACGGGCCAGTTTTTCCAGTGTTCTTTTAGATATATCATCAACTCCGTCAAAGAAAACAGGAAAATCAGGAATTGTTTTCATTTCTTTCCGAAGACTTTGCAGCGGATAAAAAACACCGTAATGATCGGTAACATTTTTCAACACTTCTTTAGGAACAGATGCCGCTGTGTGAGCTACTACTTTACCCTGCAGTTTCAGATTATTGGTAGTATCATCAATAGCATTATCAGAAACTGCAATGATATAAACATCCGCATTCTTATTTATCAGGATCTTATAGTTGGTGGATTCTGTGTCCCATTCATAAGCCAGCTCTGATGCTGCAGAAGCGTTGCGGCTGAAAATCTGTAAAATGTTATGACCCGCTGCTTTAAATTTTCTGCCCAGCACTGCTGCTACATTACCCGATCCAATGATTACAATGTCCATTACACCCCCATTTAGTTTCTCTGATGCAAAATCTCCGATTCCCCTAAAGGGGAGTTTACAGTTTTCTCCAAAACGACAAGCGCAGCTTATTTTTGCGGTCATGAAATTATCTCAACGCCTGACTCTTCGTTTTATCAGGACAAAGTTCAAGCTTCTTTCATCCATCTCCAAAAAGAAAGCTGCACAGAAGGCCTTTGAGCTGTTTTGCACACCACAATTCCGGAACAAGAAGCCCTTGCCCAGGATATTTGAACAGGCTGAATCGCTGCATTTCAGTATAGAGGGAGTGTCTATAACCGGCTGGCGGTGGGGCCATCGCACAGAATCCGGCCAGCAGCCGCCAGCGAGGAAAGTGTTAATTATTCACGGTTTTGAATCAACGGTCGTCAACTTTGACCGTTATGTCAAACCACTCGTCAAAAAAGGATACGAAGTGCTGGCCTTTGATGCACCCGCACATGGACGAAGCGGCGGCAAAAAGATCACCGCTCCTTTATACAAAAGGACAATACAGGAGATTGATAAGCGATACGGACCCGTCCAGTCCTTCATGGCTCATTCATTCGGAGGGTTGGCTATCAGCCTGGCGCTGGAAGAAATGTCACATAATGACGACTACCGGTTGGCGCTGATAGCCCCGGCCACAGAAACCACAACAGCTATTGATTTCTTCTTCCAGTTTCTGCGACTGGATGCCGCCATCCGGCCTGAATTTGATAAAATAATTATGAAAGCTGGTGGACTAAGCCCTGATTATTACTCCATCAGCAGGGCGGTGAAGCATATCCGGGCGAAAGTGCTCTGGCTGCATGATGAGGAGGACGACACCACCCCTATCGGCGATGTGCTGAAGGTAAAAGCCGAAAACCATCCCCACATTGAATTCGTAATTACAAAAGGGCTGGGGCACCGGCGCATTTACCGGGACAATAATGTGTCAAAAACAATTGTTGAATTCTTATGAACCGCATTTTAATAATATTGTTTTTCTTTACCTCCAACAGTTCCTGCCAAAAGAATGTAGCAGGTAAGCTGACCGCAACAAATATGAACAAAAAATATTCTTATCTCGCTTTAGGTGATTCCTATACGATTGGTGAAATGGTCGCTGTACATGATAATTTTCCCAATCAGACTGCTAAAATGATGAGAACCGGCGGGCATGATTTTACGCTTGAACGTATTATTGCCAGAACGGGCTGGACAACTGATGAATTGGAAGCGGGCATGATCACATCAAACAGTGAGAAGCCCTTATCATATTCTTACGACTTTGTTTCCTTATTAATCGGAGTAAATAATCAATACCGTGGCCAGTCTGCAGAAAGTTACAAGCCTGAATTTGAAGAATTACTCAAAAAAGCCATCCGCTTCGCAGGCAACCGGGCCGATCGTGTTATCGTTTTATCAATTCCGGACTGGGGTGTTACCCCTTTTGCTGACGGCCGTGACAGGGAGCAGATCGCAAGAGAAATTGATGCATACAATGCGGCCAACAGACTGATTGCCGGCCAGTATCATGTCCATTATATTGATATCACTGCCTGGACAAGAGAAGCCGCCACTGATAATTCATTGCTGGCGGGTGATGGATTGCATCCTTCGG
>CAYHPA010000083.1:0-13315 GCA_964358155.1 uncultured Chitinophaga sp.
ATTGACTGAAATATAGCCTCCGGCCCCGATAATGCGGTCAAAAGCGGTTCTATCCACTACTAAATCCTTAATAACCGGAAATGCATTGGCCCTCCAGGGTTCAACCACAATTGTATCTCCATCTTTATAGGCCCTCATGTGCAACTGGCAGGTAGTGTTGGCATGCCAGGGGCCATGCGGACGGCCATTGATATACATGGAGCAGGCACCGCAGATACCTTCGCGGCAATCATGGTCAAATGCGATAGGTTCTTTGCCGTCACGGATCAGTTCTTCATTGAGTACATCAAACATTTCAAGAAAAGACATTTCGGAGGAAATATTCTTTACCGGGTAGGTTTCAAATCCTCCCCTGTCATCTGCATTCTTCTGCTTCCAGACTTTCAATGTAAGGTTCATCATGTAATGTTCCATATAATGATGTAGTTCGTTAAGAATTTTATTTATAGCTACGCTGCGTCGGCTTTGCCACTTCAAACGTCAGCACCTCCTTATGTAATTCCCAACTTGCCTGACCGGCAGGCAGGTTGCTTTCTCCCTTGAACTCCCATGCTGCTACATATGCATACTCATTGTCATTTCTCTTTGCTTCACCTTCTTCGGTCTGGCTTTCTTCCCGGAAATGACCCCCACAACTTTCATTCCTGTTCAAAGCATCTTTGCACATCAGTTCTCCCAGCTCAATAAAATCGGCCACACGGCCGGCCTTGTCTAACTCCGGGTTCATTTCGTTGACCGCTCCCGGTATCCTTACATCAGACCAGAATTCTTTTTTCAATTGCTGTATCTCCGTTATAGCTTCCTGCAAATTCTTCGCATTGCGGGCCATGCCGCATTTCTCCCACATTATTTTTCCAAGCCGTTTATGAAAACTTTCCACCGTTTGCTTTCCTTTAATATTCATCAATGTATTGATACGGCCAGCCACAGCTTTCTCAGTTTGCTCAAATGCTTCATGCGAAGTAGGGATAGGTTTCACAGCAATTTCATCGGCGAGATAATTACCAATAGTATAAGGAATCACAAAATATCCATCCGCCAGTCCCTGCATCAGTGCAGAAGCGCCGAGACGATTGGCTCCGTGATCGCTGAAATTAGCTTCGCCGAGGCAATACAGACCTTTCACATTCGTCATCAACTCATAATCCACCCAAAGGCCGCCCATGGTATAGTGCACAGCAGGATAAATCCTCATCGGCACTTCATACGGGTTTTCGCCTGTTATTTTTTCATACATGTCAAACAGGTTGCCGTACTCCTCCTTCACCACTTCTTTACCAAGACGGATCAATGTTTCGGTATCAGGATTTTCAATTCCTAATTTACCTGCTTCTGTTTTACCGTACTTGTTAATGAGATTGTATTTGAAATCAAGATAAACAGCCTGCTTGGTGGTTCCTACTCCATATCCTGCATCACATCTTTCTTTCGCAGCCCTTGATGCCACATCTCTCGGAACGAGATTGCCAAATGCCGGATAACGTCTTTCCAGGTAATAATCCCTTTCTTCTTCAGGAATATCATTTGCTTTACGGGTATCTCCTTTTTGTTTGGGCACCCAGATGCGTCCGTCATTTCTCAATGACTCAGACATCAATGTCAGTTTGCTCTGATGATCGCCACTGACAGGAATACAAGTGGGATGAATTTGCGTAAAACAAGGATTTCCAAACATGGCCCCTTTCTTATGCGCCTTCCATATTGCCGTCACATTGCTGCCCATAGCATTCGTAGAAAGATAAAATACGTTTCCATAACCACCAGTACATAATAACACGGCATGACCAAAATGTCTTTCCAGTTCACCATTCACCAAATTGCGACAGATAATTCCTCTCGCCTTTCCATCAATCATTACTACGTCCAGCATCTCATGACGACTATACATTTGTACATTGCCCAACGCCACCTGTCTTTCCAGTGCCTGGTAAGCGCCGATCAATAACTGCTGACCGGTTTGTCCCGCTGCATAAAAAGTTCTTTTTACCTGTGTGCCGCCAAATGAACGGTTATTGAGCAAACCGCCATACTCTCTTGCGAACGGTACACCCTGCGCCACGCATTGGTCAATGATATTTACACTTACTTCAGCCAACCGGTGAACATTGGCCTCTCTTGCACGATAGTCACCTCCCTTCACTGTATCATAAAATAAACGGAAAACCGAGTCGCCGTCATTCTGATAGTTCTTGGCAGCATTGATGCCGCCCTGCGCAGCGATGCTATGCGCCCGGCGCGGAGAATCCTGGAAACAAAATGCTTTTACTTTATAACCCAGTTCCCCCAACGATGCTGCTGCTGATGCACCAGCCAAACCTGTTCCAACAATAATTATTTCCAGCTTTCTTTTATTGGCGGGGTTCACCAGTTTGCAATGGCCTTTATAATCTGTCCATTTATCGTCTAACGGCCCGAAAGGAATTTTTGAATCAAGCATAACCTTTATTATTTGTCCCCCGGAACGCTGCAAGCGGCCTGAGGGTTAAACTATTTTATGTTCCCAGCTCCAATTCCCTGATTATCGTCTGTTGTGCCGCACTCTTATGCTGCATCAACTCTGCTAATCAAAATATGCCGCCCCTACGGGGCTCAATTACAATTTCTATTCATATCCCCCGGATTGAAATCCGGGCTACTGATCTGCCGCCCCTACGGGGCTATACGGACTCTTCAACCCGCAACATCTAAGTCACGACTCATGACTCAAGACTGACAGCTAACAGAGCCACCCAAAATAAAAACTCACCGGCATCAATGCAAAAGCTAATGGTACTATAATGGAAAAGCCAATGCCAACCGTATTCAGCAAATTCAAATACTTCTTATTGCTTACTCCCAATGTTCTGAAAGCGCTTTGAAAACCATGCACCAGGTGCCAGGCCAGCGAAATACACCCCAATACATATACAATGACGATCCATTCTTCCTGGAAAGCAGCTCTCATCCTTTCATACAGGTTTATCTCTTCACCCAATAGCCAGCCCTGGTTGCTCCTGTTGGGCACCCAAAAATGTGAAAGATGTATGACCAGGAAAATTAAAATCAGTGTGCCAAGCAATCCCATGCTGCGGCTGTACCACCTGCTTCCTTTATTACCCATCGCCACAGCATAACCCTTTTTTCTTTTGCTGCGGTTTTGAAACTCCAGTATTAATCCTTGTACGATATGCAACAGGAACCCTGCCATCAAGCCAATTTCAATAATGCGGATAACCACCATGGAGCCCATAAAATGAGCAGCGTCGCCAAACATCACACCGCCATCATTTGCCCAGATTAAGGCATTGACACTGACATGCACCACCAAAAAAATAATAAGAAATAAACCCGTCAAAGCCATCACCCACTTTTTGCCTACCGAAGAAGTGAACATTTCAGACCATTTCATAAGCATTATTCTTAGAGAGGAATGTGATTTATGCAAAAATACTACCGAGTTGGTAATTATTAATCAATAATTATAATTAATAATTGAAGCCCTAAAAGCCCAGTCTCGCCATTAATTCAGCGTCTATCTTTTTAAACAGGTGAAACGGCTTATACGTTCTCCAGTTATCCAGTTCCATCAGTTCTACATAGCGGTTCAGATGGGCATGCTTAAAATCATATTGGGTTTGCTCGGGCATATTTAAACAAACCGCCCAACCATTGTTTTCGGTCACTTCTTCGTATAATTCTTCGTAATAGTCTTTGCCATCACTGTGATAATTCAGCACATTTTCTCCTATCAGGATGAATTTATGAATACCCTCATACATAAACTTTTCCAGCACTTCCCTTTTCAGTTCCATGATGTCGTTCTCAATGGCATCGTTCCACTCGCCGATAAGCTCAATTACAGCATATTTTTCTTCATAATCGGCCAGCAACACCTTCAGGTATAGTGTCCTGCTGCCAAAATCATCCCACTGGGGGTGGATATAATAATTATAAACTGTTTGGGAGAATTCAAACTCAGAGTAGGTTCTTCCGAAAAAAGGCGACCGCTGGTCTTCCTCACTGATATAGATATGCCGCCAGTTATAAAATGGTTCTAAATCTTGCATAAACAATCGCTGCACTGCAAAGATAAAGCTGCGATTCTGCGATAAGCATATAAAAATTCAGAAATTATTGTAAATAAAATTCCGCAGCTTTTTTTACGCTGCCGTATTTTAGCAAAAGCTCCCTGGCTTTTTCATAATCATTCATCTTCACCCGTTCCATCAGCATCTTGGTACCCCGGTCCACCAGTTTATCATTGGTTAGCTGCATGTTTACCATTTTATTGTCCTCCACCCTGCCCAATTGTATCATTACCGTGGTGGAAATCATATTCAGTACTAATTTCTGAGCTGTGCCACTTTTCATTCTGGTGCTGCCGGTAACAAATTCAGGTCCCACCACCACTTCTATCGGGAAATCGGCAGCAGCGCTTACCGGAGATTCAGGATTGCAGGAAATACTCCCGGTTATAATGCCCCTTTTCCGGCATTCTTCTAAAGCCCCTATAACATAAGGTGTGGTTCCGCTGGCTGCAATACCAATCACCACGTCTTTATCGCTTACATTATACTCAAGCAGGTCTTTCCAGCCCTGTTCTTTATCGTCTTCGGCAAATTCTACAGCAGTAGTGATGGCTTTTTCGCCTCCGGCAATGATACCTATCACCAGTCCATATGGCACTCCATAAGTAGGGGGACACTCGCTGGCATCTATGATTCCTAACCTGCCGCTGGTGCCCGCTCCGATATAAAACATCCTTCCTCCCATCAGCATTTTATCAGCCGACGCCTCTACAAGTTTTACAATCTGTGGAATGGCCTTTGCCACAGCTGCAGATACGGTGGCATCTTCATGATTTATATTAACCAGCAACTCCCTTACCGGCATTTTTTCCAGTTCACGGTAATGGCTCGGTTGTTCTGTAATTTTTTTAAACGCCATGCGAGCTTTCTTTAGCTGTGATAAGCCACCAATCCTTCCATCGGGTTTTTCATCACCTTTCCCATCTCAAATTCGTAACTGTTACAAAGTTGCTGTAAGACATCCTTAAAACCAAATGCAACACTTCCGGCAAAACTTACCGGCAATGTCCATGTCTCCCTGTACTTACAAAGATGGTTAAAGAAAAAATCATTCAATCCGTCTTCAATGATGTTTTCAATCATATAATGGCCACGATTATCGGCAAGGAACTTGCAAAAACCGGCAAGGTAGCGGTTGGGCATTGGCTTCTTGTAAACGTTCTCCAGTATTTCGGTAGTAGTAGTGGTGTAGGTCACATCAAATCTGCCACGCAGTTCATCATCAAAAGTTCCATAGAGGTAATACTGAATTACTTTTTTGCCGAGGTAAGCCCCGCTTCCCTCATCTCCTAAAACATACCCAAGCCCCGGGCTGTTCTTAACAATTTTTTTACCGTCGTAATAACAGGAGTTGGAACCTGTGCCCAAAATACAGGCGATGCCTTTTTCTTTGCCGCATAAGGCCCTTGCAGCGGCCATCAGGTCATGGTTCACATCCACTTTTGCTCCGGGAAACACTTTGCTTACTGCTTTCTTCACCGATCGGGCATTGACCGGGTTGGCACAGCCCGTTCCATAATAAAACACTTCGTCTATATGCACATTTTTCAGCCGGGGTTTTAATTCATTCAGCAATAAATCTGTTATCTGTTCTGTATCGAGGAAATAGGGACTGATGCCCTGTGTGAAAATTGTTTTCTTTTTGCCATCTTTCAGCAAACACCATTCGGCCTTGGTAGCGCCGCTATCAGCAATCAGTTTTACAACCGGCATAAAGAATTGTTGAATTACAGGACTGTTTTATCTGTTCGGCTCAAATCCAGTATTTTGCGTCAAATTACTGAATAAAGAATTATGATGGGTAATAAAAAATTGCAGGTTTGGCTCCCTTTGATCTTTGCGTTGGTGCTGATTGTTGGAATGCTGCTGGGATACAAACTGGGCGACAAACATGGGGGCAAAGATTTTTTTTCATCCAATAACCGTAACAGCCTTCGGCAGGCCCTGGATATCATCCGGCTGAAGTAT
Source organism: uncultured Chitinophaga sp. (assembly GCA_964358155.1). GTDB lineage: Bacteria > Bacteroidota > Bacteroidia > Chitinophagales > Chitinophagaceae > JJ008. Next base: position 6,036 of record CAYHPA010000083.1, read on the forward strand.
GTTGACTCAGTGGCCATTGACTCCCTTCAGGGAATGGCCATTGAGCAAATGATCAATGAACTGGATCCTCACTCCGTTTATCTTCCTCCTGCTGACCTGAAAGAAGCCAATGAAGACCTGGAAGGCAGGTTTGACGGAATCGGCGTTGAGTTCAATGTTTTTTACGATACGATCAATATTATATATGTGATTGCTGACGGACCGGGCGATAAGGCAGGATTAAAGATTGGCGATAAGATATTAAAAGTAAATGACTCACTGCTTACCGGCAAGCTGTTAAGCACAGATGAAATCAGGGACAGGATCAGGGGTTCAAAAGGTTCAAAAGGTTCAAAAGCCGTTTTGCAATTGCTGCGGGATGGAAAACCTCAAACCATAACAGTAACCCGTAGCACCATTCCCGTCTCTTCCATTGATGCTGCTTATATGATGGATAAAGCAACGGGCTATATCCGGCTGAGTAAATTTTCTGAAAACAGCTACGAAGAATTCATGGAAGCCATGGAAAGGCTGAAAAAAGAAGGACTGCAAAACCTCATTTTTGATCTGCGGGAAAATGGCGGCGGTTTTATGAATGAAGCGGTGGATATGGCGGATGAATTTTTAGAGGGAGATAAATTAGTGGTATATACCGAAGGTGTCAACAGTAAGAAAAAAGAATACCGCTGCAAAAGACCGGGCATCTTTGAAACAGGCAAATTGGTGTTGCTGGTAGATGAACTTTCTGCCAGCGCCAGCGAAGCGCTGGCAGGTGCATTGCAGGACTGGTGCAGGGCAACCATTATTGGCCGTCGCAGTTTTGGCAAAGGATTGGTGCAGGATCAATACCCGCTTAATGATGGCTCTGCTATCCGGCTTACAATTGCCAGGTACTACACACCGCTCGGACGCAGCATTCAACGTTCGTATGAAAAAGGGAAAAAAGTTTATATGGATGAATTGTGGGAACGCCATTCCAACGGAGAATTGCTTTTTGCAGATTCCAATAAATTTCACAACGGAAAACCGTACCTGACAGTTTGCAAAGACACAGTGTACGGTGGTGGTGGCATCATGCCCAATATTTTTGTTCCGATTGATACGGCACTCTATGAACAACAGCTTAACAACCTGATAGCAGGAGAACCCTTACGCAGTTTTGTTTACAATTATTATCTGCGGCACAAAAAACAACTGGAGCAGTATCATTCTGCTTCGGATTATACAAAAGGCTTTAATTCAGCTGATCTCTGGGATGAATTTATAAAAAAAGGGGTATTGGCTCCTAACCTGACCGCAGGAAAAGAAAAGGATCTGATCCAGCAGCAATTGAAAGCCTTGCTTGCCCGCTTCAAATGGAGAAGGGCCGGCTATCTTGAAGTATTGAATACAACCGATATTGTTATAAAAAAAGCTTGGGAGAAGATCCGGCAATAAAAAAGCAATCCCCTTTAAGAGATTGCTTCCGGATAAAGTGTGTAGTGTAGTCAGTTATTCTTTTCCCTTATTTTCTTCCCACCATTTTTTTTCCATGCGGTAAGAACCAAACAGGCCCAGGCCGCCGCCGATAGCTATCAGGGAGAAATAGATGGCCTCATTCCCATCATGACCATGAGTGTTGATTGTGTTTTTGAACAGCACATAGTTATCCAGCAGGTAAGCGGCAAACAACCCGATACCTGCACCAATAAGCAACAACGCCCATTTCAGATTTTTATATGGAGCAGGCCGGTTGGCGAACTCTTTCGGGTTCATTCCTTTCTCTATCATGGCCAGGTTTTGACGGGTCTTCAGATATACAATGCCAAATATCATGGCAAATCCTCCGGCAAACATGGTAATCGGTACTAAAGCTTCGGCTCCTTGCATAAAATCGGTTTTATTGTTTTAATTAGTCGTTTCGTTTATCCGCCATAGCTTCAGCGACGGCGGGTTTTGTTCTAAGACTACAGGTCTTTCAACCAGGTTACAGCCCTTCAAAACTTTCTTGTAACTATGACTACAACCCTTGTAATATGGTTACAGGCAGGGCTCTGCCTCCCGACTAATGAATAACGACTACAGACTTCTCCCAAATTTCCCGAACTTGTACTGTAACCTATCTGATTATCATGTAGTCTTACTTATCAGAATGTCAACCGGACTGAGTGATAATGAAATCATTAGCCAGGTGCTAAATGGTAACCAACAGGCCTATGCCGGTTTGGTGAACCGTTACCAAAACTATGTATTCACATTAGCATCAAGAATGATTAAAAACAGGGAGGATGCCGAAGAAGTGGCGCAGGACTCATTTATCAAGGCGTATAAATATCTCGCAGACTTCCGGGGTGCATCCAAGTTCAGTACCTGGTTGTACACTATCGTCAATACCACCGCCATTACTTTTTTGAGAAAGAAGAAACTTGACATTCATTCATTGGACAATGAAAATGTATTTGAAATGGCAGATAGCAAAGATTCAGGCATGAGGGCAGATATGGTGGAACAAAAATCAAGACAGGCAATGGTGACAAATGCTATTGCCATGCTGGGCCCGGATGATGCGGAGATAATAACCTTGTTCTACAAAGCAGAACAGACACTGGATGAAATTGCGATGATATTGGGAGTAGAAACGAATGCAGCCAAAGTGAGGCTGCACCGGGCAAGAACGAGATTAAAAGATAAAATGCAAACTTATTTTGCGCAAGAAGTAAAAGATCTGAATTAATTTTAAAACAGATTGTATGAACAAAGAATTCAACAACTCCCCTTCAGGGAATACCGGCATGGAAGAAAGACTCTGGAATTTCATTGATGGAAGCATTTCCACCGATGAAAAAACAGTGATTGAAAAATTGCTGGAAACAGATGCGGCATGGAAAACAAAATACCATGAGCTTTTAGAAGTGAATGAACTTCTGAAATCCTCAGAACTGGAGGCACCATCTATGCGGTTTAGTAAGAATGTGATGGAAGAAATAGCAAGGTTGCATGTAGCGCCTGCCACTAAATCCTATATCAATAAAAAAATAATCTGGGGCATTGGCTTTTTCTTCATTGCCCTGCTTGCCGGGTTTCTTATCTATGGTTTCGCACAAATGAATCTCAACGAAGGCGAGCCTTCCGATTTATCTAAAAAAATCAGCGGGTTTGATTTAAGCAGGTTCTTCAGCAATACCTGGGTAAATGTGTTTATGATGATCAATGTGGTGCTGGGATTGTTTTTGCTGGATAATTATTTAACCAATAAAAGGAAAGAATTCAGAAAAGCCTGACCTTACCTCACTCCTGCCCTCTCAATAAATGGAGAGGGAGAAAGATAATAAAAGAACCTGTTGACATTAACGTCACCAGTCCGGTAAACCTTTCTGTCCTGAGCATAGCCGAAGGAACAGAAGGGTTTTTTATGGCTCATACCAAAAACGTACTTTTGCCGCAACAAAGCTTGCTATGGATATCAAGAATAATATTTTAGAAACGATCGGCAATACGCCGCTTATCCGGCTCAATAAAATTACCAAAGACCTCCCCTGCACTGTACTGGCCAAAGTGGATTATTTTAATCCCGGCAATTCCATTAAAGACCGGATGGCACTAAAGATGGTGGAAGTAGCCGAGCAGGAAGGCAAATTGAAACCCGGCGGCACCATCATTGAAGGCACAAGCGGCAACACTGGAATGGGCCTGGCGCTGGCAGCCGTAGTAAAAGGTTACAAATGCATTTTCGTTACCACTGATAAACAATCCAAAGAAAAAGCAGATATTTTAAAAGCAGTGGGCGCAGAAGTGATCGTTTGCCCAACCAATGTATTACCGGAAGACCCAAGAAGTTATTATAGTGTAGCAGCAAGGTTGGCCAAAGAGGTGCCCAACTCCTACCACATGAACCAGTATGATAACCTGGCCAACCGTTTAGCGCATTATGAAAGTACCGGCCCGGAGATATGGAAACAAACAGATGGAAAGATCACTCACCTCGTTTGTACTGCAGGTACAGGAGGCACTATTGTTGGCACAGCCAAATACCTGAAAGAACAAAATCCCAATATTCAGGTATGGGCGATTGACGTATATGGTTCTTTGCTCACCAAATATTTCCGTACCGGTGAAATAGATATGAACGAAGTGCATCCTTATATCAGCGAAGGTTTCGGCGAAGACTTTGTGCCGAAGAATTATGATATGAGTGTGATTGATTATTTTGAACAGGTGACAGATAAGGATGGAGCGGTGATGGCAAGGAAATTGGCGAAAGAAGAAGGCATCTTTTGCGGCTATAGCGCCGGCAGTTGCATACAGGGATTGATGCAATTGAAAAGCCGTTTGAAAAAAGATGACCTTGTTGTCTGCATCTTTCACGACCATGGCAGCCGCTATGTCGGTAAGATTTACAACGACCAATGGATGATTGAACGGGGTTTTCTGGATGTAAAAACATTCCGTGATGTGGTAAGTGCAAGAGGAACGCAGAAATTAATTACCATTGAACCCTCTCAAACTGTTTCCGAAGCTGTTGCACTCATGAAGAAATATGATATCGAACATCTTCCTGTCATGAATGGCAGCGGGCCTGTCGGCGCCATCAGCGAAGGCGGTCTGTTTCAGAAAGTATTTGACAATCCCGATATAAAACATGCCACTGTGCAGGAAGTATTGGAACCTGCATTCCCCGTTGTGGCTTACGATACCCCGGTAGAAAAGCTCAGTCACCTTATTAATAAAGAAAATGGCGCTGTACTGGCGAAAGATGAAGCGGGGAGTTACCACATCATCACCAAATATGATGTTATCCAGTCTTTGGGCAAATAGAATTAGCCGATTCTAAATCACTGAAAACCAAAGCCGGAAATTCTTTCTTATTTCTTACCATCGTATAATTACGGTTTTTACCTGCTTTATGCAGTAAAACAAAGTAGGCAGTTTACTATAAAAAGTCAGGCAGTTTTGCTCTTGCAGAGGGATGATGCGGCTATTATTTTTGTTTCACATTAGTCCAATATCCAACAGAAAAAACCAAAACCAAATCCTAGAAAAACCAAGACCAAATCCTTAGAAAATCCAAACCAAAGTCCAACGTCCAGTTTGAAAAAACCATCCAAGTTCCTTGAAGACCAAACCCCTGGTATCACCGTGTCCAAATCCTTAGAAAAGAATTCAAAGTCCGGAACCCCTCCTGCTAAACTTGTTTAGCAGGAGGCGCGGTGAACCTCACAACACTAGCGACGCAAGCCGAAGCAATCTCTTCAAATTTTTATCCTTTTTTTATTATTTCATTATTCAGCAATTTATTGCAAATCGCTGCACAGTTCTATTTGCCGTCAACAGATTCCCGCTCCTGACTCCCGACTAATGACTAAGGACTCAAAACCTTATCTTTGCCCCCTCAAAAAACCAATCCAACATGGCGAATAAAAAGATAGTTGAATTATTAGGCGACAAAGCCGACTACCTGCTCAACCACCAGTCCAAAACCATTTCAAAAGATATGCTCCACCTGCCAGGTGCTGATTTCATTGACCGCATCTGGAGCAGCAGCGACCGCAATCCGCAGGTACTGCGCAACCTGCAGGGCATGTATAATACAGGCCGCCTGGCGGGAACAGGTTATTTATCCATTCTTCCCGTTGACCAGGGAATCGAGCATAGTGGTGGTGCATCCTTTGCAAAAAATCCCATCTATTTTGATCCGCAGAATATCATTGAACTCGCCATTGAAGGCGGCTGTAATGCGGTAGCCACTACCTATGGAGGACTTGGATTTCTTGCCCGCAAGTATGCACACAAAATCCCTTTTATTGTAAAAGTGAACCACAACGAGTTTCTAACCTATCCCAATAAGTTTGACCAGATCATGTTTGCTTCCATCAAACAAAGCTGGAACCTTGGCGCTGCTGCTGTTGGCGCTACTATCTATTTTGGTAGTGATGAATCTGCAAGACAGATACAGGAAGTGAGCAAAGCATTTGAAATGGCGCATGAACTGGGTATGGCTACCATTCTCTGGTGCTATCTCCGCAATCCGGCTTTCAAAACAAAGGAAAAAGACTATCATGTGTCTGCTGACTTGACAGGACAAGCCAATCATCTTGGTGTAACGATTGAAGCCGATATCATCAAACAAAAATTACCGGAGAACAACGGAGGCTACCTGGCGCTGAACACTAAAGAATCTGCCTACGGCAAAAATGATAAACGCATTTATGATGAACTGACCACCGACCACCCGATCGATCTTTGCCGCTACCAGGTAGCCAATTGTTATATGGGCCGTGCCGGTCTTATCAATAGTGGTGGTGCATCATCAGGAGCAAGTGATATGGCAGAAGCGGTAACAACTGCAGTGGTAAATAAAAGAGCCGGCGGTATGGGACTTATCTCTGGTCGTAAAGCATTCCAGCGTCCGATGAAAGAAGGTGTCGGCATTTTGAATGCGATACAGGATGTTTATTTGGATAATGAGATCACAATAGCATAAGCAACATATTGAACAAAATGTCACCCCGGCCGCCAAGCCGGGGTCTTTTTTTTGTACCTGATATAAACTCCGTTCAGGACAAAAAAACTATCTTAGAACCAAATAAAACAACCATGCGCCAATTCATTTTCATTCTCTTCATTGCAACACTTGCTGTTTCCTGCAATAACTCTGGTAAAAAAGAAAAAGAAGAACCAACAAAAGATACTGTCGTTATGCCACCACCTGTTCAGGATTCCATCAGCGCCAAACCCGGCGTTGAAACAAAAGGAACATTGGGAGAAACAAAGACCATGAAGATGACCTTTAGCAGTTATGACGAAGGTGACTATGCCCATACCATTTTTAAAGAAACCGCAACAGGCCAGGAATGGGATTTTGGCCACCCGGAAGAAAATAAACTGAACGGCATTACCATTGTGCTGGAAGATAAAAATTCAGGATGGGGCTATAAAACAAATCCGAAAATGCAGGGAAAGGCATTTACCGTACAAGTCGTTTACAAAACACTGGACGGAATGGACCTGGACGGCCAGCCGATAAAATATAATGATTGGCGCATTACTGACCTGAAGGAAGATAAGTAGGTTCCTGAACGCTTTTCTTGGTTGAGTCCGATCTGCAAAAGCACTATCGGGGAATACCGTGCAAACAACTGGCTGGCTGTATTGTCGAAACTCCATTAACTGGTTTGAAATCTTGCATAAACATACCTAACAAGTTGGAAACGAGACCAACAATATTGAACTAACTGAAAAAGCAAAGGTTCGTATATTCGACAATACAAACGTTGTGCGTTATTTTATGAGACCCATCTTCACAATTATATCTTTCATTTTTT
>CAYHPA010000084.1:0-13200 GCA_964358155.1 uncultured Chitinophaga sp.
TTCAGTTCCGGCTGACGTTTTGCAAATATCCCAACAACGCCAAGCCCCGAACGTTAGCCTTTGTTGGTGTTCCGCAAAAGCAGCACGCCGCTGTTGTGTCTTGCGTGGAGCTTTGCAGAGCAGGCAAGAGACCAACAGGAGAAACTATAGGAAATCCCTATCTTTTTTTAAGCCCCCACGCCAACAATTCCAACTGACTTTCATCAATCTGAAAAATAAATTTGCGAAACCGAATAGTTGCACATATATTTGCAACCGATCAGTTTCTCAACTAAAAATCTGAACAATATGAGACGGGACATTTTTCAGGCAATAGCCGACCCGACAAGGCGGGCCATTATAACCCTGCTTGCCTTGCAGGCAATGACACCGAACGCCATTGCCGACAACTTCCACACTACCCGGCAATCTGTTTCTAAACACCTTCGCATACTTACAGAATGCGAACTGGTAAAACAGCAACAACAAGGCAGGGAAATTTATTATTCACTTGAAATTGAAAAAATGAAAGAAATAGATAAATGGCTTGAGCAATTCCGTAAAATTTGGGAGACTCAATTCAATCAACTTGACAAAGTATTATCAACAATGAAAAAATCCCGCCTGCGCTAAAGCTCTGGCGGATAAAACAAAAAAAAATGACAACCAATTTGCTTTCCGATAGCTATCGGAATGATTTTACTGTTGATAAGGAAGCAAAATCGGTATTCATAACCCGGGAATTTGATGCAGACCTTTCGCTGGTATGGGATGCATTTACCAAAGCAGAAATTCTTGACCAATGGTGGGCACCAAAACCGTTGCAATCCAAAACAAAAATTATGGACTTCAAAGTTGGCGGACGCAGATTTTACGCAATGGTATGGCCCGAAGGACAAGAGCATTGGGGTGTTCAGCAATTCACTTTAATTGACCCTAAAACCGATTTAGGCTGGCTTTCGTCATTTACTGACAAAGACGAAAACATAAACCAAGTTCTTCCAATTTCACAATGGGAATTGAATTTCAGTGAACAGAACGGGACGACAACAGCTAAAATTACAGTAATACAGAAAACGCTTGCCGACTTGGAGCAAATTATTCAAATGGGCTTCAAGGAAGGTTTCACTATGACATTAAACGAATTGCCAATTTTATTACAATCTTTAAAAAACAGAAAAAATGAATAATGATCTGCTCTCCGATAGCTATCGGAATGATTTTACCGTTGACAAAGCAGCAAAAACTGTATTCATAACAAGGGAATTTGATGCAGAGCTGTCGCTGGTATGGGATGCTTTTACCAAACCCGAAATTCTTGATCAATGGTGGGCGCCTAAACCCTGGGCCTCCAAAACAAAAGTTATGAATTTTGAACCGGGCGGAAGAAGGTTTTATGCTATGGTAAGCCCCGAAGGACAGGAACGCTGGTCCGTTCAGCAGTACAGTTCTATCAGCCCGAAAACCAATTTTAAATTTTTGAATGCTTTTGCCGACGAAAATGAAAATCCTGAACTGCCGGGTTCTGAATGGGACCTGAATTTCAGCGAAGAAAAAGGCCCCGATAGCTATCGGGGGACAACAGTGCGTATAGTTATTTATAATGAATCCCTTGAACGCCTGGAGAAGATGATTGAAATGGGTTTCAAAGAAGGCTTCACAATGACATTGAATGAATTAGAAAATTTATTACCCGCTTTAAATAAATAACGCAATGAAAAAATATGTACTTAGCTTATTGACAGCATTAATGATAGCTAATATAATCGGTTGTGGAAATTCTCAACAGAATTCTCATAAAAACACTAAAAATGACACAACTTCCAATCAAACTTTAAATAAAAAACCGGATATGATCAGACAAAAAATAACACCTTGTCTTTGGGTTGATAAAGATGCAAAAGCAGTAGTAGATTATTACCTTTCAATTTTCAAAAATGGTAAACTGAAAGAATATCGCCAATACAAGAATCCATCAGAAGCAAAAGAACAAGGCGGTCAAGATAACTTTGAAACAGCGGTTATGGAAATTGGCGATATTGAATTTAGTATTTTAGCTGCAGGTCCATACTTCAAGTTTAATGAATCTGTTTCGTTTGTTATTAATTGCAAAGACCAGGCAGAAGTAGATTATTATTGGGATGCTTTGACCTCAAGCGGTGGAGAAGAAGGTTCTTGTGGATGGTGTAAAGATAAATATGGATTATCCTGGCAAGTTGTACCAACTGAATATTTTGACCTTATTAACAGCGATGACCCTAAAGTAAGAGAAAAGGCAATGAAGAATACATTTAAACAAAAGAAGTTAATACTTTCAGAACTTAAATGAACTAAATAATATTAAAAATAAAATTTATGGCACTTATCAATCCTCACATCAACTTCAACGGAAATGCCGAAGAAGCATTTACCTTTTACAAATCAGTATTTGGCGGAGAGTTTGCGAAGATTATCCGTTTCAAAGACCTTGCTAGTCCTGAATTTCCGGTAGCTGAAAAGGAAGAAAATAAAATAATGCATATCGCTCTACCTATTGGTCCAAACGTTTTAATGGCCAATGATGTTCCGGAAATTATGGGGAGAACAAACGAAAATGAGAACAGGAGTAAAATTGTAATAAGTGCAGAAAGTAAAGAAGAAGCCAACAGATTATTTAACGGGCTTTCAGTGGGAGGACAAATAGAAGGGCCGATTGGTGATAGTCCCTGGGGTTCCTATTTTGGTTGTTTCAGAGACAAATACGGTATTGAATGGATAGTGGAATTTGACCCCAAAATATAAAGGACAATTGTAACTGGAGAAAATCTATGAAAATTTTAAAATGTGTCCCGATAGCTATCGGGATGAAAAGCCAGGACAGGCAACCCGTAATTTTATACTTATATGAACGTACAAGGACAAATTAAAAAGTATATTACCAGCCAACCTGAGCCAAAGCGTAGTGATATGCAAGCGTTGCATCGCAGCATTCTGCAGGCAATGCCAAAATGCAAATTATGGTTCCTGGATGGTAAAAATGGCGAGGGTAAAATTGTTTCTAACCCTAACATAGGATATGGATATTACAGTATAAAGTATGCTGATGGAACAACCCGGGAGTTTTATCAAATTGGTTTGAGTGCCAACACAACAGGAATATCTGTATACATCCTTGGCATAAAAGATAAAACATACTTAGCCAAAACGTACGGGAAAATACTTGGCAAAGCAAGTGTAACCGGGTATTGCATTAAGTTGAAAACTATAAAAGATATAAATATTGATATACTTCAAGCGGCAATACGAGATGGGGCTGAGATAACGGGCAAAAGTAACTGACGAAAAACAAAGAGGTTGCGCAAGCTGGCTGGCGAAGTTTTATTCAATCAAAAAACATCTTTATTATTTCAGGGAATAGTTGCCGCAAACCGGCCCGGGTTCTACCGCAGGTCCACCTCCTCCACCCCCGGATATTTCGCTTTATCAAACACAAAAAGATTATCGGCAAGTGGTTTATTCGTCGTCATGGTGCCGATGGTATAGGTATAGCGGTTGCCGGCATTCTCCAGCACTTTGGTGCTGTAAAGTGTTTTAGCGGTCTTATCCACCTGCACATACACTTTATGAAAAGGTTTGGCTTTATCTACCGGCGTCATTTCAATTTCCTGCATTGTTTTTTTGCCCACTTTCTTTTCACCGTTCAGTATATACAGAAAATCCTTGTCGTAAAAATTGGTGAACAGTTTCTGAGGGGTAATCATTCCACCGGAAGCATCCAGCTTGCTGATGGTGACTTCATTGGCGGCTTTATCATAGTTCCATACCGTAGTGCCATTGCAGAATATTTCCTGGCCATTAAAACTGATCCTGTATTTGGTGCCTTTCATTTTGATGGTGCCTGACAGATTGGTCATCGCTTTTCCTGCAGCATTTTCCACCTTGTAGGTAAAGGTGGCCTGGACTGTGGTGAATGTCTTGAACTTGGCGCTTACCCCATCCAATATGGCCTTGGCAGCCGGGTCTGTTTTGACTTGTGCAGCAGCCAGTAAAGCACATGCAAATACTATGGCGGACAGATAAATTTTCTTCATCATTGTGGTTTGTGTGTGGTGGTCTGGAACGCCGCCTGAATGAAAACATCCGGGCAAGCGGGCAAATATAATTGATATTAACGGATACTACTTCGCTAAAACTACATAGAATGCAATAGGACAGGCAATCATCATACCCGGTTGTATTGCATTGTGTAAGAAGGGGTTTTCTTAACAAGCTGCTAACGGATTAGCCGAGCAAATCAAGGTGCTGTTGTAATTCCATTTCAGTTTTGATGAGTACATCCCTTGCCTTGCTGCCCTGGTTGGGGCCCACTATGCCGGCGGCTTCCAGTTGGTCCATCAACCGGCCGGCACGGTTATAGCCCAGTTTCATCCTTCTTTGTAATAATGAAGTGGAACCAACCTGGTTTTGTACGATCAGTCTTGCAGCATCTGCAAACAATGAATCCCTTTCAGACAAATCAAAATCTTTTCCTTCCAGTTCTTTTTCATCAATATACTCCGGCAGCAGGAAGGCCTGCGGGTAACCCCGTTGGCTGCCGATGAATTCAACGATCTTCTCTACCTCCGGTGTATCTACAAAAGCGCATTGAAGCCGGGTTATTTCCCCCAAATGCGAAACCAGCATATCACCTTTACCGATCAGTTGTTCGGCGCCGCCGGCATCTAAAATTGTTCTCGAATCAATTTTGGAAGTAACCTTGAAGGCAATGCGTGAAGGAAAGTTTGCTTTGATGGTGCCGGTTATGATATTGACTGAAGGCCGTTGGGTGGCAATGATGAGGTGGATACCCACTGCACGGGCCAGCTGCGCTAACCTCGCTATCGGCATTTCAATTTCTTTTCCGGCTGTCATGATCAGGTCGGCAAATTCATCTATCACCAATACGATGAACGGAAGATACTGGTGGCCTTTTTGCGGGTTTAGTTTTCGCTTGATGAATTTTTCATTGTATTCTTTAATATTCCTTGCGCCTGCTTCTTTCAACAGGTCATACCGATTGTCCATTTCAATACACAATGCATTCAATGTATGCACTACTTTCTTGGTGTCGGTAATGATGGCTTCGTCCTCGCCGGGAAGTTTGGCCAAAAAATGTTTTTCAATAAGGCGGTATAAACTAAGCTCCACTTTTTTGGGATCAATCAATACCAGTTTCAGTTGCGATGGATGCTTTTTATACAACAATGAAACAAGGATGGCATTTACTCCTACTGATTTACCCTGCCCCGTGGCTCCGGCCATCAACAGGTGCGGCATGCTGGCAAGGTCAACGATAAAATTATCATTGTCAATTTTTTTGCCGATGGCAATGGGCAGGCTATAGTTGTTGACCTGGAATTTTTCACTGGCCAATAATGTCTTCATGCTCACCACAGTCTTTCTCACATTCGGCACTTCAATACCGATGGTTCCATTTCCGGGGATTGGCGCGATGATGCGGATGCCCAGCGCTGCCAGGCTGAGGGCAATATCATCTTCCAGGTTTTTGATTTTGGAGATGCGGATCCCCGGGGCGGGCACAATTTCATAGAGTGTAACTGTCGGGCCTACTGTAGCACTGATCTTCTGTATCTCGATAGCATAGTTGCGAAGCGTGGCGATGATCTGGTTCTTGTTATTCTCCAGTTCATTTACATCCTGTATGATCTTTTCGCTGCCATGTGTTTCCAGCAGGTCAAGCGTAGGATATTTATAATCCCGGAGGTCAAGGGTAGGTTCGTAAGGCAGCAGGTTTTCAGGCAGCTCTGCTTCCTCCACTTTCTCCGGCACTTCTTTTATTTCCAGTTCCAGGTCTTCATCCTTTTTATTCGTCTTTGTTTTAACCGGGAAAATTATCTCTTCAATTGGATCTTCGTCTTCATGAGTGTGTAATATCTCACTCACAATTTCTTTTTCAACGGTAGGTTGCTGTTCTTGTATTTTTTCTATTTGCTCCTGCAGCGGCTCGTCTTTTTCCACTACTTTAAGCCCGATATCTATCGGGCCATGCAACGGCTGTTCATCCGGAAAATTGATGATAAGGCCGCTGTCTGTTTTCAGCGTATTGCCCTGCTGCGTATCATTTCCTTTGTCAGCATACAGGTCATTGACGGATTTGCCGGTGGCCATCGGCACAACAGCAGTTTCGCCTGGTTCATCCGCATTATCTGAAACTGGTTGCGGTTTTTTATCCGGTAAATTAAATGAAGGGTTGAACTGCCAGATAAAATAACCTGCAGCAAGTAATAATAGTACCGCAGCAGTACCAATAGTTCCCAATGCACCGGTCAACTTACGGTTGATCATATCACCCACTCCGCCACCAAACGCAAAATTGCTTTTGGCAAATACAAAGGCCAATGAAACAGAAAGGACTAATAATCCGACGGTGACATATTTCAAATTCTTCCAGATGGAGAAAACTTTTTGCCGGAACAACAGGTTGACCCCCACTACAAAAAAGAAAGTGCAGATAAGGAACGAGGCGATACCAAAAGCATTGAAAATAAAAAAGTGCGAAATGACTGCGCCGAGCCTGCCGAGTAAATTAGCAGCCGACCTGTCGCCACTGAATAAGGCAGACAAACCCTGTTTGGCAAGGGCCTGGTCTTCTTTCCATGTAAATAAATAAGAGATAAAAGATACCAGCAGGAATAAGGCAAAAAGAAGAAAGAAAGCGCCAACAATCTTTCCTGTCCGCTCATCCCGGGCAAGGGCTTTCCAGTCAATCTTTTCTTCCTTTTCGGGTGCAAAGGCTTTGGATTGGGTCTTGGTGGTTTTTTTCGCAGGTTTGTTTTTCTTTTTCAGCCGGGTAGCCATGGCAGCAAAGATAATCAGTTTGTTGCCAAAATATTACCGGAAAGTGGTAGCTGCTGTACTGTTAAATGCAAGCCTGATGTATTACATTTGGAAACAGTCACCTTCATGAAGAAGCTAAAACTATTTATCTGCTTTTTTATTACTGCACTTGCCTGCCTTCCGCCAATTAGCAGGGCGCAGGACAGCCTCGTGAACAGTTGGATTGATATCAGCAGTATTGACCTTGTGAAGAACATCAACGGTTATGTGAGCAGTGTGTACCTGGATAAAAAAGAATCTCTTGAACCAGCTTATCCAAATCTGATTTTTTTTCCGGGTCTGCAACATAAGCGGGCAATACCACCTGCCATTATCAGCAAAAAAATTGTGCTGCGCTTTAATGCCTGTAATACGGCCGATACAACTGCTTCCATTTATTTCTGCCCCGGCTTCTACTTCCAGGGTATACGCCTGTACAAAGTACAGGGCAATCACCTCATCAAAATACCTCCGTCACTTCCTGCTATTGATGACAGCGCCGGTTTCCGGCTAATTACTATCATGCCACATGATACATTAACTGTAGTAGCTGAACTTCATTTTGTAAAAACACATATCGTTTCCATCAAACCAAGGCTCATACATCCGCAATACCTGCGCTCCTTTATATCGGACATGCGGGCCGGCCACAACCAGGATAATTTTTTTACTTATATTTTTTCCGGCCTGTTGCTGATGATGATCCTGTTTTCACTCGCCAATTATTTCCAGGGTGGCAACCGGGAGTTCCTGTATTATTCCGGCTATGCTTTTTTCCTCGGCAGCATGCTGCTCACCAAAGCCATATATGACTACCGCATCAGCAGCACCAGTTTTTTTCTTGAAAGCTATTTTGATTTCATCCTGCAGGCGCTGGGCATTATTTTCTACATGCTGTTCATGCAGCGTTTCCTGGAAACCCATACTAAACATCCCTTCCTTCATAAACTTTACAATGTCAGCATAGGGCTTTTGACGATCTCCCTGCTTGGTTATTCCTGTTTGCATTACTTCAGTAATAATTTTGCGCTGGAAAACCTGGTGGAGAATGTTACAAAACTCCTGCTATTAGTGCTCACGGTGATATTTCTCATTTACAGCGCCCGCCACTGGAAAGACAAACTGCTTCGCTATGTATTCTGGGGCAACCTCTGCCTGTTTGTTTTTTCAGTCATTTCACTGGTAACTGTTATGCTTCCCGGTCTTTTCAAACATTTCCCCGGCATCTTCAATTCTTCACTTTTTTATTATGAAATGGGCTTGTTCCTGGAACTGGTGTTTTTCCTTGCAGGATTAAACTATAAAAACCGGAGGAGCATCATCCTGCAAACCCGTGAAAGGGAAACACTCAAAGCGCAGAACCAACTGCAGCAGTATGAAAAAGAACTGGCAGTGTACAAAGCCCAGCAGGAAGAACGGGAACGTATTTCAGCCGATATGCATGACGAGTTAGGTTCCGGCATGACAGCTATCCGCCTGATGAGCGAAATTGCCCGCAACAAGATGAAGGAAAACACCCCGGTGGAAATTGACAGAATATCCCAGTCTGCCAATGATGTGCTGAATAAAATGAATGCCATCATCTGGAGTATGAACAGCGGCAATGATACGCTGGACAACCTTGTTTACTATATCCGGACTTATTCCCTTGAATATTTTGAGAATACACCTATACAGTGTAAAGTGAATACTCCGGATCATATACCGGCAACAGAGATCAGCGGAGACAAACGGCGAAATACGTTTTTATGTGTGAAAGAAACGCTGAACAATGCTTTGAAACATTCAGAAGCAGACCTGATAACAATTGATATGCATTTTAACCATAAGCTGGTGATAACCATTACTGACAATGGAAAAGGAATAGATATGCTGCACCTGCGCCAGTTTGGGAATGGATTAAAGAATATTGCACACCGGATGGAAAGTATCGGCGGTTCTTTTAAGATCGAGAACAAGAACGGCACGGTCACTACACTGGAACTTCCTGTTTAATTTTATTTATTTACTATCCGCATTTAGCACCTTTATACTGGAACCACATAGGCATATAGCACACATTAGGAGAGAACCACATAGAGACCTATGTGAAACCTATGTTTCTATGTGGTGAAAATAAATGTATGGTTGCCTCATCGGATAGTCAATTTATTTTTTTTGTACTGCAGCTGCCAGCATAAACAACCAGCCTGCTATAAAGCAAACCCCACCAAGTGGCGTTACAGGTCCGGCAAATTTCACCACATTACTTTCCTGTATCTTCAGAAATGTGAGTAGATACAAAGACCCCGAGAATAAAACTATCCCGGCAATGAAAAGATAGCCCGCCCATTTCATGGCTTTAAAAGAAAATTTGTCATAAAGAATGGCTACGGCCAATAATGCCAGTGCATG
This sequence comes from uncultured Chitinophaga sp., assembly GCA_964358155.1. Lineage (GTDB taxonomy): Bacteria > Bacteroidota > Bacteroidia > Chitinophagales > Chitinophagaceae > JJ008. Next base: position 9,229 of record CAYHPA010000084.1, read on the forward strand.
ATATAGTTGGTATTGTACACCGGTGCGAAAACCCTGCAATATCTTTTCGTCATTCGTTACTTTTTCGAGACCATGTGCCCCAAATGCGCCCAGTGCAACTCCAAGTCCGCCAAAGATAGCGGCGGCTATGGCAAATTTTTTAAGCATGAAATATTTTTCCGATTAGATTATCCAGTTCCACGGGATCCTCCTCCACCGTCAAAGCCGCCTGCTCATAATAAATTTTCCGGTCTGCAAATTTCCGGAAGATAAAATTCTTCAACTGATCATCCGAAAGTTCTTTTATCAATGGTCTTTTCTCTTTTTCTTTTACCAGCCGGTCAAACAAAGTATCCAGCGCTGTATTGATCCACACGGTAGTGCCAGCCTGATTCATGTAATCAATATTATTAAAGTAGCAGGGTGAACCACCGCCACATGCCATGATGAAGCTTTCATGACTTTCGGTGATAATATGCAGCACTTCTTTCTCCATCTGCCGGAAATGCTCCTCACCATCTGCAGCAAATATTTCTGCAATGGGTTTTCCTACATGCCCGGTAACCTGCTCGTCCAGGTCAAAAAAAGGAAGGTTGAGTTTTTGACTCAGCAAGCGACCCCAGTGGGTCTTTCCCACTCCCATAAATCCGATTAGGAAGATTTTCATGCCCCCAGTAATAGTTTTAATGTTCAAATTTTCCTTAGCCCCTAAAGGGGAGAATTGAGAAACCCAGTTTTGCAGAGAGTAAAATTATTTTTTCCAAATTACTTTCATGAATTTATAAATCCGGAAAGACAAATCGAACTAAGTCTCCCCTTCAGGGGGACAGGGGGTTACTTAAACGCATTAAACCCTGTCACATCCATCCCCGTTATCAGCAAATGAATATCATGCGTGCCTTCGTAAGTGATAACACTCTCCAAGTTCATCATATGGCGCATAACAGGATATTCACCGGTGATGCCCATGCCGCCAAGCATCTGTCTCGCATCACGGCAGATATTGGTAGCCACTTCACAGGAATTTCGTTTGGCCATACTTACCTGCTGTGGTGTTGCCCTGCCTTCATTCATCAATGTGCCGAGACGCCAGTTCAGTAACTGAGCTTTCGTTATTTCCGTAACCATCTCCGCCAGTTTCTTTTGCTGCAACTGAAATCCGCCGATGGGTCGGCCAAACTGTTCTCTTTCCTGTGAGTAACGAAGCGCAGTATCATAACAATCCATAGCAGCGCCGATAGCGCCCCAGGCAATGCCATAGCGGGCTTTTGTGAGACAACCCAACGGACCTTTCAACCCTTTTACATTGGGGAAAATATTTTCCTTCGGGACTTTTACATTATCAAAAACCAGTTCGCCGGTGGCAGATGCCCGCAGGCTCCATTTGCCATGCGTAGTCGGCGTAGTAAAGCCTTCCATTCCTCTTTCCACAATCAGTCCATGTATTTCACCAACTTCATTTTTTGTCCACACTACCGCTACTTGCGAAAAAGGTGCATTACTGATCCACATCTTTGCCCCGTTCAATATCACATGATCGCCTGCATCTTTGTAGTTAGTTAACATGCTGCTGGGATCACTGCCGTGATTGGGCTCCGTTAATCCAAAACAACCCAGCCATTCTCCGCTGGCCAGTTTTGGTAAAAATTTTTTACGTTGCTCTTCACTTCCGTATTGATAAATGGGAAACATGACCAATGAACCCTGCACCGATGCGGTGGAACGGACGCCACTGTCGCCCCTTTCTAATTCCTGCATCATTAACCCGTAAGAAATATAATCAAGGCCGCCGCCCCCATACTCCACTGGAACAGTTGGGCCAAAGCAACCAAGGTCTCCAAGCTGTTTTACAATTTGTACAGGAAATTCAGCCCGCTGAGCATAGTCTTCTATAATGGGAGAAATTTCTTTCTTCACATAACTGCGGACAGATTCACGGATAAGTTTTTGCTCTTCGGTCAGCAATTCATCCACATTAAAATAATCAGGACTTACAAAGTTGTCTGTACGGGCCGCCATAAAACGATTTTAGATTTATTAACTGGCGCAAAGGTAAGAAAGGGCAGCGAAGGCTACTTGTCAAGATATATAGCCATTTCCTCTTGGTATTCTTTTGCAATAGCCCCTGCTTTTTCAGCAAAATCTTCTTTATCCGAAGCATAAATAATAGCCCGGCTTGCATTTACTAAAATACCGCAATCTTTGATCATTGCCTTTTCAGAAATTTCCTTCAGGCTTCCGCCCTGTGCGCCCACACCCGGAACAAGATAGAAATGACGAGGTGCCAGTTTTCTGATATTGGTAAATTCATTGGCCTGTGTGGCGCCAATCACAAACATCAGGTTGTCTTCATTTCCCCATTCACAGACTTTTTCAATCACTTTTTCATAGAAAAATTCCCCGCCGGTATGCAGTAATTCAAAATCGGCAGCCCCTTTATTAGAAGTTAGTCCCAGCACAATCGCCCATTTGCCTTTGTGCTGCAAAAAAGGTTTTACACTGTCCTCTCCCATATACGGTGCAACGGTTATAGCATCAAAAGGCAGGGTTTCAAAAAATGCTTTGGCATACTGGTCAGAAGTGTTGCCGATATCTCCTCGTTTGGCATCTGCGATCTTAAAATGCTCATCGCCGATATGATTCACTGTTTTTTCCATTGCCTTCCACCCATCTGCTCCCAATGCTTCATAAAAAGCCGTGTTGATCTTATAACTAACACATAAGTCTTTGGTAGCGTCAATGATGGCCTTATTGAATGCAAAAACAGGATCGGGACCGGATAAAAGATGTTTGGGAATTTTGGTAATGTCAGTATCCAAACCAACGCAGAGATAGGATTGCTTTTTATATATTTGTTCTACGAGTTGATGGCGGGTCATGAGTGCATAGTTAATTGGTTGATTGGTTAACTGGTGATTAGGTCCTATGAATGACTACTTTTTTTTAAAGCCTAATTAACTAATACCTAATTACCCAATTAACCATTTATATTTTAGAAATAATCCAATATTCAATCTCCCCGGTTTCCCATAGTTTTTGAATATCCGAGAGCTGCATCACCTGCTGCATAATAGCCTCCTGCTTCTGCCCTCTTTGCAATGCTTCTGAATAACGGATATGCGGGCTGAAAGTGACCTGGCTATACGCCGGTATCCATTTATCCGGGTATCTTTCGTGTAATTGCGCTTCTATTTTCTTTTGCAATAAAAACTTCGGGTCAGCGGTCTTATCCCGCATCTCTGTAAAATTATTGATGGCCAGGTCGGCAATGGCATCTGCATCCGGTTTCCTGGAGAGCTGGTACTCACTCAAAATCATTTTCCAGTCATCACCATACCTGTCAATCAACTCATCCAGTATCCGGCAATCCTCAAAACCACAATTCATTCCCTGCCCGAAGAAGGGAACAATGGCATGGGCCGCATCGCCTATCAGGGCAAACTTGTCTTCTCTTATCCACGGAAAACATTTTACCGTTACCAGTGAAGAAGTGGGATTATTGAAGAATTCGTTTACATAATCCGACATCAGCGGCACTGCATCCGGAAATGTTTTCTGAAAGAATTCTTTTACTTTCTCCTCTGTATCAAGTTTTGAAAAAGATGCCTCCCCTTCAAACGGGAAGAACAGTGTGCAGGTAAAAGTCCTGTCCAGGTTAGGCAATGCTATCAGCATATAATCTTTCCGTGGCCAGATATGGAGAGCATTTACTTCCATTGCAAAATCACCGGAAGCAGTGGGTGGAATGGTCAATTCTTTATAACCGCAATCAATATAATACTGCTGATAGTCAAATTTATCATGCTGCAACTGGTGTTGCAAACGGGCGGCGGAGAAGGCACCATCAGAACCGAAAATAAGTCCGGAGTCGTGAGTCGTGAGTCGTGAGTCAGGGAGTTCAAAAGAGATTGAATTTTTCCTCCAGTCGATCGTATTGCATCTGTGGTTGAAAAAAATTTCAACGCCCTGTTGCTCTGCCAGGTCCATCAGTTT
>CAYHPA010000085.1:0-13168 GCA_964358155.1 uncultured Chitinophaga sp.
TTCCAAACACTGAATACAACGGGCAGGATCCAACCAAGCTGGTAAGCAGAAAAATGGCCCCGACGCCTAACAGTACATATGCCAGGGTTCCCGAAATGTTACCGGTAAAGTACAGCACAGCGATTGCTGCAGCAGCCAGTATGCGGATGATACGGTCGGCATTTCCCATATTTTTTTTCATAACAATTATTTTACCAACAAATTTATTCAGTATACGGATGAGCCGACCTGACCTAAATCAGTAACGGGCCTGATGCTTGATAACAATAAAAGGCAAGTGCCTGTACTACTTTTAAACCTGAAAAAAAGGATATGAAAACAATCATTGTCGCTACCGATTTTTCCCCCGTGTCACTTAACGCAGTAAATTTTGCTGCGGATATGGCACAAGCCATTGATGCCAGTTTGCTGTTGTTTAATGCTTACAATATACCCGTTACTTATGCAGATGTGCCGGTAGTACTGGTTTCAGTAGATGAAATCAAAAAATCAAGCGAAGCCAGGCTCGGGAAGCTAAAAGATGAGATTGTTCATGTTACCTCAGGCAAACTGAAAGTATATACAGAAGCAAGGATGGGAAATACGGTGGATGAACTGGAAGGGCTTTGCAAAAAAATCCAGCCGTTTGCTGTGGTGATGGGTGCCAAAGGCACCAGCGGCATAGAGAAAATACTTTTTGGAAACACTGCTTTAACTGCCATCCGCCATCTTACATGGCCGGTGATTTGCGTACCACCTGGTAAAGAATATGGAAAAGGAATTAAAAAAATAGGCTTTGCCTGTGATTTCAAAGAAGTACAGGAAACCACACCAGTAACGTTTATCAAAGAAATAGTAAAAGAATTTAATGCTGAGTTGCACATTATTAATGTGGACTATAAGGAAAAACATTTCAGGCCGGAAACACCTGAACAATCCTTCCTGCTCCACCAATTACTGGAAGATATAAAGCCGCAATATCATTTTATCAATAACCCCGATACAGAAGATGGCATTAATGAATTTGCCGAAACCAACAATCTTGACCTGGTAATCGCCATACCTAAAAAACATAAATTACTGGAAGGGATATTTAAGCCAAGCAGTACCAAACAACTGGTTTTTCAGTCTCATATCCCGGTAATGTGCATGCATGAATAGCACCCGGTAAACTATCCCCCGGATATGTTATCTATTCATTCAGCAATTCTTTCTCTATGGCAATAGCTCTCGGAAAAAGAACGGATTGTTCCAGGTACAAATGCTGCGCCAGGTCGTTATCCAGTTCTTTCAGTTTTGCTAATACTACTTTGTGGCTCACACATGCATTCTCCGGGCTGTTGTAGGTATCCGTAAGTTTGCGGATAGATGAAATTATATTCACAATAATTCCGTGGCCCTTGAACATGGCCGCTTCCACCGGCTTCCGGAGTGTGCGTATAAATAAAGCGGCATATGGCTCTTTGTGCTTGTGTGCATGTGCCAGTTGCCGGATATATGGAAAAATAACTTCCTCTTCCTGCTGAACAGCTGGTAATAACTGTTTGGTCAGCAACGCAAACTTATTTTCCAGCTCTGCCAGATAGGGAAATTTTTTAATATGCTCTTCGGTAAACTCATGAAGTACCTGCTCTGTTTCTTTCAGGGTTGTTCGCAGGTAGCGGTGATGGATATTGATGATATAATCCAGCAAAAACTCAATATCCCAATTGGCAAAATCCAGGCGGGTGGAAATTTGGAGAGTGCGGGTGGCAGCTTCCAGCTCGGCCTGTAATTTCTCTGCATCAATACCCCGCATTTCACAGGCTATATCCATTGGCCACTTGCCGCCACAGCAGTAGCCAATGCCATGCCGCCGAAAAACATCAGCGGTACGGTAATCCTGCAAAACAATATCTGCAACCAGCGATTTCCGGTTGATTTCAAATGACCTTAGGAACATATTATTTACAAATAAGAGATACTTATCTTTAAAAATGTATGATTTAGATCAGCCGGTAGTGCCGTTTCAAATGACAGCAATACTCCGGATAAAGTCAGGCTGATCTTTTTTTAACAGGTCCCCAACAGTCGTCGTAGCCAGTAATGTCTGCCATTGTATCCTCAACGACTCAATCTGCTTATGCAACGGACATGGGTTTTGTGAATTACATTTCCTCAATCGCAAAACACAGGTACTGGGCTGTTCCAATTCTCCTGTAATACCCATCAATTTCAACAATGCTGTTTTCATGGTGCTTTCGTTTATATAGAAACCGCCAAAAGGCCCTTTCATTGAATTGATCACCCCCTCTTTCACCAGCCTGTTCATTACTTTGCCCAAGAAATGCCTGGGCACTTTTAACTTTGCTGCAATCTCATTCAGCTGCACCCTTTTCCTTTCATCTCCAACCAATGCCAGATATAAAACTCCCCTTAGGGCATACCCGAATGATTTTGAAAACACCATGATTTGGCAAAAGTATCTGGCTGAATAGGCTCAGAAGATGACAAATATCATTTTTTGCTTTGATGATGGTCATTACCGGCAGAATTGGGCACAAATACTTTTGGGTCATAAAAGATGCCGATGTCTTTTAATCATTTCACTTAAAAATAAAATCATGAAAACCTCCAAACTATTTGCGCTAATGCTCCTTTTCAGCACAATCGTTTTTCTCTCCTGCGGGGAAGGGGCCAAAAAAGAGCCGAAGCCTGTTGATGTGCAGGAACTCACCAAAGACAAACCTGAAACGCATGGCACGGAATTAAAAGAAGGAGAAATAACACTCGCTACCCCTCTCGATCAGGCAATGGTAAGTACTGGCAAAAGCACTTATGAACTAAAGTGCCAGTCATGCCACAGGTTAACGGAAGAAAAATTGGTAGGCCCGGGCTGGAAAGATGTAACTAAAAGAAGGGAACCACTCTGGATTATGAACATGATTACCAATGTAGATATGATGCTGGAAACAGACCCTGAGGCGCAAAAACTCCTCGAACTGTGCATGGTTCGGATGCCGAACCAGAATATCAGTAAAGACGAAGCCCGCAAGGTGCTGGAGTTTATGCGCAGCAATGATGGAGAAAAGTAAAGTCTATAACAAAAGCCAACCCAACGTTAGATTTTTAACTGCTAAAATTTTCAATATGAAACTATCCTCCTCTAAAATGTTTTTGGTACTGGCGTTGATTGGTTTTGCGGCTGTGCAGGGATGCAAGCCCAAAGGAACTCAATCAGCCGTTAGTGGCAATGCCGCTTCAAAGGTTTATGTTGCCCCTGGTAAATATGATGAGTTTTACAATTTTGTTTCCGGCGGGTTCAGCGGCCAAATGTCAGTATATGGTTTACCCTCCGGACGTTTGTTCCGGGTCATTCCTGTTTTTTCTGTTGACCCTGAAAAAGGTTGGGGCTACAGCGAAGAAACAAAACCGATGCTTAATACTTCGCACGGATTTGTTCCTTGGGATGATCTTCACCATATTGCACTTTCTGTTACCGCCAGTGAGCATGATGGCAGATGGGCATTTGGTAATGCGAATAACACCCCCCGGATTGCCCGCATTGACTTAAAGACATTCCGCACGGCAGAAATTATTGAGATACCAAACAGCGCAGGCAATCACTCCTCTCCTTTTATTACAGAAAATTCTGAGTATGTAGTAGCTGGTACCAGGTTCAGTGTGCCTATCGGCGACAAACTGGATGTGCCCATCAACACTTATAAAGAAAATTTTAAAGGTACAGTTAGTTTTATCGGTGTAGACAAAACATCCGGCGACATGAGTATCGCCTTTCAGATTCTCACACCCGGTATCAACTTTGACCTGGCCCGTGCAGGCAAAGGAAAATCTGCCGGTTGGTTTTTCTTCAGTTGCTATAACTCTGAAAAAGCAAACACCTTGCTGGAAGTAAATGCGTCACAAAAAGACAAGGACTTTATCATGTGTGTGAACTGGAAAAAAGCAGAAGAATATGCTAAAGCAGGCAAAGGAGTAAAAAAATCTGTGAAGTATGCGCACAATAAATATGACGACAAGACACATAGCGCCACTTCCACCATTATGAATGAGGTGTTGCTACTGGATCCGAAGGATTGCCCCGACATGGTTTATTTTATGCCTTGCCCTAAATCACCACACGGTTGTGATACAGACCCAACCGGCGAATACATTGTAGGCAGTGGTAAACTGGCCGCTACTATTCCGGTATTTTCTTTCACCAAAATAGAAGCTGCAATTGCTGCTAAAAATTATGATGGTCTGTATGATGGTATCCCTGTTCTCAAATATGAAGCGGTATTGCATGGTGAAGTGAAGAAGCCGGGCCTTGGTCCTTTGCATACAGAGTTTGATGCCAATGGCAATGCTTACACTTCTTTCTTTGTTTCTTCAGAAATTGTAAAATGGAATGTAAAAAGCCTGGAAGTGGTAGACCGTGTCCCGACATATTACTCAATCGGTCACTTATGTGTTCCCGGCGGGCCAACAAAAAAGCCTTGGGGTAAATATGTGATTGCCTATAATAAAATTACCAAAGACCGCTATCTGCCCACCGGCCCTGAGCTCGCCCAAAGCGCACAGCTCTATGACATCAGCGGTGAAAAGATGAAATTATTGCTTGACTTCCCCACCATTGGCGAGCCCCACTATGCAGAGGCTATACCGGCGGATCTGATCATGAAAAACAGCCAGAAGATCTTTAAGATTGAAGAGAATAAAAATCCTTATGCAGCTCTGGGAGACAATAATGCAAAAGTGGAAAGAAAAGGAAATGAGATACATGTTTACATGACCTCTATCCGCTCTCACTTTACTCCTGATAATATTGAGGGTGTAAGGCTTGGCGAAACAGTTTATTTCCATGTCACCAACCTGGAACAGGATTGGGATGTACCGCATGGCTTTGCTGTAAAAGGTGCTAACAATGCTGAACTCCTGATTATGCCCGGTGAAACTCAGACTTTGAAGTGGGTACCGGAAAAAGCCGGAGTCTACCCGATGTATTGCACTGACTTCTGTTCTGCTTTACACCAGGAAATGCAGGGATACATAAGAGTGAGCCCCGCAGGAGCCAATGTGCCATTGACATTCAGCACAGGTAAAACAACTCCGGCTCCTGCTGAGAAAAAAGATTCAGTAACCAATAAATAACGGTTTATGAAAAAGATAAAAACCTTTTTAATTGCAGCATTGGCGCTGATAGCTGTCAGTTGCAACAGTAAAAAAAGCGGAGATAACGGCAATACTACAGAAACAACCGTCAGTACCGGCGGACAGGAAAATGTGCAGGACGATGTGTCACAAAAAGATGTAGTAAAAGTGGCCGTGGGGTCAAAAGACCATACCACCCTTGTAGCTGCGGTAAAACAAGCCGATCTTGTTACATCTTTATCCAATGCCGGGCCATTTACGGTATTTGCGCCAACCAATGCCGCTTTTGACAAACTTCCTGCCGGCACCGTTGACGGACTGATGAAGGATGATAAGAAAGCAGATCTGCAGGATATACTTCAATATCATGTTACCACTTCGGCACTAAAAGCCGAGTTCCTTACAGACGGAATGACCATTGGTATGGTAAATGGCGGATCTGTTACGGTAAGTGTAAAAGACGGAAAAATAATGCTGAATGGCAGCGCCACCATCATCGCTTCTGTCCCTGCGTCTAATGGAATGGTACATGTGATAGACGCTGTATTGCTGCCCCCGGCAAATAAATAGCTCATTTGTTGAGAGGTTTTCATTGTACACTGCTTCCGGGGCCGTGCTGCCCCGGAAGTTTTTAAAGACCTAATCATGAATAATAAACTAAGTGTTGCATCCAGGATACTGGTCGCATTTGCCTCCGGTGCGCTTATCGCTGTCTTCTTTTTACCTGCCTGGCGCATCGATCTGTTTGCCCCGCAATATCCAGAAGGATTGACCATGAATATCTGGATTAATGGCCTAAGTGGTGATGTGGATGTGATAAATGGCTTGAACCACTATATCGGGATGGAGAAGATTTCTGAAAAGATGTTTCCGGAGTTTGCGTTCCTGCCATATGTAGTCGGTTTCTTCATGTTGCTGGGTATGATTGTAGCTGTTACAGGCAATAGAAAATTTCTGCTGGCCTACCTCGGCCTCACAGTTTTAGGCGGTGCTCTGGCTATGTACGATTTTTATAAATGGGGCTATAAATACGGCCATAACCTGGATCCAACCGCACCCATACAAGTGCCGGGGTTGTATTATCAGCCTCCGTTGTTTGGGCACAAGCGTCTTTTAAATTTTGATGCATACTCGTTTCCCGATGTTGGGGGATGGATTGTAATAGCGGCTGCAGGCCTTGCCTTTGGGGTATGGTTTGCCGAATGGTATAAAAATCGAAAAGTATTCAAAAAAACAAAACTCAGTAATTCATCGCTGGCTATACCGGTGCTGGCTCTTTCCCTCATTATTATATCCTGCTCTCCCAAGACGGAACCATTTAAATATGGTAAGGACAATTGCTACTTCTGCAAAATGGGCATCATTGATCCCAAGTTTGGTGGTGAGGTAGTTACAAAAAAAAGTAAAGTATACAAATTTGATGATGTGATATGCATGGTCCGCTTCCTGCAATCGGGCACATTGAAAGAAGAAGAAATAGCAAAAAAGGTTATTATCAATTTTGAAAAAGAAAATGATTTCCTGGATGTGGACAAAGCCATATTCTGGGTCAGTCCGGAACTAAGAAGCCCGATGGGCAGCAATGCTGCAGCTTTTTCCACTCAGCAGGCAGCGGCAAATATGAAGGGAGATAAGGAAGGACAATTAGCAACGTGGGATGATTTGTATAAAAAAGTCAAATGAGGGTTTCAGCAATCATATCATTTCTATTCTTCTCACTCTTTGCAGAAGCCGGAACGATAATAGTTGGCCCCAACCAACCTGTCCGTTCATTGAAAAAAGCAATTGAGCTGGCAAAAGACAAGGACACTATACTGCTGCAGGCTGGAACCTACAGGGAGGGCAGCATAACCCTTACGAAGTCACTGACTATTATCGGACAAAACAATCCTGTACTGGATGGAGAAAGTAAATACGAGATACTTCTCATCAGCGGAAAAGATATTTTGATCAGAGGAATACAGTTTCGCAATGCAGGCTACTCCGCCCTGAATGATTTTGCTTCCGTCAAATTAGTGGATTGCTCCAGAGTGGTGATTGAAAATAACAGCATCTTCAATTCTTATTTTGCTATTCATATTTCCAATACTTCTTATGCTGTTGTCAGAAACAATATCATTTCCGGTTCTCCCAAATCTGAGCAGCTAACCGGCAATGGCATCCACCTGTGGAAGTCAAACAATGCCCTGGTGGAAAATAACCGGGTGACGGGCCACCGGGACGGTATTTATTTTGAGTTCGTCACTTTTTCCAATATCCGGAATAACCTGAGCGAAAAAAATATCCGCTACGGTCTGCACTTCATGTTTTCCAATGACGACACTTACACCAATAATATTTTCAGAAACAATGGCGCCGGTGTGGCGGTAATGTATTCTAAAAAAGTAAAAATGGAAGGCAATCATTTTGAACAGAACTGGGGGCCTTCTGCCTATGGCATTTTATTAAAAGATATTTCCGACAGCCATATACTGCACAACAGCTTTTTAAAAAATACAGTAGGCATCCATCTTGAAGGTACCAGCCGGATTGATATTCAAAGAAACATTTTCCGGGAAAACGGCTGGGCCATCAAAGTGCAGGCCAGTTGCGAGAACAATGATTTTCACCATAACAATTTTACCGGCAACAGTTTTGACGTCGGCACCAATGGTTCTATTTCCCTGAACAATTTTTATAATAATTATTGGGATAAATATGAAGGATACGATATCAATAAAGACGGCATTGGCGATGTGGCTCATCATCCTGTAAGCCTGTACTCCATGATAGTGGAGCAAAATCCATATACCCTTATGCTGTTCCGCAGCTTTACAGTGCAGTTATTGGATAAAGCCGAAAAAGCAATCCCCAGCCTTACCCCGGAAAACTTAACAGATCAAAAACCACTGATGAAAGCATTGAAACTATGATCCGTATTGAACATATCAGCAAACGCTTTAAAAGGCTGCAGGCATTAGACGATATCACCGTTGATCTTATTAAAGGCCAGGTGATTTCTTTGATTGGCCCGAATGGCTCCGGTAAAACCACATTGATAAAATCCATACTGGGGATGGTGAAACCCAATAGCGGAAAAATTTGGGTGGAAGGACAACTCATCAATGGAGACGCCTCCTACCGCAGCAAGATTGGTTATATGCCACAGATTGGCCGCTACCCGGATAATATGAAAGTAGGGCAGTTATTTACCATGCTGAAAAATATTCGTAACGCTTCGGAAGACCACATTGATGAAGAACTGATCCAAAAATTTGAGCTGGAAAAAATATTCAGGAAACCTATGCGAACCCTAAGCGGCGGCACCCGGCAGAAAGTAAGTGCGGCAATCGCTTTTCTTTTCAATCCCCCGATCCTGATACTGGACGAACCAACTGCAGGTCTTGACCCGCTGGCTTCTGAGATACTAAAGGAAAAAATACTGGATGAGAAGAAAAAGAATAAACTCATCCTCATCACCTCGCATATCCTCAGCGACCTGGATGAACTGACAACCCATATCATGTATATGCAGGAAGGCAAAATGCATTTCTTTAAAGACATGGAAACCCTGCAGGAAGAAACCGGCGAAATAAGGCTTGGAAAAGCCATAGCAAGAATAATGAAAGGCGAGACTGTCAATAGCCAGTGGATTGATAAAATGTTTGCAATAAAAGGTGATGAGAAAATTTATTAACAATAAAAATCTCCCTTCTCCACTCCGTGGAGAAGGGTCGGGGATGAGGTTATGATGAAACTTTCCCGATATGTGCTGTATGATATACTGAGAAGTAAGATCATTCTTGCCTATACTTTATTCCTCTTTATTGTCTCCATCAGCATGTTCCAGATGGAAGAGAATAGCAGCAAAGGGATGCTGAGCCTGCTCAATATTGTACTGATCGTATTGCCGCTTGTCAGCCTTGTATTTACCACCATACATTATTACAACTCATATGAGTTCATTGAACTGATGTCCTCACAACCGATGAGCCGGACAAGGATACTGTTAAGTGAATTTGCCGGAGTTGCTGTTTCCCTGCTCAGTGCGTTCTTTATTGGTGTTGGTATCCCCGTTTTACTTTTTGCGGCTGATGCCACTGGTTTTGCATTGCTGTTTACTGGTGTGTGCTTAACGCTGGTGTTCACTTCCATTGCCTTTTGGGCTTCGGTAATGGCAAGAGACAAAGCAAGGGGAATTGGTTTTGCACTATTGCTCTGGTTCTATTTTGCATTGATATATGACGGACTGGTGCTGCTTATACTTTTTTCCTTCAGCGATTATCCGCTGGAAAAACTGACCCTTTTACTTTCTGCCCTTAACCCGATTGATCTTGGCCGCATCTTCATTATGCTGAAAATGGACATCAGCGCATTGATGGGCTATACCGGCGCCTTGTACAAAGACTTCTTCGGCAGTGGCACCGGCATATTCTTTACAGCAGGTATCATGCTGTTGTGGATCATTATTCCACTTTGGCTGGCAGTACGAAAATTCAAAAGAAAAGATTTGTAAACAATTTACCTGATCATAAAAAATTTTTGTATGAATGATTTAATGACCAAAAGCCTGGCACAGATTGTAACGAACGACCATCGTGCCGCCGGTATTTTTGAAAAATACAACCTGGATTTTTGCTGTAAAGGAAAACGTACACTCGAACAGGCCTGTACCGATAATGAATTAAATATTGAACAGGTACTGGCAGAACTGGATCAAACAAAACCCGGAATCAGTTCTGCAGTTCCCCTCAACTATGAAAGCCTGTCACTGTCACAGCTCTGCGAATACATTGTAAATACGCACCACAGTTATGTAAAGAAAGAAATGCCTGCCATATTTGGCTACTTACAAAAAGTAGCTGCCAAACATGGAGAACGTCATCCTGAGATGCTGAAAGTATTTGAATTATTTGCAGCCATCAAAGAAGAAATGGAACTCCACATGCAGAAAGAAGAGGTTATTTTATTTCCCCGGATACGGGAAACCGAAAACATGGTAAAGGAAGGAAAAGAGATCATCATTAACAGTTCTTACCTGCTTGCACCGATCAACATGATGGAGCAGGAGCATGATCATGCAGGCAGTATGATGGCGGAAATAAAAAAGCTGACTAATAACTATGAGCCGCCGGTTGATGCCTGCACGACCTTCCGCCTCAGTTTTGCTGCCTTACAGGCATTTGAACTTGACCTGCACCAGCATGTACACCTGGAAAACAATATCCTGTTTCCAAAAGCATTGCATTTATTCGGGGCTGCCGGACACGCATCCTTAAACTAAACAGCCAATGGCGAAGGTTGTTGTATTCGGCAGTTTATTTGGTTTATACCTGCTCTATAGCATTATTGTTTACACCCGGGGAACAAAAAACATTGTTGTACCTGCTGCCGAAGAACAAGTTCAGATCAAAAAAGGCAAACTGCTTTTTCAGCAATATAATTGTATTGCCTGCCATCAGATTTATGGACTAGGCGGGTATCTTGGCCCGGAACTGACTACTGCATACAGCGACAAGAGCAGGGGTGAGCTCTATATGAAAGTTTTTTTGAAGGCCGGCGGCCAACGAATGCCCGATTTTCATTTTAGCGATGAGGATGTAAATGCATTGATAAGTTACCTGAAATATGTAGATGCAACTGCTATTACATACAGGAATCCATGAGCACTCCAAAGTCAATAATGAACCTGAACGGATCAGACAGAGCTGCAAAAGCCTTCCTGGTATTGGCACTCTCCTACCTGCTTTTTGGTTTATTGTTAGGAGTGATTGGCGGGTTTCAATACCTGCTGCCCCCGTTTTTAAAATCCCAATTATCTTTTCAAAAAACAAGGCCACTGCATGTTTACCTGGTCATCACCTGGTTATTCACTGCGGCACAGGCAGGCATTTATTATTACGTGCCGAGGGTTGCCAACCGCCCGGTTTATTGGCAACAAGGTATCTGGTGGCACCTGGTCATACAATTGTCTGTTTCGCTTTTCATTGCCGGCTCATTTTTTCTTGGCCATTTCGGCGGAAGGGAATATCTGGAGTTTCCACCATGGTTAGGTGCATTCATCCTTTTGTCATGGGTTCCCTTTGCTATTAATTTCTTTTTTACCCTGAAGCCAAACTATAAAACCGCCCCCGTTTATATCTGGAGTTGGTCCACAGGTATTATTTTCTTTTTTATCACCCTTTCAGAATCTTATCTGTGGTTACTTGATTTTTTCAATAACAATATTGTGCGGGATGTAACGGTGCAATGGAAGGCCCTCGGCTCCATGGTGGGAAGCTGGAATATGCTGGTGTATGGAACCGGCATGTATATAATGGAACAAACCAGTGGCAATAACAAATTGGCCCGTTCCCCTCTTGCTTTTTTCTTTTACTTCCTGGGGCTAACCAACCTGATGTTTAACTGGGGGCATCACACTTACATTGTTCCTGCAGCGCCGTGGGTCAAAACAGTCGCTTATGTTATCAGCATGACGGAGCTTCTCATTCTTGCCCATCTTATCATGCAATGGAGAAAAATGATGAGCAATGCAAAAAAAAATTATCATCTTATCCCCTATCGCCTGCTTTCTTATGCTGATGGGTGGATCTTGCTAAACCTTACACTGGCAATTGTGATTTCCATACCTGCCTTGAATTACTATACACATGGCACACATATTACCGTAGCACATGCTATGGGGGCCACTATTGGTATCAATACCCTGTTGCTTTTTGCTTCAGTATTCTATATCATAAAAAACGAAAAGCCTGAAATGCTGGAAAAACAAAAACCATTTATTGGAAAAGGTATCATCATCACCAATATAGCCCTGCTGCTGTTTTGGATTTCCCTGCTGGGAAGCGGGTTGGTAAAAATCAGCAGTAAGCTGAACAATGAAGCTTTTGCGGCGCTTATGCAAAGAAGTAAACCCTGGTTCCAGGTATTTGCCTATAGTGGTACGGTTATATTCATCGGGCTTTTTATTCTTATTTATTCAGCATTTAGAATTTTGTCAGGTAAAAAGGGAATTGCAAACGCAGTTGTTTAGTATTACGCCAAGGTTGATATTCCGGTACGAGGTCACTAGCTTCTTTAGCTCACCCCGCCAACAACCGAAATTATTATAAGATCGGTGTGGTGGTGAAAACCCCAAAACCAGAAAGAGTCTTTTCTTTGAAAACAAACATTTGGGCAACTTGATTAAATAAAAAATAATCTTTTAATTTTTATTTTTTTTAAGTCCCTCCTTTCCAAACTTTATAAAGTCTTTAGGATGCATAAACCCGGCTGTGGCATACAAAGGGTTTTCCTTGTTATCCAAAATGATCAAGGTCGGGTATCCGGGTATCTGATACTTTTGTGCCAGTACTTCGCCATCGCCGGTTTCGCCATCCAGTGATACGTTTATGAAATTTGCATTGTAAAACTTCACTACCTCTTTGTCAACAAAAGTTTGCTTTTTAAGGAGTTTACAGGGACCACACCAGGTGGCATAAATATCAAGAAATATGGGTCTATTTTCATTCTTCGCTTTTGCCACGGCCTCACTCCATGTGCCTTTGAAAAAATTGATTTCTACGGCAGTACTTGCCGCTGGTCTTTTTGTGGCAAAGGCAACCGCTAATAATGCTACCGGGATAAGAAAAAGTATCTTCTTCATTTTGTTTTATTTTTGAAATTGTTATCAATTACTTTTTACAAACTGGACTGACTTCCTTTCTCCTGATGTTTGATAACTGAGTATATACATCCCGGCGTGAAAATTAGTAAAGGGAATTTCCATCCGGTTTACTCCTTTGCCTGGGTTTATGCTGAGGGTTTGAAGTGTATTGCCGGACATATTCAACATTTGTAACTCAATCTTTTCATTGCTAGTAGCTGCGACAGTCAATTGAAGAAAATTGCCTGTAACCGGGGAAACTATTTTTATTTCTGTATCGGCAATTTCTTTGCCCGTTACTTTCACTATTTTTTCGGTAGAAAACCTGCCATCAATATCTCCAACTTTAATCCGATAAAATACCTGCCCTATGACTGTGGGGTCTGTATAATCAAAAGGCTGTTGGCATCGTAAATAATCTGCCTGGAAGCT
>CAYHPA010000086.1:0-13012 GCA_964358155.1 uncultured Chitinophaga sp.
GTTCGGCATCGAAAACATTACTGATACCTGCACCAAGGCTCAGCGTACTGTTCAGCTTTACGCCGGCACTGATATCAACGGATGTAAATCCACCCAAAGCGCCCCAATCATAATTTTTTGTATAATATCTTGGTTGATTGTTGATAGGGTTAATGCCGCCATATACCAGTCCTCTTTTCCCTTTTCCTGCTGCAGTAGAAATCTGGTTGCCGCTATAAAGGTCGTACTCCTGCACCCACCGAACAGAAAGGTTCACAAACATCTTTCCTTTGCAAAGGTTCTGGAAGCTCAATGTGGATGCCAATCTGTTTTTTGGTGCATTCAGGTTTCTTTCTTCTAAAGAAACATAGCCATCCTTATTTGCATCATTCTTGATATTATCATCAGTAATATCAGAACCAAACCAGCTGTATTTAAATGCCAGGCTGATATTATCGGTAAAGAAGTAATTCAATCCAACATCAATACCATAGGATTTTACTTCACCATAGTTAAAGTAAGTACTGAATGCCGCATTCTTCAGCGTGTCGTTAGTCACCGTTCCCGGTATCAGCAGGGGAGTGGTGATGGGGATATCGCCTACTTTCAGGGCCCTGCCGCCAACTGTTAATGCAGGGCTTAAGAAATTCTTACTGCTTCCATAATAGCCATTGATGTCAACATAGAATTTTTTCCCGATAGCCCCTTTATAACCCAATTCCCATGTATTGATCTCTTCAGGATTAAGTGGCGTGGTCGTCTTTTGTTGCGAAGCATCGCTGAATTTTGCTGCATTGGGAATATATGTAACGCCATTACCGTTACCAAATACCAGTCCAAACACACTGGCCCTTTGGAATAATATAATAGGTGCGGCAAAAGCTTTGCCCCATGTTATGCGAACTGCGCCACCCGGAA
Source organism: uncultured Chitinophaga sp. (assembly GCA_964358155.1). Classification (GTDB taxonomy): domain Bacteria; phylum Bacteroidota; class Bacteroidia; order Chitinophagales; family Chitinophagaceae; genus JJ008. The sequence continues at coordinate 898 of CAYHPA010000086.1, forward strand.
CACCTTTTACTAATCCTACTTTGGGAGAAAACAAACTTCCGAACAGGCTATGATGGTCTAACCTGGCGGCTACGACCAGTTTAAAATCGGCGGGCAATGTTTTTTCTAATTGTAAGGCACCGCCATATTGTGTGATTTCTACTTTTTCGGTTTTATCTATCAACACGGTTCCAAATGTCTTTGGGGCATCTTTCTGGTAAGTGGCGCCAATAATCATATTCAATCCGATCTTACTAAAATTATAATTGTATTGTGCCTCTGCATTGAATCGCTTTGATTCTTCTTTAAACATATTGCCAAGCCGGGTTGCAAATATTTCAGCAGAATCCGGTGGCAGACGGCCAACTGAAGGGTACAGCGGATCAGCTCCGTTGGTGATGGTACTGTGTGTACGATTCCAGTAATCCCTGGTATAGCCGGGAATACCGTATGACTTACCTACATTGGTCCATGTCTCATATGCCTGTGCAAAGAAACGGGGACTTACATAACGTAACTGCAGGTAGGAAAATTTCCAGCCGCGGATCTGGTTGCGGCCGGTATTATTTACACTCAAAAAATTATTATCACTGCCGCCATAGGATGCAATTAGATCTGATTTAGGAGTAATGCTGTAATACACATGTGCTTCACCCCGCATATGACGAAACTGGTAAGACGGAATTCTTTCAGGTATTGCAAGCGCCGGACCGTAGACACTTCCACCTGCATAAATACTATCATGAAATTCAAAATCTTTACCCGTCGTGTATTCACCTGTTAACTTGTAGGCCCATTTGCTATTGACCTTTGTTGCTGTACGAAAACGACCGCTAAACACTTCCCGGTTACCTGCACCAATAGCCAGGTCAGTTCCCTGCCACTTGCGGGGGTCTTTTGTAATGGTGTTCGCAATACCGTTATGGGCATTTGGACCATACAATGCAGAGTTGGGGCCTAATACGATTTCCAATCTTTCGATGTCTTCTTTTACAACAGTATTCATAATACCCGCCGGCAATCCACTACTGCCCGCCATCATACTGTTACGGCCGTCTGTCATCAGCAACACTTTTGCATTGAATGCATTATTGAACCCACGGGCATTAAAGCCAACTCCGGTAACGCCGGTGCGGACAAATTCAACACCCTGGATCTTTGATGCCAGTTCTCCTACATTAAAGGAGGATGACTGATCAAAGTCTTTTGCGCTGATGACACTGATTGACGCCGGTGCCCTTGTAATTTTTTCAGGTCGCTTGGAGGCTGTTACAACTACTTCATTGCCGGGCCTGTTAGAAACAGACATTGCAGCATCAGCAGTTGTAGTCCCACTACCGGAAACAGTTACTGTCAGTACCACATCTTCATATCCGACATAGGATATTTCAATGCTGACCTTGCCAACTTTTACATTGGTTATTGTGAATGAACCGCTATTGTCTGTAACGGCTGAAGCCCCGCTTCCACGAACGGTGACGGTTGCCCCGATCAGGGGTTCCCCATTTTGCTTATCAGTAACCTTACCGCTGATTTTACCAGTGTTCTGGGCTAGCGCAGCAACCTGGAAGGTAAGCATCAGCAAAAGCACTACTAAATTTTTCATGTTTGTTTCAATTTAGTGTTATTAATTAGAAATTATTGAATAAAATTTTTAATAATCAGATTTGACTCAGCACTCTTTTCAAACTGAACCAGGTGCCCGGCATCCGGTATCATTTCCACTTTGCAGTTCCGCATTATAGCTGCTGATTGGTTTGCCAATTCACCGGTTTTTAATGATGGATGCAGGTATTTATTAGGTATCAGGCCATCATTGGTGCCGAATGCTATCAATACCGGAATTTTTAATAATTGAAGCGAATCTTTTATCGGGTGAGCCAGCATTCCTTTTACCCCTGCAGAAACATTTTCGCAGTACAGTCTGAAATCAGTGCAGGTTTTCAACCGTAACCGGTCCTGTATCAGTTGTTCAGCATCAGCAGGCTGCTGAAAGAAATTCAATTTGAAATTATTCCGGATTGCCATTTCATCCTGTTTTTCAAAAACGGCAGCAGGAGTGGCGCCTGTTAAAAGCTGCCCTTCTTTTTCAGTAAATATTTCCAGCCCTGCCGGGGCAAACAGTATTAATTTCTTAACCCGTTTATTTTGCAAAGCAGTGATGATGGCAGTTTGCCCGCCCATTGAATGGCCTGCTAGTATTGCTTTTCTGATCTTTTTCTTTTGTAAGAATTCACTGATTGTTTCAGCATAAAACTGTAACTGGTCTTTTGCTTTTGTATCCACCTGTTTATCGGACCATCCATAACCCGGTAAATCAATCGCAATACATTTGTAGGATAATGACAAACCATCTACTGCTTTCAACCAGTGTGAAAGGTTGCCGCCCAAACCATGAATAAACAGAATAACCTGGCCTTTTCCCTTTTCCACATAAGCCAGCTTGCCGGACGAAAGCTGAATTGTTTTAACAGGCTGGTTGTACACGGGCAAACAATTATCCTGAGCAGCAACAGTGCATGTATAAATGATAAAGAATGATATCGCAATCAGCTTTTTCATGCCACAGCTATTTTTCTTCTGGTGATGAAATAAACAATCCCTCCGGCTGTCAATGAACAAAGAATGGCAATGGCTGCAGCCACTCCGGGGTTTCTTACAGGATTTTGCATATAGGGAGTCAGTCGTCCGTAATACACACTGAAGTGGACAATGATGGCAACCACTGAAGCAACAATGGCTGCTGACTTATGGACATTTTTGAGAAACATGCCGAATAAAAGCGGTACAAATGCTGCAGAGAATGACGCATACACCCCATTTTGGGCCAGGATCCCCACACTCAAATCCGGGTGCACCAACTGCCGGTAGGAAATGAAAATTGTAACCGCCGCCATCACTCCAATAACAACCCTGTTAATTATCAATTCATTCTTTAAAATCTTTTTCCCCGAAAAGGGCCTGATTATATCTGAAGTAATCGTTGTACTGATAGATTGTATAAGGCTTTCCAATGTGGCAATTCCGGAGGCAATTAATCCTACTACCAGTAATAAACTTGCTATAGGCATAAAACTGGTTACTACATAGGCTGACATCACTCCATCCAGCGGCAGGGGACCGTTATTAAACTTTAAATCAGGGAAAACCAGCCTGCCATAGAGTCCTGCAAAAACAACGAAAAAAAATAAAATCAATAGCAGCACTGCTACGGTAAGAAATTTGTTCATCCCCTTATCATCTTTTACCAGCATGGAACGTGTGATTATATGCGGTTGGCAGACGATAGCCACTCCTACAATAAACTGGCAGATGACCACTTCAAAAAAGTCACGGTAAAGAGGGCTTGATGGATTAAATGGTTGAGTGAGCTGCGGATCAATCCTATTCAGCTTTGCAAACAAGCCACCATCGCCGTCAGTAAAAAAATGATAGCCCGATACAAGAATGACAATAGCCACAACCACTTTCAGCAGCGCCTGTATCATATTGGTATAAACCATGCTGTTGGCGCCGCCAAACATCATATAGCCAAAAGTGAAAACAACGATACCGATGAGCACATACAATACATCTGCATTCAATGCTTTGCTTAAAACCTGCGTAAGTCCTACGCAGATCAATACAATAAAAGTGATATGCAAAAGAGAGAGAAAGGCAATATAGAGACTGAATCCCTTGCTCTGAAACCGGCTACCGAGCCATTGTGCGATTGTCCTGGACTGAACGGTACTGGCATTTCCAATTTTTCTGAACCGTTTGGAAAGAATAACCAGGGAGATCAGTGCTCCCAATGGCAAAAAAACTGCCATCGACAAAAAAGAACTGATCCCATAATAGGCAACGAATCCGGGGTTGATAATAAAAGTGGCGGCACTCGTCATACCAGCGGCCAGTGACAATCCTATGGCGGCAGGGGAGAACTTAAAAGTGCCGGTTGCATAATCGGACATTGTTTTTGTCCGGCGGGCGCCACGAATAACAAAGTAAAGAATAACGCAGGCATATAATGCAAGACATATCCATACAGCAACCAACATTCCCGGTGAAGCCAGGTTATTCATTGTAGCAAGCAATTAAGCCATCAATTTAGAAGAGTTTGCAAGGCGCTGACCGGGAAACAGGTGAACAGATAGGGGAATAAGGTGAACGGATGATTTTTTGAGGCGAAAGAAAAATCAGAGGACAGACAATTTTTTCATCAGACCGTCCCGGTAGGTTTTTCCCACCGGAATAGCCGTATTGGCAATAACCAGATCATTTTCTTCAATAGCGTCAATCTTTTCTATATTGACAAGGAATGAACGGTGTACCCGGATAAAATGTGAAGAAGGGAATTTTTCTTCCATCGCTTTTAATGAATGGCTTAACAGGTACTGCCCGTTTGCAGTTTTTATCATGGCATAAATGTCAAAAGCCTCTGCCCAGAGAATATCTTTCAATAATACCTTCTCCAGTCTTTTTTTATTTTTTACGAAAATGCTGTCAGTGAATGAAAGGTTTTCATTGATGCTGGTGGCGGCAGCGGCAATATCTGCATTGCGTCTTGCTGCATTGTGCAAGGTTATTTCAATAGTGGAATATAATGTTTCAGGCGACACCGGCTTAACGAGATAGGCATACGGTTCAGCCAGTTTGGCTTTTTCTACAGTAGGCGAATCAGCAAGGGCTGTAAGAAAAATAAAGGGGGTGTTGCCTTCTTTTTTTAAAAGGGTTGCCATTTCAATGCCGGTCATTTCTCCTGAAAGATCAATATCCAGTATCACCAGGTCGGGGAAAAGTATTTTAACCTGCTTATATGCTTCCTCGCCGCTCTCAAAACTGCCCGCCACTTCAAAACCAAGGTCTTGCAGGTTATAGGCAATTTCTTTTGCAATGATCCAGTCATCTTCCACTAATAATACTTTTATACCTGCCATTTCAACAACTTTACTTCTTATCTGAAATTTATAAACGGTTAAATTTACAAAACCATCATGTCATTGCAGCGCTATAAATATCTTTTCCGGTTGATTCCGGTCATCATTTTGCTGGCGAATGTAGCCAGGCTACCTGCCCAGACAATTACTATTGATGCAAATAAACCTCTAATACCTTCCTTGCAAAAAGAGGCGGGCTGGTTTTTCGACAAAACAGGTGACCTTTCTTTTGACCAGGTAAAGGATACAATTTTTGCGTCCTATGATAATATCGTCTTTCCGGCCCCCAATAAGGAATGGGTCAGTTGGGCAAAGATTGAAATAAGCAATAATTCGGGTTTGGACCAGGAATATATCCTGCAAACAAATAAGTGGGGTTTTTTTGATGCATTCATCAGTTCAGGCAATTACGGAGTAATCCGTTCGGCAAGCGGCAGTCTCTTGCCATTGCCGAAACGTTCGCAACCTTCCAATACAAATGCTATAAAATTTCAGATTTTAAAGGAGGAAAATAAAACGATTTTTTTAAAATTTAAAAGTGAATACAGCATTTACACACATCATGGTATAAACCTGCAACTGGTAAAGCAAACGTTCTTCGAAAAAACAGACCGGCAAAGACTTTTATGGCAAGGCTTGTTTTTTGGAATTATCCTGGTAATGGCTCTTTATAATCTCTTCATTCTTTTTGCTGTGAAGGATATCAGTTATCTCTATTATGTGCTCAGCATTGTAAGCATCGGGTTATATTTCGCCTTTTATTATGGCTTTGGTATTGAATATCTCTGGCCCCGTTCGCCGCTTTGGGATACATTTTGTTTTGCCATCATCAACCCTTTTACGGGGCTGACAAGAATTCTTTTTACCCGGACATACCTCCATACACCCCGGCTACTGCCCAACATTAACAAGGTGTTGAATGCACTGGCTGTTGCCTGTATTGCCACTTTGGTTACTGGCCTCGGATGTTATCTTTTTAATATAGATCTGCTGAAACCCCTCGTTATCATCATAGGTGTACTCGGAGCATTGGTTTTAATAATGATGCTGGTGGCCGGGATAGTGGCCTACTATTTTGATAAGTATGAACCTGCCAAGTATTTCATCGCTGCCAACATCCTGCTTGTTATAGGAGCCATTGCATTTATCCTTAGGGAAACAGGAGTAATGACGGACAACTTCTTTACCCGGTATCTTGTACAATATGGGGTATTGATACAGGCGGTTGTCTTATCACTGGGTCTAGCCAGCAGGCTAAACAGGATGCGTTTGCAACTCACTACTGAAACATTGGAGAAAGAGCGGCTCGCATTAGAAAAAGAAAAAGAAAAGAAAGAACTCATTGAGCAACAAAAGCAGGATCTGCAGCTACAGGTAAAAGAAAAAACAGCTGACCTGCAACTGAAGAACACCATGCTGGAAGAAACAATCGGGAAAGTAAAGGAATCGGAAAATAAACTCAGCCAGCTCAACCAGGTGAAGGATAAATTATTTTCCGTTGTTTCCCATGATCTCAGAAATCCGCTGGCAACCATGCAATCATTTCTGAAACTTATCACCGGACATCATGAAAAAATGAGTGATGATGAGCGAAAAAAATTATTTGCAGAAGCGCAACAATCGCTGGATAACCTGAACGAATTATTATATAACCTGCTGCAATGGTCAAAGTCGCAGATGAACCTGCTTCAGTTCAGGCAAGACAAACTTAATGTCAAGGCGCTTATTGATGGAACCGTGCGGTTGGTACAGCTGCATGCGCACATGAAGGAAATTAAAATAAAGTTATCAATAGAAGAGGGATTGACGGCTCATGCAGATAAAGACATGACTGAATTTATTATCCGCAACTTACTAAGCAATGCCATTAAATTCAGCCACCGTGACAGTGAAGTGCAGATAAAGGCTTTTTCAAACGGGACTGATATCAAAATTGAAATAATTGACCATGGGGTGGGCATAAGTGAAAACAAAATAAAAAAACTTCTTGAAACACACACCACCATTACCCGGCGGGGCACAGAAAAAGAAAAAGGCACTGGCCTCGGGTTACTGATTAGTAAAGAATTTATTGAAAAGAACGGGGGTTATTTACATATCGAAAGTGAACCGGGAAAAGGTTCGGTTTTCAGTTTTACGATACCCATATACGCTGCTCAACCAGCTTGACTTGTAAATCATGACAGTGTAATAAAAAAGGAACCCTCAAAATTATATTGAGAATTCCTGTCCTGTACCGAAATTAGGAAAATTATCTACCCAAATCCTAAGTGATTTAATAAATTTCGCCCGCCTGAAATATGGGAAAAAAGCAACCATTAGTTCTTCTAGTTCTTCGAATTTTGCCCTGTAAGGGGAGCAGGAGGATCTTATTGAATGTGTCAGAGAAATCCTTTTAAGCAGAGCTAAGAATCCTATAGAGTTCGAATCAGGTAAAATATTGTTTGAGTATCAGCTATTTCAACTCTTAGTCACCATGCATGCGAAAATTTGCAGAATCGGTTTCATTTTAATCTCAAATTGATTTGGATCAGCAATCCGACCCGGAAATATACATTTAATACAATTCACATGTGGCAACAATACTATCCCGGCTATGACTTTGCCGTTAATATTTTGCTCCAATTGTTGGATTTGTTTACTTTTAATACCGATTGCCATTATGAACGGATATCAATTATATGATAACAAACTTTTAGTAGATTTACTTTCCAAAGGTGATGAATTTGCTTTTACGGAGCTATATAACCGTTTTTGGCAAAAATTATTTGCTATAGCCTACAACAGATTAAAAGAAGTTCAGACAGCTGAAGATATAGTACACGACGTATTTGCCAGTCTTTGGGTAAACAAAGAAAAAATTGAAATTGAATCTTTAGAAAACTACCTGGCCACTGCTGCCAAATATATTGTGCTGGCTAAAATAAAAAAGAAAGAACGGGAAAGAGTTTATTTTAATACTTCGCATCAAGCCCCTGTAGTTGAATTGCCTGCTGACGCTTTACTTCATCATAAACGCATATTAGAGATTGTAAAAAAAGAGGTCGAGAAACTGCCCGAGAAGTGCAGGCTAATATTTAAATACAGCCGCAATGATGGAATGCCGGTCAGGCAAATTGCAAAAGAACTAGGCATATCTCCTAAAACAGTAGAAAATCAACTAAATAGAGCGCTAAGGCAATTAAAGCTGGCAGCCAAGACTTTTCTTAACTTCTTCTGATTCCGAACTTCTATCCGGTTTTTTACCCAGTATAATTTATTTTCTTCAGTATAGGTGCTACCTCCGTTTCGACACACTTATCTAAATATGCAAATTCCAGAAAATATACTGGTACTGATAGAAAAGTACCATGCCGGGACTGCCACTCGGGAAGAAAAACTTCTTTTAAATGAATGGTATCAATCTTTTGATGACAGCAAGGCCGAATTAATTATAACCGAAAATGAAACAGCGCAGCAATTGCCTGACCGGATCAGGAACCGGCTGCTGCAAACTATTCGCCACCAAGGAGCGGCAGCATCCCAACCCCGCAGAAAATGGATACTACCCGCCGCTGCTGTTATAATAATTCTTCTTTCGGCGGGAGCATATTTTATGTTCTTATCCAGGTCCCATAAAAAAGAAACTGTAAAAACCAAAACAGAACTTAAACAGGATATCGCTCCTGGCGGTAACAAAGCAGTGCTTGTTCTGGCAGATGGTTCTGCTATTGTATTAGACAGTGCTTCCAACGGAATAATCAGCCATCATGGAGATATAAAAGTGCAGAAATTGGATAATGGGTTGCTGGCATATACCATAAACGGTAAACGGGTTACTGAAGGCGATAAAGCCTTTTATAATACCATCTCCACACCCCGTGGCGGGCAATACCAGATTACTTTATCCGACGGCACTAAGGTTTGGCTGAATGCAGCATCTTCTATTCGTTTTCCTGTATTCTTTTCTGGGATAGAAAGAAAAGTAGAGATAACCGGTGAGGCCTATTTTGAGGTGTCAAAAAATAAGGCCATGCCGTTTAAAGTAAAAGCGGCGGCATCTGAAATAGAAGTTTTAGGCACCCATTTTAACATAAATGCTTATGGTGATGAAGCGGCTATAAAAACTACTTTGCTGGAAGGATTAGTAAAAGTATCTGTTCCGGTACAGACTGGTAGTCAATCATCAAAGTTTATAAAACCTGGGCAGCAGGCAGTAATAAATAACTCTTCAGCTGGCTCAGGAGGGAAAATAAATATTTTAAATAATGCAGATACTGAAGAGGCAGTGGCCTGGATAAACGGACGGTTTCAGTTTAAGAGCGCAGATTTACAAAGCATTTTACGCCAAATTTCCAGATGGTATGATGTCGATATTGAATATAAAGGAAACATAAACCTGCACTTTACTGGTCAGCTTCCAAGAAGTATAAATGTGTCCAAAGTGCTTGAAAAATTAGTATTGACCGGCGAAGTGCATTTTAAAATTGACGGTAAAAAAATAATTGTTTCGCCATAAAATTGAAAACATTTATTATGACTTTAAAATATAATTATTTTTTCCCATCCGGCAGAGACGGATAGTTATACCAAACGTTACCAAATAAAAACCGGGCTTCGTTTACAGCGAAACCCGGCGAAAATTTGAGTGTCGTAATAAACCGCATCTTTCCGAGACTGCCTATTATTCAACCCAAACAATACAAATTTATGTATTTAACTGCTCTTTGTAAATCTGGCTTTAAAAAATGCGGGTTTACAGCTAAAACGATTAAGATTATGAAACTTACAACAGTTTTATTAATCGCTGCCTCCCTTCAGGTTAGTGCCCGGGGGTACTCTCAAAAAGTCACCCTTAACCAGACCAATGTTCCTCTTCAAAAAGTGTTTGAAGAAATAAGGAAGCAAACCGGTTTCCAGTTTTTTTATGCTGATGAAGTAGTTGCCACTGCCAAAAATGTAACCATTAATATCCGAAAGGCGGGTATTGAAGAAGCACTTGATTATTGCTTACAGGACCAGCAATTAACCTATACTATTTCCGAAAACACCATTATTGTGAAAAGAAAAATTATCGTTCCGGAAGTTATTGCACTGCCTCCGCCTGAGATAACAGCCATTGAAATAAAAGGAAAAGTTACTGATGACAAGGGGCAGCCTCTTGAAGGGGCTACTGTTATAGTGAAAGGAACTAATAACGGCACAAAAACAGATGCCAACGGAAATTTTTCTATCAATGCTGAACCCAATTCAACTTTGGTTATTTCATATGTCGGTTATGAAACATTTGAAATAAAAGCAGGCGGGGGAACCTCTTTATCAGTTCAGTTAAAACCATCTATTGTAATTGGCGAACAGATAGTAGTAGTAGGTTATGGCGCACAGAAAAAAAGTGATGTAACAGGCGCTGTTTCGAAAGTGGATATGGACAAGGCAAAGGCAATCCCTACCACCAATATTGCTGAAATGATACGGGGACAGGCTGCCGGTGTGCAGGTTACATTGATCTCGGCCCGGCCGGGGGGAAACTCAAGTATATTAATAAGGGGCAGGCATTCCATCCGGGGAGGTAATGATCCGTTGATTGTATTGGATGGATTTCCTATTGAGAATATTAATGATGTAAGCCCAGATGATATTGCTTCCATTGAAGTATTGAAAGATGCATCCGCACAAGCTATTTATGGTGCAAGGGCTTCTAATGGCGTTATACTTATAACCACAAAAAAGGGAAAGTCCGGAAAAATGAGGGTTGGAATAAATTCGTATGTAACAACACAAAAACTTACTAAAAACTTTGATTTATATTCTCCTGAGGAATTCGCACAGCTAAGAAGGGAAGCCGTTCGGGCTACCAATCCTGTTGTAGGTGGTGTGCAGGCGTATAGCCCCGATAATGTAAATTTTACCGGTCTGGAGGGCGCTAATTTCCGGGCAGGCAGGTATGCGAACTGGGAAGACGAAGTTTTAAAAACCGGCGTTACCAACAGTAACACAGTGAGTTTGAGCGGAGGTACTGAAAATACCAAACTGTTTGCCAGTATCAATTATTTTAAGCAAACGGGTTTAGTTCCAAGCGCCGATTATAAAAGAGGTTCATTCAGGTTTAACATAGATCAAAAAATAAACAACAAGGCCAGTATTGAGGCAAACCTGAACTTTATTACGGATAAGCAAAGAAAAGAAACACCCGGCTTGGATTTTATTACCATTTCACCTTTTACAGGCCCTTACGATTCTGTCGGAAACTTAGTAAAACTTGTTGCAGGTGCCAACGCCAGCAGCAGTAATATTAACCCTCTATGGAATATCAGGGAATCGGATAATGACACCAAGGTGAATCTTTATAACCTGAATTTAATAGGGAATTATAAGTTCACTAAAAATTTCTCTTACAAACTGAATACATTATTAAGCAGGAGAAATATGGACGAAGGAAGCTATATCTCCAAACTGCACTCTGCCGGCGTTACACCTAATGGAAGCGCTTCAGTTGCCAACACTTTACGGGAAGAATATCTGATTGAAAATATCCTAAACTATAGCGGACAGTCAGGGAGTAATCACAGGTTTGATGTAACCCTTGTGCAATCTGTTAACCAGCGCAACACTTCCAAAACAACTTCTACCGGAACAGGCTTTGGAAATGATATTTTAGGATATGATGGTATTACCAATGCCCTTATTTTTAAAGCCTCAAGGGTGGAAGAACAGTACAGGCTTGCTTCTTTTTTGGGAAGGATACGTTATACGTTGATGGATAAATACCTGCTTACATTTACCGCCCGCCAGGACGGGGCCTCTGTATTTGGAGAAAATAAAAAATGGGGATTCTTTCCTGCAGTTTCTGTAGCATGGCAAATGCATAAAGAATCCTTTCTAAAAAATGTAACGGCCATTAACCAGTTAAAATTGAGGCTTAGCTATGGCGCTGTGGGCAATCAGTCTTTAGACCCATACACCACCCTTGGCGTTGTAAGCAGCCTCCCATATGTTTATGGCGGAGCTATCGTTGGCGGAGCATTACCCGGAAGTGTGTTACCCAATCCAAATCTGACATGGGAAACTTCCACCACTTTTAACTTCGGACTTGATTTTGGACTGATCAATAACCGTATCACCGGTACGGTGGAATTTTACAGCACCAAAACAACAGACCTGCTTACAGATATTTCCCTGGGTGGTACATCCGGTTTCAGTTCTATGATAACCAACGGCGGCGAATCAAAAAACAGCGG
>CAYHPA010000087.1:0-12871 GCA_964358155.1 uncultured Chitinophaga sp.
TTCCTGAAAGCATTTGAAGGCGGTGCGCTGGTTCCTCAGGGCAATAAAGTGCTGGTGATACTGCAACTGAGCGGAGGTAATGACGGGTTGAATACCGTGATACCGGTAAGAAATGATTTGTATTACAAAGCAAGGCCGAAACTCGGTATTGAGAAAACAAAAGCCTTGTCATTGACGGATGAGGTGGGTCTGCACCCGGCGCTCACAGGTTTCAAAGAATTATATGATGACGGCAGTTTGGGTATCATGAATAATGTGGGTTATCCTAATCCTGACCGTTCGCATTTCCGCAGCATGGATATATGGCATACCGCCAGCCAGAGCACTGAATATCTGACTACCGGATGGGTGGGCCGTTACCTGGATGCACAATGCCAGGGCTGTGATAAACCGACACAGGCCATTGAGATCGATGACATGCTCAGTCTTTCCATGAAAGGCGAGAATATAAATGGAATAGCAGTTAAAGACCCGCAACGTTTGTATGGAACGGCGAACGAAAAATTTTTCCGGGATGTATTGAAAAATCACACAGATGAAGCAGGGGAGCAGCCGGTTGATTATTTATACAAAACAGCAGCGCAGACCTTGTCGAGTGCTGACTATATCTTTAAACAAAGTAAACTTCACCCTACCAAAGCGGAGTATCCCAAAACGGATCTTGGCAACAGCATGAAAACAATTGCTTCGCTGATATTTTCTGATATTAATACGAAAGTCTATTATGTGTCGCTCGGAAGCTTTGATACACATACCAACCAGGATGGACAGCAGCAGCGGTTGTTTACCGAAATGAATGACGCCGTAAAAGCTTTTATAAAAGACCTGAAAGGCAATAGCCGTTTTGATGATGTAATGCTGATGACTTTTTCAGAGTTTGGCAGAAGGGTGGCGCAGAATGCAAGCGGCGGCACCGATCATGGAACAGCTAACAATATGTTTTTGATTGGTGGTGGATTGAAAGAGAAAGGGCTTATCAATGAATTGCCCAATCTTGACGACCTGGACGAAGGCGACCTGAAGTATAAAGTTGATTTCAAGAATGTATATGCGACCGTGTTGAACAAATGGTTGGGTGCGGATGACAAAGCCATTTTGGGAAGGAAATACGACTACCTCAATTTTATATAATGCATTTCATTAAGCCATATCATAAACTGAAACAGGTTATGTTTTTTTATGAATATCGCCTGAATTATTTTACTTCCTGCATAAGTTTTCTTACCAGCGGAGAAATGATAATCAGGACCACCCCTGCAACTAATGCATAAATTGCTAATTGTTTATAGCCCGAAGTGTATAAGACTAACTTTTCTGATAAACTTGCATTTTCATTAGGTGAGGACATCCCGGCTCCTAAAATCCCAGCCACATATTGCCCATAAGCGCTGGCAAGAAACCACATTCCCATCATCATACCCTGCAAAGGTTTGGGTGAAAGTTTTGTCATGATGGAAAGCCCGATCGGAGATAGACATAACTCGCCGAAAGTTATCACCAGGTAAGCCATGGTAAACACATCCAATGATGTTATTCCCTCTGCATTAGCAAAGAAAATTGTTGCATAGAAAATATAAAAAGCCAGACTGAGAAACAGAAACCCGAATCCAAATTTTACAACCGTATTGGGTTCTTTCTTTCTTTTACTTAACCAGAGCCAGACAATGCCAATGATTGGCGCAAATATGATTACAAAAAGTGAGTTGGCTGCATTGTTTACACCATTAGGGTCAAGCGGGATAACCCCCAAAAGTTTATCATTGAGATTTCCCGCCGCAAACACACTCAGTGACCCGCCGCTTTGTTCAAAAAAAGCCCAGAACAGGATGGAGAAAATAATAAACACAAGGGCCGCTACCAGCTTTTTCCTTTCAGCTGCTGAAAATTTTGTCATCTCATAAAACAAATAGATTAATGCAGCGGGGCCAATGATATACATAAACCAGTCAGTGTATTCCGTTTTGGCAACCATTTTCATGATAACCGGAATAATAAGCAAGGAGCCGAGGTAAACAGCATATTCATACCACTTTCTTTTTTTATTATCATCTTTAAATGGAGAAAGCCCGATAGGCCCTAATTTTTTTTGTGTAAAAATGAAAGTGAGCAAACTAAAAGTCATCACAACAGCTGCTAAACCAAAAGCGAGGTTCCAGGAATAGTTTTTCCCAATGGCAATACAAGCATATCCACCGAGCAAAGCGCCAATATTAATACCTGCATAGAATAATGAAAATCCTGCATCTCTTCTGGCATCACCGGCTTTATAAAGGCTTCCAACCATTGTGGAAATATTCGGTTTAAAAAATCCCGTACCGATGATATTAAAGCTGATACCCAGAAAGAAAAATTCTTTGGGATTAATGGCCAGTATCAGACTTCCGGCTATCATGAGTAAGCCGCCCCAGAATAATGATTTTCTAAAACCCAATATTTTGTCGGCAAACAATCCGCCAATGAAAGTAAAAGCATATACAAAAGCCTGTGTGGCTCCGTATTGTAAATTGGCCACATCATCTTTCATCATCAATTGGTTGACCATAAAGAATGTCAGCATTCCCCTCATCCCATAAAAACAAAACCTTTCCCACATTTCGGAGAAGAACAGGGACCAGAGTTGTTTCGGATATTTACCTTTGAAGGATTGGATTTCTTCCAGTGTGGCCTGATTGGATTGCATACGGAAAATTTAGAATTGAAAGATATATAAAAAAAGGTAAGAGGAACTACCCTCACTTTTAAAGAAAATTAATTCACTCCTTTCTCTTTCATCACTTTGTTCAGCCATCGCAACAGGATAAATAAGAATACCGCTGCCGCACCAAGCAAAATAAAATTCAACCAGAAATAGCTGGCCTTGTTCTCGTATTGATCCCACTTACTGGCGAGAATGCCGCTGAGTTTATTGCCAATCGAAGTGGATAGAAACCATCCCCCCATCATAAGGGATGTGATGCGTACAGGACTGAGTTTGGACACCAGCGATAATCCCATCGGGCTTAAGAATAATTCTCCGATAGTGATGACACCATAGCTGCCGATCAGCCACCACACACTTACTTTTTCTGTTCCGTTATTGCCGGCCTTTACCGCAGCTATCATTACCAATACTGACAAAGCAGAAATCAGTAGACCAAAAGCGATCTTGGTGGGTGTGCTTGGTTCTTTTCCTTTTCTTCGCAGCCAGGTAAAAAAGGCAACGATTAGCGGGGTTAATATGATTACCCAAAAAGGATTGATAGACTGACTAAGGCTCGGAAGCCATGCCTTTACTACTTCTCCTTCCTTTGGTAATTTTTCTGCAGGAATATTTTTAAAGTAAGAAGGATACCCCATTTCCTTCACTTCCTTTCCATCCACTTTTATTTTCCGGAACTGGTTATCCAGTTTTGTCACACTATCTAATTTATATGTTGTGTTGACCGGCTTATCAGTTTGTTTCAATGCATGCAGTGCGTTGCCAACAACACCTGTCACTTCCCTGTCAGTATAGCGGCTGGCCCATGTATTTAACGCAGATCCGTTTTGTTTGAAAATCGCCCAGAACAAAATAACAACAGCGAATATGGAAAGCATGGCGCCCATGGCCGGACGTTCATTCTTGTTGCTTCGTATCAGCAGCATAGTATAAAAAGCGAGTACTGGCAAACAGGCAAAAATGAATGCATCAGTGGAGTCTGAATCAAAAATAAAACTGGAAGGCGTTCCTGTTCCTTTGATATAATAGCCAATTACCCCAAAGACGATAGAAGGCAGCAGCACAAGTAGCAGTACCTTCCAAAGCGGAAGATCGCCGGGTTGCAAAGGTTTCCTTACATCGTATTCTTTATAATGTTTTGTGCCTATGATGAAGGTGACAACGCCAATGAACATACCTACACCTGCCGCAGCAAACGCTGCTGGCCAGCTAAAGATGCTGTACAGGGCAGCGCCAAAAAAATTGCAGATAAAGGCGCCGATATTAATACCCATATAAAAGATATTATAACCTTCATCTTTCTGGTGCATATGTTGCGGCGTGGAATATACGTTGCCCAATAACGTTGATATATTAGGTTTAAAAAAACCATTGCCTATTATTACCAGCGACATGGAGACATATAACATTTCTTTGCTGTGAACACCCATGGTGCAATAACCGATCCCCATCAACAAACCACCTAAAATAATAGAACGACGATAACCGAGGTACCGGTCGGCAATAAGACCGCCGAGGAAAGGAGTGAAAAAAACAAGGGCGATGAAAGTGCCATACAGGCTGGCGGAATCTTTTTCATCCATATTAAAACCATCTACCGAATCTTTCAGGTACAAAGTAAAGATGCCGATCATGAGGTAATAACCAAACCTTTCCCACATTTCAGAGAAAAACAGGAAAGGTAATGCCTTGGGGTGTTTCTTCCACATAGCTGAATTGTTTAGCAGAGTAAGATAATGAAACCTTTGATAGGTAAAATAAAAAAGGAGTTGAACGGATCCAACTCCTTTTAAAATGGCTTTTTCTTATTTAATCAAATCCTGTTTTGTCTTTAACTACCTTATTCAAAGTTTTTATTCTTGAATAAATCAGGATACCGCCGACAAATGCTGCTATTACCAGGATCAGGAAGAACATTTTCTTATCGGTAAAGTCATCCCAGAAACTTGTCATTACACCGGCTAATTTTCCACCTATGGAGGTAGAAAGGAACCATCCTCCCATCATCAATGCAGTTAGTCGCTGCGGTGATAGCTTGGAAACCAATGATAATCCCATTGGGCTGAGAAATATTTCACTGATCGTAAAAATAAAATAGGTCAACCATAGCCAGATGGCGGAGGCTTTATGGGTGTAGATAGAGGGCACCGACATGATAGCAAAGACCATCGCCAATGCTGATAAACCGGATATAAATAAGGCCATCCCAAATTTTGACATCGTAGTTGGTTCTTTGTTCCGTTTTCGAAGCCAACTAAAGAAAGGTACAAATAACAGTGTCAGTAAAACGATGAATAGCGGGTTAATGGACTGGAATAATTCTGTATTCGTAAGTTTTATTTCCTTGCCATTCGGCCATTGATCTTTTGGTACATTATTAAAATAAGTGTCAGGCCCCATTACCTTAACAAGTTTACTGCCAGTATCGATCATGTTTCCCTGTTGGGTGATACCATATACCATGGTATCGATCTTTTCTTTGTCTTTTACTTTGCTGTAAGTGTAACGGGTTTCAAGGCTTATGACCGGCGATTTGTCTTTCACCTCTCTCAAGTACTGGTCCACTTTGGTCACAAGTCGTGGAGTATCTGTTACTTTTTGCATAGGGAAGATAGCGCCTGTTATTTTTGCAGTAGTAGGAGATGCTTTCCTGTCAGTATGTTTCTCCGCCCACAATGTAAGACCGGTGGAATTCTGATTGTATATCGTCCAGAATGCAATAGAAATAGCAAAAATGAAAAGCAATGCGCCAATCCCTTTTTTATCCTGCCCCTTTGCTTTTACCCATAACGAAACATAAAAGGCAATAATCGGCAAGCATGCAAAAATGAAAGCATCATTCGCCTGTGAACCAATAATTGGAGCACCTAATAGCTTGGTAGGCACAAACCAGCCGATCACAGCAGCTATAATAGCCGGAAGGAAAACAAGAGAAAAAATTCTTGAAATAGGCATGTCCTCCGCCTGCACTGGCTTTTTTATATTGGCTTCCTTGATCTCGCGGTTCTTTAATGCAGTGGAAAGAATAATAAGTCCAATAATAAGTCCCACGCCAGCAGCCGCAAATGCATAGCCCCAGCCATATTCATTCCTTAGCCACGCTGCAACGAAATTGCAGATAAAGGCTCCGATATTAATACCCATATAAAAGATGTTATAGGCATTATCTTTTAATGGCTTCAGGTCTTCCCTGTTATAAATATTACCTAATAGTGTGGAGATATTTGGCTTGAAAAAACCATTACCTACTATGATAAGAGCAAGGGAAACAAACATAGCTGTATCTCCCGGCAAGGCAAGCCCGATATAGCCGGCAGCCATCATCGAACCCCCGATAAATATGGATTTAAGATACCCAAGAAACCTGTCGGCCAGTAAACCGCCAATAAAAGGTGTCAGGTAAACCAAAGCAATAAAACTTCCTACTATATCAGCACCTATCTTTCCTGAAAAACCTTTTGCACCCTCTTCAACAGGATTGGTCATATAGATCAACAGAATACCGACCATTAAATAATAAGCGAATCGCTCCCACATTTCTGTAAAGAATAAAACGTATAACGCTTTTGGATGTTTGCCGGTTTTTGCAAGTTGGTTCATACAATCTTTTTTTAATTATTAATCAGAGTCCTTAATCGTTAGCGCAACCAAAATACAGAAATTTACTTATCCGGAAATTTTTTCATAGTATCTTTAACGGATGTGCCCGATATTCGCAAGTCGCTAATTCCGATGGCTATCGGGACAACTACCAAACCAACTATGCGTATCCTCCTGTTAGGTTCCGGAGGCAGGGAACATGCCCTTGCCTGGAAGCTTTCTCAAAGCCCCCTTTGCGAAAGCCTTTTTATTGCTCCCGGTAATGCCGGCACATCTCAGTGCGGCACTAACCTTCCTGTACCCCTTACCGATTTTGATGCCATTAAAAAAGCCTGTATTGATAAAAAGATTGATCTCGTTATTGTAGGCCCGGAAGAACCATTGGTAAAAGGAATTACTGATTTTCTTATCAGCTCACCTGCCTTAAAAAATATAGATGTGATTGGGCCGGGAAAAAATGGCGCCCAGTTGGAAGGAAGCAAGGCTTTTGCCAAATCATTTATGATGCGGCATAATATTCCCACGGCTGCCTACAAAGAATTTACATTGGAGAATTATCCGGAAGGGGTTAGGTACCTGCAACAACATCCACTGCCTATAGTGTTGAAAGCAGATGGCCTGGCGGCCGGCAAAGGGGTGGTGATTTGCGAAAACCATATTGAAGCCATTGCAGAATACGAACTGATGCTGCAAAGGGCCAAGTATGGCGAAGCAGGAAAAAAAGTGGTGGTGGAGCAATTTCTGCAAGGCATTGAAATGTCTGTATTTGTTTTGACCGATGGAAAAAACTATGTGATACTGCCCGAAGCAAAAGATTATAAAAGAGTAAGGGAAGGTGATAAGGGGCCCAATACCGGTGGCATGGGCGCCATCAGCCCGGTGCCATTTGCAGATGAAGCTGTGATGAATAGAATTGAAGAAAAAGTGATAAAGCCGACAGTAAAAGGGTTGCAGAAAGAAGGATTGGAATACCGTGGCTTTATTTTCTTTGGCTTAATGATTGCCGGAGGCGAACCTTATATGATAGAATACAATTGCCGAATGGGCGATCCGGAAACAGAAGTAGTGATACCGAGACTGAAAAATGACCTTGTTGAACTAATGAAAGCGGCAGCTGATCAGCAGTTGGATAAAATTAAAATTGAAACAGACAAAAGAGCTGCCTGCACGGTAGTGGCAGTAAGCGGTGGCTATCCGGGAGAATATGAAAAAGGGTATGAAATATCCGGTCTGGAAAATGTAAACCCGGAAGACAGTATGGCCTTCCATATGGGAACAACCAGCAAAGACGGCGCCGTGGTTACCAGCGGCGGCAGGGTTTTCTGCATCACATCTTATGGCCGCTCGGTATATGATGCGGTGGAAATATCAAAAGAGGAAATGGAAAAAGTTTCCTTCATCGGCATGGAATACCGTAAGGATATCGGCTATGAATTTCAATAGCAAGTTCATAGATCATGGTTCATGGCATAATCCTTTTGTATAGTTGTCCTTTACAAGCTAATAGGTTTTACATTTGTAGGGCACTGCCGGTTCAATGTGACCTGCTATGAACAATGAGCCATTAACCATGAACATTTTTATGGAAGTACACTATCACGACTATCTTCAACTGGATAAAATCCTGAATGCACAATCACTGGAAAGTGATAAACATAATTTACCGGCGCATGATGAAATGCTTTTCGTCATCATTCATCAGGCCTACGAACTTTGGTTTAAGCAACTGCATCATGAAGCAGATTCTGTGGTTGCTATCATGAGCAAACCGGCGCTGAATGACAATTCCCCCGAGCTGCAAACTGTTGTTCATCGGTTGAGCCGCTGTATCACCATCCTGCGGGTGCTGGTACACCAGATAGATATCATGGAAACCATGACGCCGATGGATTTCCTTGATTTCAGGGATATGCTGCGGCCAGCATCCGGTTTTCAAAGCTGGCAGTTCAAAGAACTGGAAGCCAAACTGGGATTAAAATTTGAACATCGTCATGGTAAAGAGTATTACACGGCTCAATTGAGACCCAAACATGTTGATGTAATTAAAAAAGCAGAGGAGAATAAATCATTGCTGGAATTGCTGAACAGTTGGTTGGAGAGAATGCCATTTCTTAAAGAAGGGGCTGACATTGCTTTCTGGGATAATTACCAGAAAATCTATTTACACAGTCTGGCGGATGCGGAAAAAGACAATATCAATGCTTTTGATGAAGTGTTTATACATGATGGTCCCGGTCGCACATTATCCGCAGCGGCATCCCGTGCAGCTTTGTTCATTATGCTATACAGGGGCTACCCGTTATTGCAATTGCCTTTTCAATTGCTGAACTGTTTGCTGGAAATAGATGAGCAACTCAGTTCATGGCGTTATCGCCATATGAATATGGTACACCGTATGATCGGCACAAGGATTGGCACCGGTGGCAGCACAGGCAAAGATTACCTGAAAGCAGCAGCAGATAAACATTATATCTTTAAAGAGATTGCACAACTCAACAGCTTTCTCATTGAAAGAAGGAAATTACCGGTACTGCCTGCCGAAATAGAAAGACAATTAGGATTCAGCTGACGCTAAACAAATCTTTCTTCTCCGTCAAAACCCGGGGTGTCGTATTAAAAAGTATAACGTATGCCCAACCCGCCCCAGCTACCGACAAAGCCGCGGCCGTCTCCGAATTCAAACGAAGGCTGCCAATCAAGTGACAAATTAATAGGTGCTCCTCTGAATTTATAATCAAGCCCTAATACACCATCAATACCCGCAAAACTGCCGCCACCATTTTTTGTATTATAGAAACCAATATGTACACCCGGGCCTATATACCATTTCAGACCTGTGGCGCCGCTAATGGGACCATGTATTTCATACAATCCGGTAATCCTTGAACCCTGGTTCCAGAAATATCCAATAAGCTCACCTGCATTGTTACTGGTAAAAAAATGCTTATAAGAAATACCAGCACCATCCCAAACCTTTACTCCCAATGCGTTTTTATAACCCTGGGCCTTGGTGATGCCGGCCATAAACAATATCAGCAATGTGGCAACAAATAGTTTTCTCATAACATGATTTTAAATGAAACAATCAATTTTATGACAGTATTTGCCATTACTGTGCCAAAAGAAACGCAGATAAAAAATTATTTGTCTTTGATTTTCAATAAGAAATAAATACAAACGAGGATAGCTATGGCGGAAGTAGTAATGAAAGTACTGGTGCTGCCAAGATTTACCCATAAGGCACCTGCAATAATGCTGGCAAGCAATGTACTGATGCTTTCGCAGGAAGTATAAAACCCGATGGCCGTTGCTGTATGGCGGCTATCGGCCAGGTTGCTTATCCATGCTTTTATGACACCTTCTGTGGCGGCAGCGTATATCCCGTAAATGGCAAACAATAAGAAGATAACCGGTATGGATGGACTGAAAGCAAACCCGCCATACACAACAGCAAATAAGATAAGCCCCGTTATGATGATTGTTTTACAACTTAGCCTGTCTGCCAGCGCTCCCATGGGATAAGAGAAAACAGCATAGGAAAGGTTGTATAAAATATAAGCTGCAATGGTGAGTGAGTCGGCATTGAAACTAACATCCATGATCGTAATCGTATTATCACCGATTGTTTCTTTCGTTATCAGTAGCAGGAAAACATCCGAACTGTTGAACAGTGCAAATAATAATAATCCGGCTGTCACTTTCCTGAATTCAGGGGTTGCGATTTTCCAGTATTTGAAGAAAGAGAAAAAATTCCCTTTGGGCATCGTCGACACCGGTTGTTTTTTTTCTTTCAATAAGAAAATAAGCAATATGGCAAGAAGGCCGGGAATGAATGCCAGATAAAAAAGGGTTTTATACTGACCCGGATAAAAAAACAAAAACACAAGTGCAAATGCCGGCCCGATGGCAGCGCCAACCGTATCCATTCCCCGGTGAAAACCAAACACTCTTCCTTTCGTTTCTTTTGTAGCTTCCTGCGAAAGCATGGCATCCCGGGCAGCAGTGCGCACACCTTTCCCTAACCTGTCAACGGTTCTTACAAAAAAAACCCATAGCGGGTAGGTAAACACTGCCAGCAATGGCTTTGAAATATTACTGAGCAGGTAACCCAGTTTTACAAAAGGTAATCGCAGCCCTCTCTCATCACTTAATTTTCCGAAATAACCTTTGCTGATGCCGGCGGTAAAGTTCACCACACCTTCCAATATGCCGATGAGTAAAACGCTGAAGCCAATCTCTTTCAGATATACGGGAATGACAGGATACAACATTTCACTGGCGATGTCGGCCAGCAAACTGACTACAGACAAAATCAAAACAGTTCTCGTAATGATCCGCATACAATGAAGATAGTTCAAAACTATGCATCGGACACTGTGCAGATCATGAGGTTTTATTGACTATCCAGCACCCTTCTTCTTCCATCACGGGCAAACCCTTCGCTCCAAAAAAATCATCGGCTGCTTTTTTTACTTCGGGGCCCCAGGTATAATCATGACCGGCAATGATACCGCCGTCTTTTACTTTGGGAAACCATGCCTGTATATCTTTTGTCACATTCTCATAGTCATGGGCGGCATCAATAAAAACAAAGTCAAGGCTATTGTCACCATAAAGATCCACAGCCTCCAACGAATGTTTTCTTATCGGGTTGATCACAGTTTTTACAGCGGAGATATTCGAGAGAAAAGACTCCCATATCCAGTCTTTATTCGTAAGCAGGTTCGGTTCAAAGGCCTCACCACCCACATCGAGGTGCTCATCCGAACCCTCCCAGGTGTCGATACAATCAAACTGTATTTTCTTTTTGCTGTTAAGTATTTCTACTGCCATGTAACAGGCGCTTTTACCTTTCCAAACACCTATTTCTGCAAAGTGGCTGCCGCTGGGAAACTGTGAGACCACTCTGGAGTATAAATCAGGAAACGTAAACCAACCGTGTATGTCATTATAAAAGTGTTTCATATTGTAAAATTCTTTTTAGAAGGAGGATATGAATTTTCCATTGCCGTTAACAAAAAAACTAAAAAATACTTGCCTGGCAAGGCTTTCCCTTTGATAATTCAGATTATTTCCTCCACCTTTGCTCACTATAAATCCGGAATAATTTCATGGGACTTTTTAACTGGTTTACACAAGAAATAGCCATCGACCTGGGTACGGCCAATACCCTCATCATACATAACGACGAAGTAGTGGTGAACGAACCGAGCATCATTGCCCTTAACCGCAACAACCCCAAGGAGGTGCTGGCGGTGGGCAAAAAAGCCCTGATGATGCATGAGAAAACCCACGAAAGCATCCGCACCGTACGTCCGCTGAAAGACGGTGTGATAGCGGATTTCAACGCTGCCGAGCTGATGATCAGGGAGCTGATCAAGCTGGTGTATCCCAAAAAGAAACTTTTCCCGCCCAGCTGGCGGATGATGATCTGCATTCCTTCCTCTATTACTGAAGTGGAGAAAAGGGCTGTGCGGGACAGCGCCGAGCAGGCTGGCGCCAAAGAAGTGTATCTTATTCATGAACCAATGGCCGCTGCACTGGGTATCGGTATTGATGTGGAAGAGCCGGTTGGTAATATGATTATTGACATTGGCGGCGGTACTACCGGCATAACCGTTATTGCTTTGGCCGGTATTGTTTGCGACCAGAGCATCCGTATAGCCGGTGATGAATTTACTGCCGACATCATGGAAGCCCTTCGCCGCTATCATAGCTTACTCATTGGAGAAAGAACTGCCGAGCAGATAAAAATACAGGTTGGCGCTGCCATGAAGGAAATAGACAATCCGCCGGTTGATTTTCCGGTAAATGGCCGTGACCTGGTAACAGGCATCCCCAAACAGATCATGGTAAGCTACCAGGAGATTGCCGAAGCTTTAGATAAGAGCATTTTCAAAATTGAAGAGGCAATTTTGAAAGCGCTGGAACAAACACCACCCGAACTGGCGGCTGATATCTATCGCCGGGGCCTGTACATTACCGGTGGCGGTGCCTTGCTGAGAGGGTTGGACAAAAGGCTTAGCAACAAGATCAAGCTGCCCGTGCATATCGCCGACGATCCTTTGAAAAGTGTGGTACGGGGAACCGGCATCGCCCTGAAGAATTATGACAAGTATCCTTTTGTGATGAGATAAATATAGCTGCGAGCTATTAGCTGTGAGCCATGAGCTAAATCTCGCAGCTCGTAACTCATGGCTCAAAGCTCTCCCTTCAATGCGTAACATCTTTCTCTTCATCCGGCGTTATTCCAATTTTTTCATTTTCCTGTTCCTGCAGGTGCTGTCGCTTTGGTTTTTATTCAGCTATAACCGTTTTCACCGGGCCAAGGGTATGGGCATGGCCAATGAATTTACCGGCTGGGTCAACTCCAAATACAATAAGGTGGAAGATTTTTTGAGTCTGGGCGAAGAAAACCGCCGGATAAACCAGTACAACGATTCATTGCTGAACCTGCTACAGCAAAATTTTTCCCGTCGTGATACAGCGGAACTGCAGGGAACAGATCTATTGTTGCCTGATACTTCGGGTTCTTATCGTCGTTACCTGTTCCGTCCGGCGAAAGTTGTCTAT
>CAYHPA010000088.1:0-12815 GCA_964358155.1 uncultured Chitinophaga sp.
CTGAAACTGGTTTGTTTTTTGGATTTTTTTTGCCAGGAGATAGCCTGCTGGTAAGTAATGAAGTGATACGTTCGAGAGCAAATATTCTAAAAGATAATATTATTAAATGGGGATGTGAGAATGCAGTGGTGACGAATAACGATCCCAGGGATTTTGCAAGGCTGGAAAATTATTTTGATGTGATAGTGATAGATGCGCCCTGCAGCGGCAGCGGCCTTTTCCGCCGTGATCCTGAAGCAATCAATGAATGGAGTGAGAATAATGTACAGCTTTGCTCACAACGGCAGCAACGGATATTGGCAGATGTTTGGCCGGCATTGAAGAAAAATGGTATTCTTATTTATTCCACCTGTTCCTACTCAAAAGAAGAGGACGAGGACATTGCTGATTGGCTTCTCCATGAGTTTGCTGTGGACTATTCATCCCTGACCATTCACCCGGATTGGGGAATTGTTGATACAGGTAAAGGGTACCGCTTCTGGCCGGATAGAGTAAAAGGGGAAGGCTTCTTTCTTTCTGTCTTTCGTAAGGCTGAAGGAGACGATGATGCTGTCGCCAAGACAAGAAATACAATTGAAAGGGTCACTAAGAAGGAAATGGAAGTGATTGACAGGTGGGTAAAGAAAGAGAACAGGGTTTTTGTAAAAAATGAGAATACTGTCTACGCCTGGCCCGAAAAATTGCAAGGAGATCTTGATTTTTTACTCAAACAACTTCATGTTATATATTCTGGAGTGTTGATCGGTGAGTTAGTAAGGGAAAAGCTGATACCCGGTCATGCGCTGGCGATGAGCAATATTGTTAGCGATTTAGCCGGGAGAGTTGTGCTCAATGATGAAGAAGCCATCTTTTACCTGCAGCGAAAGGATCTGCAGCTTGCGGCAGCCGAAAAAGGATGGCAGATAGTTACGTACAAAGACAATGCGTTGGGCTGGGTAAATATTCTGCCCGGCCGTGTCAACAACTACTATCCCAAATCGCTGAGGATACTTAAAGACAGGTAAAACGCAAAAAATCCTCATCTTTGCAGACCAATCTTGTCAACATGAAGAGACTTGTCCTTTTACTTTCGCTATCCATACTCAGCTTGCAGTTCTTATCTGCCCAGAAAAATGATTTGGTTGTAAAAAGCGGGGATAAAGGCCTTTATCTTGAACATAAAGTGGCACCCAGGGAAAGTTTCTACGCACTGGGCAGGTTATATAATGTCAGTCCTAAATTCCTGGCTACTTACAATAAGCTTGACCTGAGTAAAGGTTTGCTCATTGATCAGAAACTTCGCATTCCTCTTACTGACACTAATTTCACACAAGAAGGCGGCAATGGTACTCCTGTTTGGTACAAAGCAGGTGATAAAGAAGGATTGATGACCGTAAGCAAGAAGAATAAAGAGGTATCACTTGCTAATCTCCGCTGGTGGAATGATCTCTCAGTGGATGAGGTAAAAAAAGATACAAAGCTTATTATTGGCTTTTTGAAGAGCAAAGAAATGCAGGCCATCACAATTAAGAATAAGCCTAAGCAGGAAGAGTCCGTTGGCAAAATGGAAGAAAAGCCCGTTGTCACCGAACCGGTTATTACTAAACAAGAAAAAGAGGAAGAAAAGAAAGAAGCGGAGGCAGAGATAAAGGCTGAAAAGAAAGAAGAAAAAAAAGATCCGCCTCCGGTGGTTAAGGAGGAAAGAAAAGTTTCCATAGAAGGACAGGGTTATTTTAAAAAAGATTTTGAGCAGCAAATAAAAATTATCCCAGTTTCAAAAAATGAAACCGTTACTTCCGGGATCTTTAAAACCACCAGTGGCTGGTCGGATGCCAAGTATTATTTGCTTATTGATAAAGTATCTCCCGGGACCATTGTAAAGCTGATCAATCCTTCCAATAACAAATCTATTTATGCCAAAGTGCTGGGAGAAATGGCGGGTATCCGGCAAAACGAAGGTTATAATATCCGCATCAGCAATGCGGGTGCCGCTGCGCTGGAAATTACCGAACAGGATAAGTTTATTGTGAAAATGAGTTACTAGGCCCCTCCAAACCTCCCCGCTGGGGAGGCTTTAGAATCTGTAACCACGCAGAAACTCTTCCACATTCATTTTTTTCTTTCCCTCCAATTGCAATTCTTTTACAGATATATGACCATTTGCACAGGCAAACTTTAAAAAAGTCTTTCCGTCTGTTTCATGCGAACCTGGTCTGACGGTCCCCGTCTGACCGGAAATCAGGTGTAACTTTTCGCTTTTGTAAATTTTCAACATCTTACCATCCAGGTATGTAAATGCACCCGGAAATGGAGAGAGGCCCCTTATGAGATTATGTACTTCTGCAACTGTTTTCGTAAAATCAATCTTACAGGTTTCGGTAAAGATTTTGGGAGCATGTCGTGTCTGACGGTCTCCGTCTGACATATTGGATTGGGGAATTTCTGTTAAACTTCCATCTGCTAACCCCTTCACCGTCTTTACCAATAGCTGTGCCCCGATCTTTTTCATCTTGTCATGTACTTCACCGGCGGTTTCATTTTCGCCAATGGAAAATTTTTCCTGCAATAAAATATCACCACTGTCAATTTCATGTTTCAATTTAAAAGTAGTGACACCGGTTTCTTTTTCACCATTAATAACCGCCCAGTTGATGGGAGCAGCGCCACGATATTGCGGCAGCAGCGAACCATGCAGGTTAACCGAACCCATCGGCGGCATATTCCAAACCGCCTCCGGCAGCATCCTGAAGGCAACAACAATTTGAAGATCGGCATTCAGTGATTTTAATGCTGCTAAAAATTCAGGGTTCTTTAATTTTTCCGGCTGCAGCAGTTTCAGATCATGTTCAAGAGCATATTTTTTTACAGCGCTTTGCTGCGTTTGCATGCCCCGTCCTGCTGGTTTATCAGGTGCTGTGATAACAGCAACTATATTACACCCTGCTCTTACCAATGCATCCAATGATGCCACGGCAAATTCAGGTGTGCCCATGAACACTATTTTCAATGCCTTGAAGTCTGTCGGAGCCATGTGAAAAAATCGAAGCCCCCTTTAAGGGGTGGGGGCTTCATTGCCGCGAAGATAAGTAAGGTTGAATGGTTTTTTTTGGCTGTAAGTTAATTCTATTCCCAACTCCGGCTATTCCACTTTGCCAAAACCAGTTCCATCAATCCATAAAACCCTTGCACCTTTTATACAGGTAAAAGAAACATTGTATGTTTTGGGTTTGCCTTCAATATCTGAAAAATATACCTGCCAGTTGTTGGATACCGTAAACTTGCCGCTGGATTTTGCACTTTGAAATTTTATATTGCCAACAAAGCCACTTGCCACTCCAATATTCCATTTGTAAGTATTGCCTGCTCCAAATTCATACGATTGTGTTGAGGCATGTGTATCCGCACCCGCACTGGCGCCTGTATAGGCATTTACATATTGCGTCATCCCGGTAAAATTGGTGGTCCATTTGCCATTAAGGTCAGAAGCGGCCACAGCAAATTTGTTGTAGTTAGCCATATTCTCCATTTTTTCCCATCCGGATGTAGTTTGATGATAGGCGCCAAACTCCTGTTCAAAAGAATTTTTATTGGAAGTTATAAACTCAAGATACCTTCCATTTCCGCCGGAATAATTCATTTTAAACAACACCACATGCACTGTTCTGCCTGTTGTTTTTTCTACGGCATCTGCTTCGGCAAATTCAATAGTCTGCCAGCCGGTAATTGGTTTAAATTCAAAATTGCTTGCACTACTGTATCTGGGGGCAACTAACAGGTTCCAGGCATTTTTTAATCCATCCAGTACCACGGAGTTATAAGTATCTGCATTCTTATTCGGGTAATGTATCAGCACTTTGGTATTTCCCTTGGTTACTTCCACCCAGTCTTCCTGTACCGTGCTTGTCCATCCATCATCAAAGTTGGTAGTATTAAATGCAAAGCCGTCGGATTTTACCGGGTTTGCAGCCGGTTTATTTATTCGTCCTGTTGCCCCGGTCAGTTTTTTTAGACTGAGTGATTCCAAAAAACCCGCCATTTCTTTTTCATACACATCTGTATTAGTGAGAGCAACGAGGTTTACCATTTTATCAATGGAGCTTGCTGTTACTAATAGTACAACACCTTTGGAACCGTCACTTTCAAACGGTGCATAGCCGCTTTGGGTTTCCCATCCGTTTTCAGTGGAGACGGGTTGCATTTCCGGAGCTTTAGAAACTGTTACCATTTCCTTTACCAAGGAAGTCCATGCCAGGTCAAAATTTTCTTTTGAATCGGATGTTCCCGGAACAGATTTATAAAGTGTTATCAGGCAGTATGTTCCTGTTGTTGCATCTTCTTTGGAAAACTGAAGGGTGCTTTCAGCAGATTGTTTTTTCCATCCTTTCGGTGGGGTATAGGCAATGATATCAAATGATTGCTGCTGGGCAGATGATGCTATACTGGTAATCATGAACAGGAATAGCAAAAGTTTTTTCATATTTACAGATTTATTTTTTTTGAATAATTTCTTCCTTTAACCATTCTTTTACAAAAGCGGTAACCACATCATTTACTTCCTTTCCCGCCCGGTAAATAGCTTTCCATTTCAGGCTTTTCTTTTCATAAGCAGGGTTGACAAAAATTTGTTTTTTGCCAGTACCTGTAAGCTTTGCAGTAAAATCAACAGTGGCCGCAAGCTGAATATATTCCTGTAACCTTTTTTTTACTGTTACTGCGGGATCGGCCGGATACATTTTTTCCCAGGCATCTTTTCCCGGGAAGGGTTTTTTGGCTGCCTCCTGAATGGCTGTGATTCGTTTTTCATTTTCATCTAACTTCAGTTGCTGTTCCGCTACATACTTTGTATCGTTTGGGTAATTTTTAATATTCAGCCTAAACACTTCGCTGTTTCTTTTTAAAGCAGAAAGGCTCATGCCCCGGTCGGTCAGGGGCATTGCATCTTCCCTGAGTTTAGTATATTCGGCCATAAACTCTTCACTGTTTAGATAGTTTTTTACATAGGTGCATAATTCTTTTGCTGCAGTAGTTTTATCACCTGCTATAATATTTGGTAATAGCTTTGCGTATGGCAGCCGGAAGGACTGTAGTTGAGTGTACACACTGTTGGCTGGGCCGTCTTCCGTTTCCTGTTGCATGGGGCCACTGTCAAAACGGCCAACAAAATTTCTGATAATATGCCATTGGGCGGTTTGCTGTTGCATACCCAACCGGGTTATGATGTCATCGGCGATTTTAAATGCTGTTAAAGCAAAGCTTGCTGAAAAAGCAAAAATTAATATCGATTTCTTTTTCATGTCTTATAATTTAATTTTTTAATTACCTGTATAAATAGCAAATATGCCCGACGAAGAAAATCTACTATCATATTTTTCACTGCATCCTGCTATCACAAAGTTCCCTTCCCGTGATATCATAGGTCTTGCAGAGCTGCCGTTGGTAAATTTGGTAACTGGAATTATATCACCGGTTAGTGTATTTTGTTTTATAATGTTTCCATTGGACACACCCATATTGGTTGCATTGGTATTATAAGTTATCCATGTTCCATCATACGAAATACCAATGCGTTCGCCCTGGCTGATAGGACTGTCACCATCGCTTTCGCTATTGCCAATAGCAGTGTTCACTCTTTTTATACTGCCTGTTGTAATATTGTAAAGAAAAATATCCTGCAATCCGTTATTATCTCCTGACACAATATTGGAAGATGTGGTAGCAAAAACTATGTTGTTTCCATCGCCGCTGATGGAAGGCCATACTACCCGGCTGGAGCTTTCTACGCCCTGGTTTCTTTCGCCTCCGGCGGCTGTCATGCTGATTCTTTTCAGCTCAGGCATCCCTCTCTGCCATAAAAAAATATCCCATAGGTTATTGTTGTCATTTTGTACCAGTTTGTTTGTGTAGGCACAGAATGCAATTTTATTTCCATCTTCTGAAATGGAAGGAGCGTAGCCACTTCCGGCTTTGCCTGTTTCATAATCTTTGGTGATAAACTCTGATTGGCCACTTCTTACATCATATACATAGATATTGGGTGTATTGAAAACTGGTTCCAGTGTTACAATATCACTTGCATTAGAAGTAAAGGCAATGGTATTGCCATCTCCGGATATCACCGGTTCATAACTTTCACCATTAGCGGTTTGTCCAGTTACAGATTTGCTGACCAGTGTAAGTTGCCCGGTTTGCTGATCCCAGAGGAAAATATCCCTGAGATAACCATTTTTGTCGCCGGGTGCAAGATTAGTGGCGTTTGTTTCAAATACCACATACCTGCCATCGTCAGAAATAGCAGGAGCAGCACTGCCACCATTGCCATCTTCACCTGCTGCATTCTTACTCACAAGCTTAGTGATACCTGTTTTGCGGTCTCTCCAGAATATCTGCCGGTTGTTGCCGGAAGATCCATCAATGCCTTTTCCATACATTCCAAAAGCGACGTATCTGCCTTCATCTTCATTTTGGCCGCCGATGACCGGTGTCCAGCTTTCATAATAAGTATTAAGTATTTTATCATCACTGCTTCGGGTTACCAGGTCATATTTGTTTTTGGGTGGCACAATCGGTGTAGCCGGCTTCCTGCAATCGGCTTGTATGGTGATGTTGGTTTCAGGTACGGTGCCTTCATTGCTTGTTAATTTACAGGGTCGGGGCCCGGCAGTTTGTTGTATGAGATAATAATCACCTCTTGGGTAACCACCCAAATTGGCTAATGTAGAAAAAGGATAGGTATACGTCCGCCGGTAATTATCAGCAAAAGAAAAAGTTTCACCGGCGCCAACGCCAATTACATTTAATTTAAAAATGCTTAATGGTGGATTACCACAACTAGCCATAACTAAAAAGTCACTGTTTGCCATTGTACCTGTATGTTGCTCAAGCATATTACAGGTTCTTGGACCAGAGACCTGGGTTATTGTATAGGTTTGCCCGGTTGTTAATCTTTGAGAAAAATAAACGATCGGATTGGTTGAGTTTAACTCTATTTTTTCGCCTCCATTAAGTCTGAACTCAAATTTCTCCTTATTGGAGAATAAGGAGGAACTGTATGATACGCCTACTTTGTATTGAGCAGAGGAGGTCGGGGCACCACAATTTGCGATTACAACAGTATCTTTTGAAATGGTACCGATATAATTAATAAACTGGCAGGTTCTTGGCCCGGATATTTGTGTAACATGGTACTGCTGACCCGAAGCAATTTTTGTTGGGAATGTAGCCGTAGTGTTCGGGTTTTTTATCGTTACACTATCCCATTTCGCACCTGAATGGAGCCGGAATTTAAATTCTTCTCCGGCGGCTGCATTATTTACTTTTACGCTTACTGAATTAAGATTAGCTGCCGGGTTATTTGCATTCCTGTTTTTTATATCTGATACAAACCTCAGAAGAACAATATAATTGCCATGGCCTTCTGTATTTTCCATGGATTCTTCATTAAACATTACGGGTAATATCCCTCTTCCGTAACCAAAATCCTTCTCTGAAATTATCTTTATTGTTTTCGGTGTTAATACGAGCAGCTGTGAACTGTAGTCCCAGTTTGCGAAAAGACCGATGGGCCGGCTGGCGAGTTTATTTTTATTGGGTGCAAACATTCCGGCATATTTTGCATCAAGACCGATATATCGTCCAGGAAGGATAAAGCCATAAGGATTGTTGTCATTATATACATAGCTGTCACGAAAATCCCAGATATGCTGGTGGATATCGTCATCATTGAATGCCCTGCGTGTTACCACACCAAAATCCTGTATAGGTGTCACAGCTAAGGGGCCATTATCTCTTTCAAAAATGGCAGGAAGAATAGCTATTAGTGTGTTTTGCGAGCAAAAAGTAGTAACGATGGCATAATTGGAAAGAATAAGCGGGTCGTTATCTCCATAAACACCTTCCCGATAATAACTATCGCCGGCTTTTAGTCCTCCGTTGATTGTACTTGTTCCTGCTTTAACCCGGTTGGGAAGCAGGAAATCTTCTCCATAAATTTTCATCAGTCCGCTATAATTAGCACGGTTCGTAGAAACGGTTGTCCAGTCCCAGAACATTACACTTACTTCATCATTTACGCCATCTCCGCCCAAAGGGTCATCATTGGTAGGACGGTTGCAGATAAATCCGTGAAAGGAGATGGTCACAGGGCCATACCAATCTTCCATTTGTGCATTTGCATTATATAGACAGCAAATGAGCAACAAGGTGTGTAGTATCCTTTTCATTTTATTCTATAATTTTCAGTGTAAATATGCAGCAGTAATTTAGGTTAAATAATCCCTGAAAAACATGATTTTTTCAATAAGGAAAAATCATGGAAAAAGGGGATGATAATGGCGCGGCATTGCCGTTTATTTGTAAAATGGGTGCAAAAGACTATTTTACTATATGAGAAAAACTGTTTCTATAGTTGTATTTCTTATTTCAACAGTAATTGCACAAGCACAGGTTGAAAAGAGAGATAGCTTGCTAAAGCTGCTTCTATCTGCAAAGGAAGATACGGGTAAGGTTATCTTATTGTTGAATATTGCCGACACTTATGAGGCCAGTAACCAGGATTCTTCCATTTATTACCTGGAAAAATCCAGAGAGTTATCAGACGTCTTACATTTTAAAAAAGGGCTTTATCACTATTACTCACAAAGCGCAATCGTTTCCTTTACAAAAGGCGGGTATAACTTGTCAATGTCACAAAGCAATAGTGCCCTTGATGTGGCCAGGCAATTAAATGATTCGGGTTTAATTATCAATATGCTTAATAATACCGGGATTGTTTATCAATACCTGGGACAATTTGATAAACAGCTTGACTATACATTACAGGCATTGACGATCGCAGAAAAAACAAACCGGAAAGAAAAGCTTGTGGGCATGTATCATAATGTAGCCAACGCTTATTATAACCTGAAGCAATACAGAAAATCAGCTGACTATTGTTTATCCGCAATCAGGCTTCATCAGCATTCTGGAAGTAATGCCTATATAAACAGGATATATGCAACATTGGGACAGAGCTACGCTTCCCTGAAACTTACAGACAGCGCCCTTTATTATTATCAGGTAGCGGCAGAAGAGTCGGTTGACAGAAATGACAAATATGCAGAAGCGGCCATTTATGGATATATGGTTAATGCATTTGCAGACCGTGGTGATTTTAAGGCTATGCTGAAAGTTGCTGAAAAATCGTTGCTGTTGTCAGGAGCATTGCAAAGCAACCAGATGCTGGCCAGTTCTTTATACAATATTGCCAATGCAAATTATTTTAACGGGAATAACATAGCGGCAAAAAAATATATTAAGGAAGCATTGGACATTGCCACAAAAGATTCCCTGA
The DNA here is from genome assembly GCA_964358155.1 of uncultured Chitinophaga sp. GTDB lineage: Bacteria > Bacteroidota > Bacteroidia > Chitinophagales > Chitinophagaceae > JJ008. The sequence continues at coordinate 9,308 of CAYHPA010000088.1, forward strand.
AAGATGAATTGAAGAACATCTATACTGTTCTTTCTTTTATTGCTGCAAGAGACGGAGACTTTAAAACCTCCCTTTGGGCGAAACAACAATATGATTCTATCCAGGATGCTTTATTGAATGAACAGGTAATAAAGAGCACCACGGAATTTGAAAAGAAATATGAATCGGAAAAAAAGGATAAGCAAATACTGCTTCAGAAAGCACAATTGCAAAAAAGAAGGGTTTTAAATTATGTTCTTATCGGCTCTGCCGCCACCTTATTGATTATCTCTTTACTTTCTTACCACAACTACAGGCAAAAACAAAAGCTCCAGCAACAGCGGATTGCTGAACTGGAGAAAGAGAGGCAACTGACTGCTACCGAAGCAGTACTAAAAGGTGAAGAACAGGAAAGAACACGCCTGGCAAAAGATCTTCATGATGGATTAGGAGGTATGTTGTCCGGCATTAAATACTCATTTCAGACTATGAAAGGAAATTTAGTTATGACGCCTGATAATGCACAGGCCTTTGAGCGCAGCATGGATATGCTGGACAGCTCCATAAAAGAAATGCGCCGGGTGGCGCATAACATGATGCCGGAAGCATTAGTAAGATTTGGATTGGATACCGCTTTAAAAGATTTTTGTAATGATATAAATCAGTCAGGCGCTTTACAGGTAAATTATCAATCTATCGGAATGGATAACCAGGTAATGGGTCAAACAACTGCCATTGCCATCTACCGTATTGTGCAGGAGCTGATTAATAACACACTGAAACATGCTGCTGCGAAGACAGCCATTGTGCAGGTTACAATGACCGGTGATCAATTGGCAGTAACTGTGGAAGATGATGGTAAGGGGTTTGACACTTCGTTAGTAAAGCAATCCGGGGGAATGGGCTGGAGTAATATTCAAAGTCGTATTGAATATTTAAAAGCTAATTTGGATATTCAGTCAGAAACCGGAAAAGGGACTTCCGTTCATATTGAGCTAAACATCTAAAATCAAATATTTCCCTTCAGGGAACAGGGGCATGATAACCAAGGTCTTTATAGTTGATGACCATTATATGGTGATTGAAGGTATCCGTTCATTGCTGCAGCATGAAAAGGGCATTGAGTGGATGGGGCACGCCACTAACGCAGCCTCCTGCCTGTCTTTTCTCCAACATCAGTTGCCCGACGTTATTTTAATGGATATCAGTATGCCGGACAAAAGCGGCATTGACCTGTGCAAAGAAGTAAAGGAAAAATACCCATCTGTTTTTATTGTCGGTCTCAGCACATTTAACCAGCAAAGCTTTATTCAAAAAATGATAGAGAACGGCGCATCGGGTTATGTGCTGAAAAACGCAACGCAGGAAGAATTGATGGAGGCAATTGAATTGGTTGCAAAAGGCAAAACATACCTGAGTGATGAAGTATCGCAGGTATTACGAAAGCAGGATGATGCCAATATCGTTTTGACCCGCCGCGAAAAAGAAGTGCTGGAACTGATTGCAGGCGGAATGACGAATAATGAGATTGGTGAGAAACTGTTCATCAGCCCTTCTACAGTGGATACGCACCGGAAAAATCTGCTGGCGAAATTTGAAGCCAAGAATACAGCTTCATTGATTCATATTGCTTCCCAGATGCAGTTTATCTGATTACTCAAAATCATCATACAGCAGGTATTTCTTCCGGATGGTTTTAAACTCACTCAACTTCGGTTCCCAGCTTTTTCTTATTTCTTCTTCGCTCACCCCGTTTTTTATTTGCTGCATCAGCACATCGTTGCCGGCAAGGCGGTTGAAGCTGTTTGTTTTCAGGAAGAAACTGTCTTTTTGCGGGAATAACTTATAGGCCTCTATCAGCCATTTCAATTGCACTTTGTTATCCATCTTAGCCAGAACTTCTTCCGGTGTACCGCTCAGGTCCCAGCCATAGCAAACCTGTCCGTAAAGTTTTGAACTTTTAGCCCCTTCATTGGGATTGGGCGTGAAGGAATACATGCTTTTAGGATACAAAGGATGCCCGAATACCTGGAATTGTTTATTGGTGCCCCTGCCTTCACTCAGTACCGTTCCTTCAAACAGGCAGGTGGAAGGATAGAGATAAATGGATTGAATGTTCGGAAGGTTAGGAGAAGGCCTTACCGGTAACACATATTTGCTTTTATGCGTATAGTTCTTGCATTTGATCACCATAAAATGAAATGGGGTATCCACCGTAGGGTTGGTGGTAATATTATAGGCATTGACAGCATTTGCTTTTTCGCTCACCCATTTTTCACCGAGCAGCATCATGGCATATTCAGCCATCGTCATTCCATATACAATCGGGATGGGCTGTTTGCCAACGCCGCTTTTAAATTTCAGGTCAAGCACAGGGCCATCCACATAAAAACCATTTGGATTGGGCCTGTCAAGCAACAATAATGGTTTGTGATTCTCTAAAGCCGTCTCAAGGAACTCCTGCATGGAATTGATATAGGTATAAAACCGGGTGCCAACATCCTGCAGGTCAAAAATGAGGACATCCACCTCTTTCAGGTCATCGGCACTGGGGTTTCTTTGTGCGCCGTACAATGACACTACTTTTATTCCTGTCTTTGTATCAATATAGTTACCTACTTTCTCACCAGCATCAGCTGTTCCTCTGAAACCATGCTCCGGCCCGAAAATCAATTTGATGTTGACCCCCAGTTTCAACAGCGTATCTACAAGATGCGAATTGCCAACTATGGAAGTCTGGTTGGCAAATATCCCAACCCGCTTGCCTTTTAAAAGAGGCAGATAAACCTGGGTACGGTCTGCTCCCGTTATTACAGGGGCATCGGTTTGTGGGTTACTTGCAGTTGTTGCTGTTTTTTGAGCGGAACAACTGGTAAGCAGAGCAATACTTACAAACAGGAAAAAAAGCTTCATAGCAATCATTTTATAGGATCAAAATACACAAAATATCAACTCAGACTGTAGTAAATATTTAAACGGTTGCATTGTATATTTTCAATTACCTTGCAGCCCGGTTTTTATAATTTTAACCAAATTAATTATACAATGGCGCAGGTAAAAAGTGGTGATAAAATAAAAGTGCATTATCATGGCAAACTTACTTCGGGTGAAACATTTGACTCATCAGAAGGACGGGCCCCGCTTGAATTTGAAGTGGGCAGCGGCATGGTGATAAAGGGCTTTGATGATGGTGTGACGGGGATGAGTGTTGGTGAAAAGAAAACAGTCAATATTCCCTATAACGAAGCCTACGGCCCCCGCAATCCTGAAATGGTGATTGAAATGCTGAAGGACAAATTTCCCAAAGACCTGGACATTGAAGTGGGAATGCCGCTCGGAATGAGCGACCAGCAAGGTCACCAGTTCCAGGTAACCATTGTGGAAATAAAAGAAGAAGTAGTAATGCTGGATGCTAATCATCCGCTGGCCGGGCAGGACCTGATCTTTGATCTGGAGCTGGTAGAAATAGTGGGAGGAAGCCCGATCATAATTATGCCTTAATTGGGAACGGATTTTTAATATCGAATGG
>CAYHPA010000089.1:0-12766 GCA_964358155.1 uncultured Chitinophaga sp.
CGCCGACCAAGAATACATACCGGTATAGGTACTTCGGATTTACATATCAAGGCAAAGTTCAACGCCACAAAGGAGGAGATATTGGCAAGAGCCATTCAGGCAGTAAAATGGGCAAGAAATTATACGGATGATGTAGAGTTCTATGCCGAAGATGCAGGCCGCACCGGAAATGATTTTCTGGCACGGGTGGTGGAAGCGGTCATAAAAGCCGGTGCTGCGGTAGTGAACATTCCTGATACAACAGGCTATTGCTTACCACATCAATATGGTGAAAAGATCGCTTACCTGCTTAATAATGTTCCCAATATTGATAAGGCTATCATCTCCTGCCACTGTCATAATGATCTGGGATTGGCCACTGCAAATTCCATTGCCGGGGTAATTGCCGGAGCAAGACAGGTGGAATGTACCATCAATGGTTTGGGAGAAAGAGCAGGCAATACATCACTGGAAGAAGTGGTGATGGTACTGAAGCAGCATAGCTATCTTGGTTTTTATACCAATGTAAAAACACAAAACCTGAATCCCGTCAGCAGGCAGGTATCGGAAACCATGCGGATGCCGGTGCAACCCAATAAAGCAATTGTAGGCAGCAATGCCTTTTCACATTCATCCGGCATACACCAGGACGGTTTTTTGAAAGACTCCCTTACCTACGAAATCATTAACCCCGAAGCAGTAGGTGCTGACAGTTCAAAAATTGTTTTAACAGCCAGAAGCGGAAGAAGTGCATTGGCCTTTCGGTTTCAAAAACTGGGTTTTGAATTTAACAGGAATGATATAGATAGTTTATATAATGAATTTGTGAAGGTTGCGGACAGTAAGAAAGAAGTGAATGACGATGACCTGGCCACCATGGCAAAAAAATATCAATCTGAAATAGCAGTTGCTTGTTGAGTATGGCTAAAACACTATTTGAAAAAATCTGGGAAAAGCATGTTGTCAAAACAATTGATAACGGCCCATCTGTATTATATATTGACCGGCATTTTATTCATGAAGTAACCAGCCCGCAGGCATTTGCGGGGTTAAATAAACGGGGAATAAACCTATTGCGGCCGTCGCAAACTATTGCCACCGCTGATCACAACGTACCGACACTGAACCAGCACCTGCCTATAAAAGAAGAATTGAGCCGGTTGCAGGTAGAGGCGTTGAAGAAAAACTGCTCCGAATATGGAATTGAATTATATGGCCTTGGACATCCGTTCCAGGGCATTGTTCATGTTATAGGCCCTGAGTTGGGAATTACACAGCCCGGCATGACGATCGTTTGCGGCGACAGTCATACTTCTACGCATGGCGCCTTTGGTGCCATCGCATTCGGCATCGGCACCAGCGAAGTGGAAATGGTTTTTGCTTCGCAATGCTTATTGCAAACCAAACCAAAATTAATGCGAATCAATGTAGATGGAGTATTGAATAAAGGCGTTGTTTCAAAAGACATTGTGCTTTATATACTTTCAAAAATTACAGCAAGCGGTGCCATAGGTTATGCCGTTGAGTTTGCCGGCTCTGCCATACGTTCGTTAAGTATGGAAGCAAGGATGACGATTTGCAATATGAGTATTGAAATGGGCGGTCGCTGCGGATTGATTGCCCCGGATGAAACAACATTTAACTATATACAAGGAAAACCCCTGGCCCCGAAAGGGGAACAATGGAAAAAATCTTTATCGGCCTGGAAAACTTTGTTTAGTGATGATGATGCACTGTTTGACAAAGAGCATCATTTTGATGCCGCTGATATTCAACCAATGATTACTTACGGAACTAACCCGGGAATGGGAATTAGCGTTACAGAAAAAATTCCAACAACAGAAACGATAAATGAAACCGATAGATCCGGTTTGGCAAAATCATTGACTTATATGGGGTTTGAACAAGGAGTTGCTATCAAAGGACAAAAGATTGATTATGTATTTATCGGCAGTTGTACCAATTCAAGAATTGAAGATCTGAGAATGGTGGCCTCCTTCGTAAAGGGAAAACATAAAGCCGATGATGTGGAAGTATGGATTGTTCCTGGCAGCAAGCAGGTAGAAGCACAGGCAAGAGAAGAAGGTATTGATAAAATTTTTGAAGAAGCAGGGTTTCAGCTTCGTCAACCGGGTTGCAGTGCTTGTCTTGGAATGAACGAAGACAAAATACCATCTGGAAAATATTGCATCAGTACCAGCAACCGGAATTTTGAAGGACGACAGGGAGCAGGCGCCAGAACATTGCTGGCAAGTCCGCTGACAGCTGCGGCGGCGGCAGTTACAGGGTTTGTAACAGATGTAAGAGAATTATTAAACTAATGCAGAAATTGACAACCATACAAAGCAGGTTCGTCCCTATCAATATGGAAAATATTGATACCGACCAGATCATTCCTGCCCGTTTTTTAAAAGCCACTACCAAAGATGGTTTTGGTAAAAATCTTTTCAGGGATTGGCGTTATTATAATAATGATGAATCAAAAATAAAAGCAGACTTCCCGTTGAATATGTCGCAGTTTGGCGGTGAAATATTAGTAGCGGGAAAAAACTTTGGTTGCGGTTCTTCAAGGGAACATGCCGCCTGGGCTCTTTTGGATTATGGTTTCAGAGTAGTAGTCTCCAGTTTTTTCGCCGATATTTTCAGGAACAATGCATTAAACAACGGCATATTGCCCGTGCAGGTAAGCGATTCATTTCTGCAACGGATCTTCCTGCAGGACAATAATACAGAACTGACTGTTGACCTGGAAAAACAAACCATCACTATCAACTCAACCAGCGAATCTGAAGGGTTTGAAATAAGCAGTTATAAAAAAACCTGCCTGTTAAACGGATATGACGATATTGACTATTTACTAAGTATAAAAGAAGACATAGAGCAATTTGAAATTCAAAGAGCATAAAACATGAAAAAGAAGATCGCAGTCATTGGAGGAGATGGCATCGGCCCTGAAGTAACCCGGCAATCCATCCGTGTGCTTAATGCTGTGGCAGAAGCATTCAACCATGATTTTGAATACAGCTATTGCCTGATGGGCGCTGCTGCTATAGATAAGACCGGTAATCCTTTACCTGATAAAACAATTGAAGTTTGCCTGAACAGCGATGCTATCTTATTTGGCGCTATCGGCCATCCAAAATATGATAACGACCCAACGGCCAAACCAAGACCAGAGCAGGGATTACTGAAGCTGAGAAAAACATTGCAGCTCTATGCCAATATCCGCCCCGTTAAAACTTATGCTTCTCTTTATCATTTATCTCCGCTGAAAAACAAAAAAATTGATGGAGTTGATTTTATTATTTTCCGGGAACTGACAGGTGGTATTTATTTTGGTGAAAAGAAGATAAACGAAGAAAAAACAGAGGCCTCAGATAATTGTGTTTATACAAAACCTGAAATTGAACGGATTGCACATCTCGCTTTTCATTTTGCCCAAAAACCTGAACGCAAAAAAAAATTAACCCTGGTTGATAAAGCGAATGTGCTGGAAACATCAAGACTATGGAGAAAGGTAGTACAGGACTTAGCACCGCACTATCCTGATGTGACCGTTGATTATATGTTTGTTGACAACGCCGCCATGCAAATCATCCTTGACCCGAAGCAATTTGACATCATCCTTACAGAAAATATGTTTGGAGACATCATCAGTGATGAAGCCAGTGTGATAAGTGGCTCATTGGGATTATTGCCTTCTGCTTCTGTGGGTGCAGGTGGCCTTGCTTTATTTGAACCCATTCATGGCTCATATCCACAGGCTGCAGGAAAGGATATAGCCAATCCGGTTGGCTCAATTTTATCCGCTGCTATGATGCTGGAATACCTGGGCATGAAAGAGGAGGCTGACCTGGTCCGAAAGGCAGTCAACTGGACATTGCAGTATTCATTTGTAACAAAAGACATTGATCCCGTCAATTTTTATTTCACTTCCACAATCGGTGAATTGATAAGTGATTATATCAGCGGAAAAATTTCCGAGTCGGTGAAGAAAGAAAATATTGAATTGAGGAAGTCAACCATCATTTAAATCCTGAGGAAAGACGTACGAGGGTTCGTCTTTTTAGAAAAAATAATTGCTTGCAAAGTTCTTTTTATGGGATGGCGGGTGTATATTTATAAAACATACACTTCTATGTTGAAGAACAAGTCATATAATAGCATCACTTCTACTGAACCGATAATTATCGGCCTGGTGATTATTATATCTTCTTCGGCAGGAGGTGGTGCATGATACTTTACTAACTAAACAAAATATATGCGACCCGCCTCCAAAAAGGCGGGTCGCTTTTTTGTCTGACGGTCTCCGCCTGACAAAAAACATGACCGCCGGAATAAAAACAAGTAAAATGTATTACAACGAAAACACCATTATCTACTTCAACGGACAGTTTGTAAAAGCTGCTGACGCAAAAACAGATCTGTACAGCCAGTCATTACATTATGGATACGCTGTATTTGAAGGTATCCGGTCTTATCCTGTGGGCATCGGGACAAAGATCTTTAAAGCAAAAGAACATTATGACCGGCTCCGTCATTCTGCCGAGCTGATGAAGATGCCTTTTGCTTATTCTACGGATCAACTGATTGAACTGAGTTATGAAGTGCTGAAGAAAAATAATTTCACAGATGCCTATCTGCGGCCGATTGTCCTTTGCTCGCCGAACATGTCCCTGTCAAAAGGAAAAGAATCTTATCTCGCCATAGAAGCATGGGAATGGACGAATGGCTATCTCGCCAATAAGATGCGCATTATGACCTCCTCCTATCGCCGGCCTAATCCGGCCGGTTTTCATATTGAAGCAAAAGTGAGCGGACACTATGTGAATTCCATTCTTGCGTGCCAGGAAGCAAAGGATAATGGATTTGATGAAGCCCTTTTATTGGACAATAATGGTTTTGTGGCCGAAGGCCCGGGAGCCAATGTTTTTTATGAGAAGGAAGGAATTGTGTACACCCCTGCCAAAGGGAATATCCTTCCCGGTATTACAAGAGCAACTGTTATTGAAATATGCAGTGAACTGAATATACCGGTGAAAGAAACATTGTTTACTCCCAAAGAGATGCAAGGTGCAGATAGCGGCTTTTATTGCGGCACCGCTGCTGAAGTAGTAGAGCTGGCATCATTAGACAATGTAGCATTCAAATTGAAATGGAAAGACACTTTAGGACAAATCATTCAACAAGCTTATAAATGTAAAGTTTTAGAAAAAGAATTCAAATCATCCCTTCAGGTAGCATAATGGAATTGAATAAATATAGTAAGATAATCACTCAGGACCCGACACAACCGGCGGCACAGGCCATGCTATATGGAATCGGACTTACGGATACAGATATGAAAAAAGCACAGGTAGGCATTGTGAGTATGGGGTATGATGGTAATACCTGTAATATGCACCTGAATGATCTGGCAAGAACAGTCAAACAAGCAGTGTGGGATCATGATATGGTTGGTTTGATATTTAATACTATCGGAGTGAGCGATGGCATCAGTAATGGCACAGATGGAATGCGGTACAGCCTGGTGAGCCGGGATATTATCGCTGACTCTATTGAAGCGGTTTGCGGTGCACAATATTATGATGGATTGATCGCTGTGCCTGGTTGCGATAAGAATATGCCGGGAAGTTTAATAGCCATGGGACGATTGAACCGTCCGGCCATTATGGTGTACGGAGGAACGATTGCTGCAGGTTATTACAAGGGGCAAGACCTTAATATCGTTTCGGCATTTGAAGCACTCGGGCAAAAAATTACAGGTCAGCTGACAGAAGAAGACTTTAAAGGGATTGTTCAGCATTCATGTCCCGGTGCCGGCGCTTGTGGTGGTATGTACACAGCTAATACGATGGCCGCAGCTATTGAAGCATTGGGAATGAGTTTACCTTTCTCTTCTTCCAATCCTGCGCTAAGTGAGGAGAAGCAAAAAGAATGTGCCGATGCTGGCAAAACGATAAGACTTTTACTTGAAAAAGATATTAAGCCTTCCGACATCATGACGAGAAAGGCATTTGAAAATGCCATCACGGCTATTATGGTCTTGGGAGGAAGTACGAATGCCGTTTTGCATCTGATAGCTATGGCAAAAGCGGTGGGAGTAAGCGTAACGCAGGACGATTTTCAGATTATCAGTAATAAAGTTCCTGTGCTGGCAGATTTTAAACCCAGTGGAAAATATTTGATGCAGGATTTACACCAGCATGGTGGTGTGCCTGCCGTGATGAAGTATTTGTTGAAGAAAAAACTATTACATGGCGATTGTTTAACGGTGACAGGCAGCACAATCAAAAAAAATCTGGCCGATGTTCCCAACCTTGATTTTAAAACACAAAACATCATTCGTCCAATTAAAAAACCAATCAAGGCGACAGGTCATTTGCAAGTACTATATGGCAACCTGGCTAAGAAAGGAAGTGTTGCAAAAATTTCGGGCAAAGAAGGAGAGCTGTTTGAAGGCCCCGCCAGGGTATTTGATGGGGAGTTTGAATTGATAAAAGGCATCAACTCAGGAAAGATAAAAGCTGGTGATGTGGTGGTGATAAGACAGGTAGGCCCAAAAGGTGCACCGGGAATGCCGGAAATGCTGAAACCAACTTCGGCGATTATTGGTGCCGGACTTGGAAAATCAGTGGCGCTGATCACGGATGGAAGATTCAGCGGCGGCACCCATGGATTTGTGGTTGGTCATATCACACCTGAAGCATTTGCAGGAGGATTGATTGGCCTGGTAAAGAATAATGACATCATTAAAATTGATGTGGCAAAAAATAAACTCATCCTAAAAGTGAGTGATAAAGAAATTAAGAAAAGAAAGAAGAAGTGGAAACAACCTAAGCTGAAAGTAACAAAAGGGGTCTTGTTCAAGTATGCACAACAGGTGAAAGATGCCAGTGAAGGTTGTGTGACGGATGAACCATAAACTATTTATCATGGAAACTCTTGAACTGAAAGCAAGAAAGACAACCGCCAAACCGGCAACATCAATAAGTGGCAGTGAAGCCATATTGGAAGCCTTTATTGCAGAAGGTGTTGAAACTATTTTTGGTTATCCTGGTGGCGCCATCATGCCCATCTACGATGCGTTGTATGATTATCATGATAAACTGAAACATATACTTGTTCGTCATGAACAGGGCGCCATACATGCAGCGCAGGGTTTTGCAAGAGTTAGCGGAAGAACGGGTGTGGTGTTTGCCACCAGCGGTCCCGGCGCCACTAATTTAGTAACTGGTCTTGCTGATGCGATGATTGACTCAACAGCTGTTGTTTGCATTACCGGACAAGTGTATGCACACCTACTCGGCACAGATGCTTTCCAGGAAACTGATGTCATCAACATCACCACACCAGTCACCAAATGGAATTACCAGGTAACAGATGCTACAGAAATCCCTTCTGTATTGGCCAAAGCCTTCTATATAGCCAAAAGCGGAAGACCAGGGCCTGTGTTGATTGACATTACCAAGAATGCCCAGTTACAAAAATTCAATTTCAGAGGTTATATCAAATGTGAACATATCAGAAGCTATCGCCCTACACCAATTGTCAGAAAAGAATATGTGGAAGCTGCTGCTAAGCTGATCAATGGAGCTGATAAACCGTTTGTGATTTTCGGGCAGGGAGTGATTTTGGGCAAAGCAGAAAAAGAATTTAAAAAATTTATTGAGAAAGCAGGCATTCCTGCTGCATGGACCATCATGGGCATGAGTGCCATTCCTACTGACCACCCACTGGCGATGGGTATGCTGGGAATGCATGGCAACTACGGCCCGAATGTATTGACGAATGAATGTGATGTATTGATCGCAGTAGGCATGCGGTTTGATGACCGGGTTACAGGCCGCCTTGACAAGTATGCGAAGCAGGCTAAAGTCATTCATTTAGATGTTGACCCCTCAGAAATTGACAAAAATGTAAAAGCTACAGTCGGTGTTTGGGGGGATTGCAAAGAGACCCTGCCAATGCTTACTGAATTGCTGGAAAAAAAAGTTTACCCGCAATGGTTGAAAAAGTTCAGCGACTACAAAGCGAAGGAAGAGGAAACCTGCATTATACCTGAAATGAACCCGACTACCGAAGCTTTATCAATGGCCGAGGTCATCAAAGCATTAAATGAGCTGACAGGCGGGGATGCAATTGTGGTGACTGATGTGGGGCAGCACCAGATGGTTACCTGCCGCTATGCAAAATATAATCAGTCAAAAAGTAATATCACTTCGGGTGGGCTGGGAACGATGGGGTTTGCACTACCCGCAGCAATAGGTGCAAAATCCGGTGCACCTGATAAAATTGTTGTAGCCGTAATTGGTGATGGCGGTATTCAGATGACCATCCAGGAACTCGGAACCATCATGCAAAGCGAAGTGGATATCAAAATCATGATACTGAATAACCAGTTTCTTGGAATGGTTCGCCAATGGCAACAGTTATTTCATAACCGGCGATATTCCTTCGTTGATATAGCCAGTCCCGATTATGTGCAGGTGGCAAAAGGATATAATATTCCCGGAACCAAAGTTGATAAAAGAGAAAATTTAAAACAGGTGCTAAAAACAATGCTGGAGCATAACGGCGCTTATTTGCTGGAAGTAATGGTGGGTAAAGAAGATAATGTGTTTCCGATGGTGCCGCAGGGATGCAGTGTCAGCGAGATACGATTAAAATAATTTATTATGAGCAAAAGAGAATTCACCGTAACCGTTTATACAGAAAACCAGGTTGGTTTGCTGAACCGTATCGCTATTATCTTTTCCAGGAGAAAAATCAATATAGAAAGCCTGAACACTTCACCGACTGAAGTGGACAGTGTACATCGTTTCACCATTGTTATCAATGAAGCGGAAGATATTGTAAAAAAACTTTGCCGGCAGATTGAAAAACAAGTGGAGGTATTAAAAGCATATTACAATACAGAAGATGAGATCGTCTGGCAGGAATTGGCCTTGTATAAAGTAAGTACAGATATCATTTCTGAAAAAGTAAAAGTAGAAAGACTGCTCCGGGAGTATGGCGCACGGGCTGTTGCAATCCGTAAGGACTATACCGTATTTGAAACAACAGGTCACCGGGAAGAAACAGACAACCTGATAAAAGCACTTGAGCCATGCGGGCTGATTGAATTTGTACGCAGTGCCAGGGTGGCAATCATTAAAGGCAGCAGCGATTTTCATGAACGACTGAAAGAATTTGAATATAAGGAGCCGGGTGAAGAGGTCATAGAAAATGAATACCTGGCTAAAAAAGAAGAGATCTTTTCAATGTAACAATCCATATAGTAACACATAACAACAACCAAAACAGATAATCATGGCAAAACTAAATTTTGGCGGTATAGAAGAAAATGTAGTAACCAGGGAGGAGTTTCCACTCAGCAAGGCACAACAGATTTTAAAAAAAGAAACGGTGGCCGTAATTGGCTATGGGGTGCAAGGACCTGGCCAGGCATTAAACCAACGGGATAATGGCATTAACGTAATTGTTGGCCAGCGAAAAAATTCAAAGACATGGGATAAGGCCATCCGCGATGGATTTGTTCCTGGCGAAACATTATTTGAAATTGAAGAAGCGCTGCATCAGGGCACTATCATTTGCTACCTGCTAAGCGATGCGGCGCAAATTGCGTTGTGGCCAACAGTGGAAAAACATTTGACCCCGGGGAAGGCTTTATACTTTTCACACGGATTTGGTATTACGTTTAATGAACAAACAGGCATTGTGCCACCAAAAGATGTGGATGTTTTTTTAGTGGCACCCAAAGGAAGCGGCACATCGTTGCGCAGAATGTTTTTACAGGGCCGGGGATTGAATAGCTCCTATGCTATTTATCAGGATGCCACCGGCAGGGCATTTGAAAGAGTAGCAGCATTAGGAATTGCAGTAGGCAGCGGCTATTTATTTGAAACCGATTTCAGGAAAGAAGTTTACTCTGACCTGACCGGCGAAAGAGGAACATTGATGGGAGCCATCCAGGGGATCTTTGCTGCACAATATGAAGTGCTTCGTTCAAAAGGCCATTCACCTTCCGAAGCTTTTAATGAAACAGTGGAAGAGCTGACCCAGTCATTAATGCCATTGGTAGCCGAAAATGGTATGGACTGGATGTATGGAAATTGTTCTACTACCGCACAGCGTGGCGCATTGGACTGGTGGAAAAAATTCCGTGATGCCACCGCCCCTGTTTTTAAAGAATTATACGAAAGTGTGGCGGCCGGAAAAGAATCACAACGTTCCATTGACAGTAACAGCAAAGCTGATTACAGGGAAAAACTGGAAGAAGAATTAAAAGAGCTGCGGGAAAGTGAATTGTGGCAGACGGGAAAAACTGTAAGAAACCTTCGTCCGGAAAATCAACCCCACACCCGAAAAAAAGAAGAAAAAAAGCTTTCTTATAAATCTTCACCCATCAAAGAAGTCTTCAGTAAGCTGACATTGAAAACCGAGTCGGTGGGTTAATTAATTAGCATGGCACAAACATTAAATAATACTGTTCAACTTGATTTTGCGGCAGCGTCTCTGCGGTTGAAGAAAGTTGTAACCCGCACGCCTCTTACTTTCAATCATAGTTTGTCTGCAAAGTATCAATCCAATGTTTTCCTGAAACGGGAGGACCTGCAGGTAGTGCGATCATACAAACTTCGTGGCGCATACAATATGATGAGTGCTTTGTCAAAAGAACAATTGCAACAAGGGGTTGTCTGTGCCAGCGCCGGCAATCATGCACAGGGGTTTGCATACAGTTGTAAAAAACTCAATGTAAAAGGTGTAGTGTTTATGCCGGTCATCACCCCAAAGCAAAAAATTAATCAAACAAAAATGTTTGGTGAGCATTTCATTGAGATAAGACTGGTTGGTGATACATTTGATGATTGCGCCGTTGCCGCAAAACAATTTACCGCAGAAAACGAAATGACATTCATCCCCCCGTTTGATGATTACAGAATTATTGAAGGACAGGGAACTGTTGCCGTAGAAATATTAGAAGACCAGTCAGATATTGATTATTTATTTGTACCGGTTGGTGGCGGCGGACTAAGTGCCGGAATTGGCTCCTACTTCAAAACGTATTCCCCAAAAACAAAAATCATTGGCGCTGAACCTGAAGGCGCACCATCCATGTATGAAGCGATGAAGGCCGGGCATCCTGTGACACTGGACAGCATAGATCGGTTTGTTGACGGCGCTGCAGTAAAAAGAGTTGGAGAACTTACATTTTCCATTTGCAATAAGGTGCTGGATGACATGTGCCTCATTGCCGGAGGAAAGATCTGCACTACGATTCTGAAGCTGTATAATGAAGATGCGATCGTTGTGGAGCCCGCCGGTGCTATGTCCATTGCAGCATTGGATAATTACGCTCCTGAAATAAAAGGAAAGAATGTCGTCTGTATCGTTAGCGGCAGCAATAATGATATAGACAGGATGCAGGAGATCAAAGAAAGAAGCCTGCAGTATGAAGGATTGAAACACTATTTTCTCATCAGCTTTGCACAACGTCCGGGTGCGTTGAAAGAATTTGTCAATAATGTACTCGGGCCAACGGATGACATTACCCGGTTTGAATATATGCAAAAGACCAACAAGGAAAATGGGCCCGCACTGGTGGGTATTGAATTGCAGAGCCGCCCGGATTATGATTTGTTGTTACTAAAGATGAAAAAAACTAATATAGATTTTTCGGAAATAAACAAGAACGACCAGTTGTTCGGATACCTTATTTAATCCACTTGTTCTGTATCAACTTGTGGACAATTATTGCCGTAATCATTTATCCTGCTGAAAGCTTTTTTGTATTTTCAGGAGTATTGCTTGCTGTTGAAATATGGTTTAGAGTTGTGTTCACTAAAATTAATTGCACCAATGGCAGGCAACCCGGGTTTATATCATCCTTCCTTTGAACATGATGCATGCGGCATCGGATTTGTTGTCAATGTCAAAGGCAATAAATCGCATCAGCATATTTCTGATGCACTGACTGTGCTGGAAAATATGGAGCACCGTGGTGCCTGTGGTTGTGAAAACAATACTGGCGACGGGGCCGGTATCATGATTCAAACCCCGCATGAATTTTTCTTTGAAGAATGTATCAAACTGGGCGCACATTTACCTTCCTATGGCAAATATGGAGTGGGTATGATCTTTTTTCCCAAAGAAATCCGTTTACGGGAAGAATGTCGTGACATCTTTAACCGCACCGCCGAAAAACTTGGGCTTGAAATAATTGCCTATAGAAAAGTACCGGTAAGAACCGAGGGTATCGGCTTAACCGCCCTAAGCGCAGAACCTGAGATAGAGCAGGTTTTTATCGCCCGGCCCGATCATATTTCCAACCCTGATGAATTTGAAAGAAAACTATTCATCCTCAGAAACTACGCAAGTCATACCATCAACGATACGGTAAGAAAAGATCATATTGGTTTTTACATCGCATCGCTTTCTTATAAAACAGTTGTTTATAAGGGACAGTTGACAAGTTTGCAGCTCCGGCAATATTTTCCTGATTTGAGTAATAAAAGAGTGGTGAGTGCATTCGGCCTGGTACATTCAAGATTTGCCACCAATACTTTTCCGTCGTGGAAGCTGGCCCAGCCATTCCGCTTTATTGCTCATAATGGCGAAATAAATACACTACAGGGAAATTTGAACTGGCTTAAAACAAGCGAACAGGGTTTCATCACTCCTTATTTCACCAATGAAGAAATGGAGATGCTGCTCCCAATCGTCACAGAAGGGCAAAGTGATTCAGCCTGCCTCGACAATATGATTGAGCTCCTCACACTAACCG
>CAYHPA010000090.1:0-12669 GCA_964358155.1 uncultured Chitinophaga sp.
CATATACTTTCCAAGTGTACTCCAGCATTTTTTAAATCCTGCAGGTACTGCTTCAAAAAATGAATACTTTTTGGTTTCTAGTACAAAACCTAATTTATCATAGTCACCAAGCGGTACCGCACCAATCCTGCCTTCTTCACTTAGTTTCACAGAAAAGGTCAATGTGTCTGCATTACGTATAACAGACAGATTTATCTGTCCTCCTTGCCGGCCCTTCATGTGTTTGCTAAAATCATCATAACAAAGAAGCAGTGTATCATTTACTTTTATAATCCGGTCACCTGGTTTTATCCCAGCTTTTTCTGCTCCTGAGTTTTTTGCAAACTTATCAACAAGGAAAGGAACCCTTACTGAAATAAAGGAGCCCACACTCCTTGAATTCAGTTTTCGTATAAGTGTTTTATCATAAGTAACGCTTACAATACTATCCCCTCTTTTTACTTTCACATTATAATCACCCATATTATAAACCATGGCCGCTCTTATATCCAGTACATTCTTCAGGTCTTTTCCACCCACTTGAAGAATCATATCCCCATCCCTGAAACCAGCTTTATAAGCCAGACTGTCAACCGACATACCATATTTTGCGCTTGAAGGCGGCATATACTTTTCACCCCACACCCATAGTATCATAATGAAGATGAGAATTGCCAGAATGATATTTACAATGATACCTCCCAGCATGATGATGAGCCGCTGCCATGCCGGCTTGCTGCGAAATTCATAGGGCTGCGCAGGCTGTTTCATCGCTTCCTTGTCCATACTCTCATCTATCATCCCGGATATTTTTACATATCCGCCCAGTGGTATCCAACCCAAACCGTATTCTGTTTCCCCTTTTTTCTTTTTCCAAATTGAGAACCAGGGATTAAAGAACAGGTAGAATTTTTCCACCCTGCATTTAAACCATTTGGCCGTGATGTAATGGCCAAACTCATGCAGTACTATCAGGATGGAAAATGACAAGATGAACTGTGCAGCTTTTACACCCACTTCACCCCAGTTTATTGCTAATAAATAATTCATAGTACACCCCAACCCCTAAAGGGGCTTTTAGCATAACCCCAAAAAGAATGCGTATCCTTTTTGGGGTTGCAGTTAATAATACTTTTTCTTTTCGCCATGTAAACCTCTTTGAAACTAAGTTCCCCCTTCAGGGGGACAGGGGGTTTACAGTTTTATTAAGTCGGCAGCAAAGTTACGGGCCTCCCCGTCGCTGTCAAAATATTCCTCCAGTGTGGGTTTTTCTATGAAAGAGATGTTTTGCATGGTTTTTTCAATCACATCTGTCATATCAAGAAAATTGATCCTGTTGCGCAGAAAGGCATAAACGGCGATCTCATTGGCAGCATTCATCACACAAGGCAGGTTACCTCCTTTATAAAGCGCCTCTTGTGCAAGGGCAAGGTTTCTGAATGTCTTAACATCTGGTTCCTCAAAACTCAGTGTGCTTACTTTTTTGAAATCGTACCGGGGTAAATCGCTTTTAATTCTCCGTGGAAATGCAAGGGCATACTGAATGGGCAATTTCATATCAGGTAATCCCATTTGTGCCTTGATGCTTCCGTCTTCAAACTGCACCATGCTATGGATGATACTTTGGGAATGAACGACTACCTGTATCTGCTCTGGTTTCATGTTGAACAACCACTTTGCCTCTATCATTTCCAGACCTTTGTTCATGAGGGTAGCAGAGTCTATAGTAATTTTTGCCCCCATCGTCCAATTAGGATGCTGCAGGGCATGCTCCCGTTTTACATTGACAAGATAATTGGGCTTGCGGCCAAGAAAAGGCCCCCCTGAAGCAGTAAGAATAATTTTTTCAATCCTGTTCCTTGTTTCTCCCACCAGGCACTGAAAAATGGCGGAGTGTTCTGAATCAACAGGAATAATAGGCACCCGTTTCTCCACTGCTTTTCTCATGATGATATCTCCAGCCACTACCAATGTTTCTTTATTGGCAAGAGCAATGGCCTTACCATTATCAATGGCTTTCAATGTCGGCCTTAAGCCTGCATAACCAACAATGGCGGCCAGCATCAGGTCGTAACAATCCATAGCCGCTGCTTCTTCCAATGCTTTCTCGCCACTAAATACTTTTACATCAGTAGAAGCCAGTGCTTCTTTTACTTTACCATAACGGGATTCATCGCCAATAACAACAACATTAGGATTGAACTTCAGCGCCTGTTGTACCAGCAACTCGTCGTTGCTATGCGCCGTCAATATTTCTGCAGAAAATTTATCAGGATTGGCAGCTATAACATCCAGCGCCTGTGTGCCGATGGAACCGGTGGAGCCGAATATGGCAATACGTTTTATGGATTGATCGTTAGACATCCGGTCAGGCAGTTTCGGGGTTTAGCGTCCATTTTGAAAGTTCATCGGCAATCTTTCGGTCATTACTTAGTCTTGCCACTTTATTTTGTCCGCCCAATTTACCGATTGATTTCATGTAATCAATAAATCCGTTTTTGCGTACCGGGGTAATCTTTAGCGGCGACAGGATAGAGCCGCCGATCAGGTCATCATAATACACATTCCTTGCCCTGAGATGCTGGTCTAATCTGGCCGCAAAGCCTGAAAGATCATGTGGTATCGTTTCAAATTCTATAAACCATTCGTGAAAAGATTTGCCCTCATCACTGCTTACAAATGGCGCTACAGTAAACTCAGTTATATGAACATTTTCCTCTTCCGCTGTCTTGAGCATGCTCGCTTCCACTTCTTCGCCAATCACATGTTCGCCAAAGGCTGAAATGAAATGCTTTGTCCTTCCGGTAACAACAAGCCGGTAAGGTTCTGTAGAAATAAATTTTACTGTATCGCCTAAATTATATCCCCAAAGTCCGGCATTACTATTAATGACCATTGCATAGTTCTCTCCCGTCTTCACCTCTTTTAATGAAAGCCTGGTTGGGTTTTCATTGAATATTTCCGCGGCCGGAACGAATTCAAAAAAAATTCCGCTGTTGGTGTTCAATAATAAGCCTTCAGCCTCCTGTGAGTCCTGGAAGGCAAAGAAACCTTCGCTGGCAGGAAACAATTCTATCGTATCCACTTTTCTTCCGATGCTTTCAAACAGTTTGGCTTTGTAGGGTTCAAAGTTTACCCCTCCCTGCACCATTACACTGAAATTCGGAAACAGCTCCCCTACTTTCTTGCCACTTCTTTTAATGAGTTCGTCAAAATACATCTGCATCCAAGGTGGTATGCCGCTGATGAGGGTCATATTCTTATCAATGGTCTCCTCTACTATTTTATTCAGCTTGGTTTCCCAATCTTCTATGCAATTAGTCTCATACGATGGTAGCTGATTGCTGCGAAGATATTTTGGAACATGATGGTTCACTATCCCGCTTAATCTTCCGGTGGGAATGCCCCCCACTCTTTCCAATTCCGGTGAGCCGGATAAAAAGATCAGTTTGCCGTCTGCAAACTTACTGTTACCCGTTTCAGCCATATAACATAACAGAGCATTGCGGGCTGTGTTGATATGGTTGGGGATTGAATCCTTGGTGATAGGGATATACTTGGTGCCGCTGGTGGTGCCGGAGGTTTTAGCAAAGTAGATTGGCTTTCCTTTCCAGAGAACATTATGCCGTCCTTCTTTGATCTTTTCAATCCAGGGTTTCATTTGCTCATAATCCCGGATGGCAACTGCCTTTTTAAACTCTTCATAACCATTTACCTTATCCAGGCCCGATTCCTTTCCGAATTCCGTATTCCGCCCTACTTTGAGCAGGGTCTTCAGGATATTTTCCTGGTCGGCCACTGCCGTGGCCATTCCTTTACGGATACCTTTATATATATATGATGCGAATGGCCGGGCTAAGAAGGACTTGATTTTCATACTCAATCTGCTGGAAAACCCAAAAGGGGCTACAAATATAACGTAAGGGCTGCCAAATCGGGGTCATTTAATGTTCATAAATCTTTGATTCCCCGTTTGCCGGTAGGATTTTTCCCCTTACCTTTGCCGTCCTAATTTTAAGCGTATGATAGCCGTAGTAAAAGTTGCCGGACAGCAGTTCAAGGTTGAAAAAGACCAGACCCTTTATGTCCCCCGCCTGGAGGGTAAAGCCGGTGATAAAGTAGACCTGGAAGTATTGCTGGCAGATGCCGATGGCAAGCTTTCCGTTGGTTCATCTGTAAAGTCAAAAGTGCAGGCCGAGATCATTGACCAGGTAAAAGGCGATACAGTGATTGCTTACAAACAAAAAAGAAGAAAGGGCTTTCACAAAAAGAAAGGTCATCGTACCGCTTACACAAAGATCAAAGTGACTTCAATAAAATAATTGACAACTTCAAAATTAATTTATCATGGCACATAAGAAAGGTGAAGGAAGTGTAAAAAACAACCGCGACTCACAAAGTAAACGCCTTGGTGTAAAAATTTTTGGTGGACAGCCTGCGATCTCCGGTAATATTATTGTTCGTCAGCGTGGCACTGTTTATCATCCCGGAAAAAATGTTGGCGTTGGAAAAGACTTCACATTATTTGCATTAACGGATGGTCTTGTTGAATTCCGTAAAGCAAAAAACAACAGAACATATGTTTCTGTATCTGCTGTTGAAGCATAAGCAAATTTTCCTGTTTAGAATTTTGTGGAAAAAAAATTTGGGTAATATAAAATAATTATTACCTTTAGTATCGTTAACCCATTTTTACTAACATTAAATTCTAACAAAATGGCTACTAAGAAAAAAGCTGCAAAGAAAAAAGCTGCTCCTAAGAAGAAAGCTGCTAAGAAAAAGAAATAAGTTTAAGACACTCTTAAACGAGATAGAAAGTCCTCCGAACACCGGAGGACTTTTTTTATAGTGCCCCACCTAGCCTCCCCTAAAAGGGAGGAACCGCACACAGCCCTTCTTATCAAATACCCTGTTCCATCTGTGTAAATCTGTGTAATCTGTGGTCAACAATAATCTTAAATTAGCCTATGGATAATGCCTCCATAGCCGATAATTTCTCCCTTCTTGCCAAATTAATGGACATACATGGCGAAAACTCGTTTAAGACGAAAACCTATGCTGTAGCGGCTTTCAACATAGAGAAGTTGCCCGTTTCTCTGAAAGAAACCCCCAAAGAAAAATTATTCAGCATCAAAGGTATTGGCGACAGTGTGGGTAAGAAAGTGATTGAAATGCTGGAGACAGGAAAGCTGCTTGTCCTGGAAGATATTATCAGCAAAACACCACCCGGTGTTATTGAAATGTTGAACATAAAAGGCATTGGTCCGAAAAAAATTCATACCATCTGGAAAGAGATGGAGATCGAATCGCTGGGTGAATTGCTCTATGCATGCAACGAGAACCGGTTGACACTTTTCAAGGGATTTGGTGAAAAAACACAGAAAAACGTCCAGGAGGCTATAGAATTTTATTTTTCCAACCAGGGGCATTTTTTGTATGCACAACTGGAGGAAGTGTTCCCGCAGATAGAAAACTACCTGAAAAAAATATTTTCACCCGACAAAGTAAGAACAACCGGTGCCTACAGAAGACAGGCTCTAACCATAGAAGAATTGGAATTTGTAATTGCTGAAACAAATGAAACAATTAAACCAAAATTTCAAACAGCACAACCGCCTGAGTTGCTGGAGGAAACCAGTGCCAATTTACTATACAAGTTAAAGAATGGCTTAAAGCTCCGTTTATATACAGGAAAACAAAATATAACCGAACGGCAATTCCTTACATCTGGCAGCCAGGACTTCATTCATAGTTTTAAAAAAACATTTCCGGCTATAACATTTACTTCCGGCGAAAATGACGAAACGGTTTTTACGGAAGCAAAAATTCCCTTCATCCCACCCTGCCTTAGGGAAACGTCAATCATTATAGATAAAGCAAGGAAAAATAAACTACCTGAACTGATACAACCGGAAGATATCCGGTCCATCATTCATAGCCACAGCAACTGGAGCGATGGGGCGAATACCATTGAAGAAATGGCGCAGGAATGTATCAAAAGAGGTTATGAGTACATAGTGATCTCCGATCACTCCCAAACTGCTTTTTATGCGAATGGCCTGAAAGAAGACAGGATAAGGGAGCAGCACCGTTATGTTGATGAGTTGAATGCAAAACTCAAGCCTTTCAAGATATTCAAAAGCATAGAGAGTGATATATTGAATGATGGCAGTCTCGATTATCCTGATTCTGTGTTAAGAAGTTTTGACCTCATTATTGCCTCGGTACACAGCAACCTGAAGATGACGGAAGAAAAAGCGATGGCCCGGCTGCTGAAAGCAATTGAGAACCCTTACACCACTATTCTTGGCCACATGACAGGCCGCCTGCTGCTGAGCCGCAACGGCTACCCGGTGGACCATAAAAAAATAATTGAAGCTTGCGCTGCCAATAATGTAGCAATAGAAATAAATGCCCACCCCCGCCGGTTGGACATGGACTGGAAGTATATTGATTATGCCATAGAAAAAGGAGTCTTACTTTCTATTGATCCTGATGCCCATGCTCTCAGCGGCTTTGATGATGTGAAATATGGGGTGTTGGCAGCTCAGAAAGGTGGATTGACAAAAGAAGATAATTTGAGCAGTTTTTCATTGAAGGAGTTTGAAGAATGGCTTGAGAAGGTCAAAAAGAAAAAAGGAAAATGAAATCTACCGTAACAATATTTTTCACCTTGTTGACCATTTTTTTAAACCTCTGGCTACCTGTAAAAGTTGTTGGCGAGGAATTTTATCTCAAAGAATTTGAACTATCATTCATAACAAAAAACAATCCATCATCTGATTGGTCATTTAATCCATTGTTTGTTTTTGACAGATTTCTAATTGGGGTAATAATTTCCATGTGCGGACAACTATCCCTCTTTTCAAGTCTTTTTATTTTCAACTTCAAGGCAAAAAGCATGGTCTTAAAAATCACAATTATTCTTCTCTGGATTTCATTACTAATGATGACATTGGCTGGAGAATATTTGATTTTTAGTACCCCTTTTATTCTATCCTCCATTATACTTTTCTTTCAGGCTAAATACATTAATGATGATAAAAATTAAGACTTACCAAGGCTGACGACTTCGTTATGGAGGTTGCCCTTTCTATACAGTCTCAGACCATATTCTCTAATTACATTTACTCTTTTTCGTATGCAACAATCAATATTTTTTAAAAATTTGTTTGCAATCCTAAGTCAATCCACTATTGCTTATCGCAAATATCTGGATGCCGGAAAAACATTCCGTTTCGCACAACAATTAAAACTTTGTAACAGTGAAGCGCTGAAATTACTGATAGAATACAAACCATTCCTATCAAAGTATCTAAAGGAAGACGCACAGGCATTAATCACACACTATACCGAATGGTCACAAAAATGGGAGAAGTTGGCTGCTGAAAAAGATCATCAGCCGGATGATGTTTTTGTATTTGCCAATGATGTAACCTTTCCCCGGGAGGCTGCACAGAATTTTGAAGCTGCATTTGAAAAGCTTCAGTAATTACCATCCAATACCATAATCTTCCCCATTGTTACTGCTCCCGCCCCAGAAACTGCCATGCTTCCAGTCAAAATAAATAGCATTGATAGGGCCGCTGGTCCGATTGCCGGTAGTTATTTTATACCCCATATTCTTTAACTCATTCCTCACTGCTTCGGGTGTGGTATTACTTACTAATATCTCTCCCGGCCGGGGTTTCCTATCCTCCATTTTTGTACCGCCAAGCGAAAGCCAGAGTTGATTGCTGTTGATATTCGCTGCTTCGCAAGCTTGTTGCACAGTCATACCAAATTCAACCATATTCAGAAAGAACTGTAACAGATTCTGGTCCTGTGTATCTCCTCCTTGCACAGCAAACGATAAAAATGGCTTACCATCCTTCAATGCCATAGTCGGCGTAAGCGTCACTCTTGGCCTCTTGCCCGGTTCTATTACATTAAATGGATTGATGTTTGCATCCAGCACAAAACTTTGTAAACGCTGGCTCAGGCCAACACCAGTATTGCCTGCAATGCAGGCAGGCAGCCATCCTCCGCTGGGTGTGATGGAGACCACCCAGCCATCTTTATCCGCAGCTTCAACAGAGGTAGTGCCCATCCAAAGTCTTTCCATATATAATTCATCATTCAAGGCTACAGAAGAATCATGTACTGGCACAAAATTTCTGTCGCCCTGTCCGGCAGTATTCCATTTCTTCAGGAGTTCTGTATAAGGATTTGTTTTCCCTTCAAATGGATACGGATCACCAGGGCCTGTGCCCGGGTCATTCATACCTTGTTTTATCAATGCAGCCCTTTGCTTTGCATAATCTTTGCTTAATAAGCCTTTGATCGGTTCCTGGGGAGCAAAATAGGGATCGCCATAATAGAAATCACGGTCGGCAAAGGTCAGGTTCATGGTTTGATACAAGGTGTGGATATACTCCGCACTATTGTATTTCATTTTCTTGAGGTCAAAATTCTCCAGTATGTTGAGCGATTGCAGCAGCATGGGGCCCTGCGTCCATTGCTGCAACTTGTAAACCTCAATGCCTTTATAGTTTACTGAAACGGGTTCTTCTTCAATAGGTTTCCATTTAGCAAGGTCGTCTATCGTTATCAATCCACCCTGTTCCTGGCATCCCCTTACAAATTCTTTCGCTATATCCCCTTTGTAAAACCTGTCGCAGGCAGCCATGATGGCATCCTTCCTGCTTTTTTTATTTTTCAACGCAGCTCTTTCCGTTTCCACCATTTTGGTCAGGGTTGCTAACAGGTCTTTTTGAACAAATATCTCGCCTGCTTCCGGCGCTTCTCTTTTATCACCGGAATGTGGTAAAAAAACCTTTGCACTGTATGGCCATTGTTTTATCCTGTCCTTTCCTCTTTCCATAGCATTGGCAGTTTGTGCTTCGATAGGGTAACCTGCTGCCAGTTCCATAGACGGTTCCAGTACCTGCTCCAGGCTCATGGTTCCATAATTGGCCAGCATATAACATAAACCACCCACAGTTCCTGGCGTTACGGCTGCCAGTGGCCCATACTCCGGAGGAAAAGAATAGCCCTTGCTTTTAAAAAAATCAACAGTAGCTCCTGTCGGCGCTACGCCGAGTGCATTGATGGCAATTACTTTTTTTGTTTTCGGATTATAGATAAGTGCCTGCGTTTCGCCACCCCAGCTCAGCACATCCCACATGGTGCAGGTGGCAGCCAGCATACCACAGGCCGCATCCACTGCATTACCTCCTTGCTGAAAGATCATAGCTCCTGCGGTTGCCGCTAATGGCTTACCGGTAATGGCCATCCAGTTCTTGCCATGCAAGGGCGGTTTCTGGGTAGGTTGTGCAATGATATTAGATGAAATGGGGACGATAAGCAGAAAACAAAGTATAAATTTCATACCCGGAGTTTAGTGGCTAAAGTTAGGAAGAATAGTACATCAGCATAGTAGAAGATAAGCTGAGCTATAGGTGTTCTTCGGGTATATTGTGACCGCCGTCATTTCTTATGCATCCTTTGAAGATATCAAAGTTTCTCTTCTATATCCGGGGCGATGTATTTTTCTCCTGCCGCTACTTTTTGAATAGCTTTAATAATTTCGTTGTGATTGGAGTTTTTTGATATATAGCCTTTAGCGCCTAATTGCAACATGTTTTTTGCGTAGGATGGCTGATTATGCAGTGATAATCCGATGATCTTAATGGAGGGGTCATCTTTCAGTATTTTCCTGGTGGCTTCAAATCCGTTTACCGGGGTCATATTGATATCCATCAGTATAATGTCGGGTAAATGCTCCTTCGCTAATGCAATAGCTTCTTCGCCATTCGTTGCCTCGCCGACAAGCCTGGTATCATGAATGCCTGCAATGATCAGCTTTAGAGTCTGCCGCATCAATTTATTGTCATCTGCAATTAAGATTGCGATCGGGTTTCCCATGTAGAGATTTTTCGCAATTCACCACCATTGCAAGGAGGGTTAAAATATATCAGGATAAAGGAATACGGCCTGGTGGATAAGGAGGGTGACAATGTAAAAGTAGCTACAGCGGGGTTCAACCTGGAGCAATCAAAGCAGAACTTTATTAAAATACGTAATTCCTTCTATCAAATACGACAATAGTTACTAGCGGGGACATCAGCCGGTCAGGAAAATGAAAGATCAGTGGTGCTGATATAGTTGATCAGCGATGCCGTATTCCTGAGTTTTAGTTTTTTAAGGATATTATGCCGGTGTACTTCAATGGTGCGGACGGTAATGCCAAGCCGGGAAGCGATTTCCTTCGAAGACAGTCCGTTCTTAATGAGTTTGACGATTTCTATTTCCCGTAAAGACAATGTGCTGATAGCGGGCTTATCGCTTTCATTGTTAAGCATTTGATCTGATAGAATGTTTTTTATCTCTGTACATACATATTGTCCGCCATTCATTACAATTTCAACTGCTTTGAAAATTTCTTCATGCGATGAATTTTTGGTCACATATCCTTTAGCGCCCATCTGCATCATTTTTTTGGCATAGGCAGGCTGGTTATGCATAGAAACAGCAATAATACGGGTACCTGGTGAATACTTTCTTATTTGCGGAACAGCATCCATGCCCGAGCCAGCAGGCAGGTTGATATCCAGCAATACTATATCGGGTCTTTTAACCTTGATCATTTCTATAGCATCGTCCAGCTGGCCGCTTTCACCGGTTACCTCAATATCCATCCTGTCAGAAAAAAGCTTTGTCCACATTTCTCTTATCAGCTTATGGTCATCCACAATTGCCACGGTTATTTTTTTCATAACTACCAGGTTTCATTAATAAGGAATAGTTATTTCAAGTGTACAACCTTTTCCGGGCGCTGAGATGACACTCATTGTTCCGGAATAAAATTCTGCCCTGCTATGGATGTTTCTTAATCCGATACCTTTTGCTGTTTTTGAAGTATCGAACCCCAACCCATCGTCTGAAATAATCAAGAAAACATTATTCTCATCTCTTTGTAAATTGATAACCGCTTTTTTAGCTTGAGAATACTTAAGAATATTATTCATTTGCTCCTGTGCAATCCGGTAAAGCATAAGCTCCATTTTGTCGTCAATATCCTTTTCAGTCCGGGTGTTACAGATCAATTCCACCTGCAAATTATTACTAATATTTATTTCCTGCACTAACTCCTCTAAAGCTTCATTCAACCCGATATCTCCCAAAGAAGGCGCCACCAGTGAATGGGACAGCTTTCGGATCTCTTCCATAGCCTCTGAAACATAAAGATAGCTTTGATTAATCAGGTCTTTTGGCGGGGGTTCTTTTTCTTTAGCCATGCCTATATACATCTTGATCGTAGCCAGTATCTGGTTGATATTGTCGTGCAGTTCCCGTCCCAACTCATTTCTTTCTTTTTCCTGCGCCTGTATCGTAACCTCTGTAATCAGCTTTTGTTGTTCCAGTTGCTGGTCCGCCAGCTTTCGTTCCAATTTCTTTTTTTCGGTAAGATCGGTCATGGCGCCGATCATACGATAGGGTTTTTTATTTACATCAAAGAGAATATATCCACGGTCAAAGACATCTTTATAGCTGCCATCCGGGCAGCGGAAAAGATACTCATCCTGCCAGTTTTCAATATACGATTCGGTGTAATACTTTAGCTTTTTACGTACCCGTTCCCGGTCATGCGGGTGTATAAACTCATCCATCCAGGCTTTTCCGTATTTATTCATCCCCTCGGCATATCCAAATGTTTTACTGAAGCCTCCGCCCCATGTACCCTGGCTGGTTGCATAGTCCCATTCCCAGATGGTATCAAGGGTAGCCTTATTTACAAGCTGGTATCGTTCGTTACTTTCCCGAAGCCGTTCTGTTGTTTTCTTCCTCTCAATACTATATTGAATTGATTTGGCCAGAAGCTTTTCATCAAATTCACCCTTTATCAGGTAATCCTGTGCCCCCAAAGAGATGGATTCCATTGCAATCTCAATGGTCGACATTCCTGAAAACACAACGATTGGCGTACTTGGCAGCAAATGATCCAGCGCTACAACAGAGTCTACCCCTTTGCTGTCGGGCAAGGTCAGATCAAGTAAAACAATATCGAAACTGTCTTCTTTTATCAGGGTCGGCACTTCCCCCATTTTTTCTGCATGACATATTTTACTAACTGACAACTGGCTCCGGTTGATATAACTTTTAAGCAAGATGAAATCACCGGGATTATCTTCCACTACCAGCAAGCAATATGCCTTAGTTTCACTAACCATATACTTGGATTAAAGTCAAATAATCATTTCAGTATCCCCTGCCTGAGTGTTTTGGCAGTTTTACAATGCTGATCCAGAAATCCTTGATTGTTTGTACCACTTCTATGAATTTTTTAAAATCTACGGGCTTGGTGATATAGCAGTTCGCATGATTATTATACGACTGTATTATATCATTTTCCGAATCCGATGTTGTCAGCATTACCACCGGGATCGTTTTCAGGTGTTCGTCATTCTTTATCTCTGCAAGCACTTCCTCTGGGCTCCATCCAAGCAGGTACATGGCAAGCTCGACGGGCTTTTCGAGTCTTATGCACCCGTGGCTGAATGTCCTCACGGCTACCGAAAAGAGTTCCCGTGCCGGAGTGTCGTGCATATAGACGTTGTAACTGTTCGGGAACATGAATTTTAACCTGCCCAGAGGGTTCTTCGGCCCCGGCCTCTGTATGAACCTGAGGTCGAAGTCCTTTGCGCTCAA
>CAYHPA010000091.1:0-12181 GCA_964358155.1 uncultured Chitinophaga sp.
ATTTCAGGATGCAGTGAATAGTGAACTGGTTTCTATTTTTGGAAATTTTGTGAACCGCACCTGGGTGCTGATGCATAAACTATGCGGAGGTAAAGTACCCAGGCTGCACGAAGATATATTGGATGATAATGATAAAAATCTCATTGCCGATATTGAAAGCACAAAAGCAGAAGTGCAATCTTCGCTGGAGTATTATCGTTTCAGGGATGCATTGTTTCAAGTGATTGATCTTTCCAGGAAGGGGAATCAATACATGCAGAAAAAGGAACCATGGATCGTTGCGAAAAGCCTCACCCCTACCCCCTCCACAAGTGGAGAGGGAGTTGCGGCCGCACAAAAAAGCATTGATAATTGCCTACACCTCTGCCTGCAACTATGCGCAAATCTTGCTGTCCTTATCAATCCATTTTTACCCAACACAGCAAAAAAAATGCTGCACATGATGAAGGTGGTGGATAAAATACTGGATTGGGAAAATGCGGGCAAATTAAAACTACTAAGCGTTGGATACAGTTTACGGGAACCACAATTATTGTTCAGAAAAATTGAAGATGACGAGATCAAAATACAAATTGAAAAGCTTAAATCAGGCCTGATAAAAAAGGAGGATGTCAAAATGGAAAATGCTGCTAACTCCCCTTTAGGGGCTGGGGGTAAACCCGAGATCGTTTACGACGATTTTGCCAGGCTGGAACTGAAAGCCGGCACTGTCATCGCTTGTGAAAAGGTAGAAAAAGCAGATAAGCTTTTGAAACTGGAAGTTGACCTTGGCACAGAAAGAAGAACAATTGTTTCAGGCATAGCACTCCATTATAAACCCGAAGAGTTGATTGGCAAGCAGGTAATCGTTGTTACCAATCTTGCGCCCCGCAAAATGAAGGGCATCGAAAGCCAGGGAATGATACTGACCGCCGAAGACAGCGATGGAAAATTACAATTATTGAAACCTGAGAACCCGGTTGCCCCCGGTTCCAAAGTCAGCTAAGAAATTAAAAGCAACCTGTTACCGGTTGTCTCCGACTATATCCCGATAAAGGGAATCGTCGTACACTCAATTTTTCTAAGGCTCCGCACAGTCATAGCAGTATTTCAGACAGATTTCTGTAACTTATACTTTAATTATCTGATCATTTTTCTATGCCATCAACCTTATTCAAACAAATACTTGCCATCTGCCTGTTCGTTGTCATAACTTTCTTTGCTAATGCACAGACCCAGGAGGACTTCAACACCAAATTGTCAGATGTATATTCCAATGCTGCTGACAAAAAGAAAGCATTGGCTATTGCCAAAGAGATGTACAATATGTTGGAGAAGAAAAAAGATCTGCAGACCTATACCAATTATTATTTGTTGAAATCCCTTTTTGAGAATCAGACCCCGGATACAGCCCTTGCAAAACTCTGTGACGAGAAAGCAACCAAAGCCATGAACGCAATGATAGGTGTTGCTACTCCTGCGCCGGGAGATACCGCCACGAATCCCTTCAATCAATGGTATTATGTCATCTATCCGGGTTTATTCTCAAATAAAGATCCGCAAATTGCCAGCAAGGCGCTTGATTTTATTGAAAAGAACCCGTCTTTTAAAACACCCGACAGTTATTACTATATCGCTTATGCTTTTGAACGGAAAGGAGATTTTCAACAAGCCAAAAAAACCTATGAGTTATCCATGTCCATGGAGCCGCAGGATAAAAATGCGTATCGTTCTTATATGTTCTATGCGAATTTTCTCTCCAAGTCCGGCGATTATTTAAAGGCCGATGAATATATCCGGAAAATGGAACAACTGTCCCAAACCGGTGATGAGATGTTTCGAACTTCTTATAAATCGGAGGCCATGGGCTCCAAAGTGGTTTACTATCTCAACATCGGCGATTACCAGTCTTACTCAAAGGCGGCAGCAGAAAATGTAAGCTATCTCTCCGAACTCTGGCATAAGGGCAATACCAATCCCTGCGATCCCTACCCCGGCATCCGCTTTCTCAATGCTGCCTATGCCAAAGAAATGCTGCAAGAATATGATGCCGCCGAACAGTTATGGAAAAGCCGTGATTCGGTAAATTATATCTGGGTGAACTGTCACAACAAAACCTATCCCAACAACCAGTACTATCCCATTTCAATGCACCCCTTGTATTTAGTCAAAAGAGGTAAATTCTCCCGGTTATCAAAACCGCTTTCTTTCTCCATCAAAGAAACCGAAGACCACTATAAAAGCTATGAGCAATATGCCGATATCAGTGTCAACTTTATGAAAGCAACGCATCTTGGATTTATGGGCAGCCCGAAATACCCGGACATGTTCAAGTCGATGATGCAGTTGGTAAGGACAACAAAGAATTTTCGTGAATCCACCCAGCCATTTTCAAACTATGCCTACCTCAGCATGCGGGACCGTCGTTTTGATGAAGCAGCAAAAACATATACGGAAATGTTCCCCCTGAATGCGGACTGGATCAATGATATCATATTCACTTTCGGGGAAAAAGCATTTGCCACCTATTACAATTCCAAACTAAAAGAAGGATATGGGAACTTTCACAGCTTTGTGAAGATCGCAAAGGAAAAATCCGCAGGATCCGGTGGACAGCCTTCCTTATTTCCGCAGCTGGCACAGCAAGCATACAATAACCTGCTTTTCACCAAATCCATTTCGCTGAAGGGAACAGAAAGAAGAAAAGAAGCATTTGTAAATGCCAACGACCCAAACATCATTAAACTATACAACCAGTGGCTGGACAAAAAGCAACAGATGATACGGCAATACATGAAAGCAGATGATCCCTCCGGCGCCGATACTACAACTAAAATTAACCAGGAAATATTGACACAGCTGCAGAGCGAAGTAAACACCCTGGAAAATGAACTGTCCAACAAGGCAAAGGATTTCAAAAAATATTTAAAACTCACCCCGCCCGACTGGAAAACAGTAAGAGACCGGTTAAAAGATGGAGAAGCGGCCATTGAGATGATAAAATTTCAATGGAGAGACCAGGTTTATTATTCCGACACATCTTATTATGCAGCTTATATAATTACAAAAAACAGTCAATATCCTGAAGTGGTTTATTTACCCGATGCCCCCGCAGATCTTGACAATAAATATTACAAGGGCTACAAGAACAGTATCAGATTAAAAGTAGATGATAAGGAATCATACAATCGTTTCTGGAAGCCTGTCAAAGAAAAACTGAATGGGATAAAGAAAATTTATTTCTCTCCTGATGGCATTTATCATCTTATCAATATTGCGACGTTGAAAAATCCTGAATCGGGGCAATTCCTGCTGGATGAACTGGACATCCAATACAGCACCGCCGGAACTGATATAAATAACGGATCAGCAAAAGAAATAAAAACAGCCACATTGATTGGCCGGCCTTCGTATAAAACAGGGGTTGCCAGCACTGTACCCGTTGCCAATATGAATACAAGATCATTGGTGAGGGGATTTAAGGACAATAATATTGCCGACCTGCCGGGTACGGAAGAAGAGATACTCAGTATTAAAAAAGAAATGGACCTGAGCCGTATCGGCGTCACTTCTTGTCTGAAAGAGCAGGCCACCGAAGACAAACTCTATAAATTATCAAGCCCGGGTATCCTGCATATTGCCACACATGGCTATTGGTCGCCTGCGGGTGATAATGTAACGGAAGGCTATCGCAGTTTTAATGCTATGGCCAATTCGGGATTGTTGCTCAGTGGTGTGGTTAATTATTACAGTTCGCCAATATATCCTGATACGTATGATGGCATACTTACTGCCTACGAAGCGCAGAATTTAGATCTTGAAAACACTTCGCTGGTCATTCTCTCCGCCTGCGAAACCAGCCTGGGTTACTTAGATGCAGGCGAAGGTGTGTATGGATTGCAACGGGCATTTCGTGCTGCGGGCGCCGGCAGTATCATGACAAGCCTCTGGAAAGTAGATGATATTGCCACCAAAGATTTTATGATTCATTTTTACCAGCAATACTTAAAAACAAAAGATAAGAATGCCTCGTTCATTGCAGCGCAAAAAGCTACGAAAGAAAAATACAAGCATCCGTATTTCTGGGGGGCATTTGTGATGGCAGGGGAATAGAACCCTGTCCCTAAAGGGAACTTAGGCCAATGATTCATTCAAGTAGTAGACATATTGAAAGCAAATAGTTTTCCTTTTCGGGACTTCCCCTCCTTGGAGGGGCGAATTAAGTACACTTAGTGCTTTAGTAAGTTGGGGTGGGCTATTATTTACCCGGCTGCAGTATTACTATCATCGCCTGTTGTACAGTTTACCCAGAGCAAAGCGAAGGGCACTCTTCATCGTTCGGTAAGATTATTCAGCAAATAGAAATAATTTTAAAGATGAGAAAGTTAAAGAAAGGAGAAATTGCTACTTTTTGGGCTAATCCCTTTTACGATGATGTAATAGTTTTTAGGGATAACGTCCCTACTTTACAAGACAGGTTTAAACCTCTCGATACTGAGAATAAGCTATTCGAGTTAATCGAAAACAACGCAGTTACTAAATTTAAAAAAAGTCTGAGAGAGCGACTGAATAACAAATTAAAACCGACATGGCCTTATAAAGAAAATTTGTTTATTGCTTTCAGCTTGACTGGATACAAAAAAAATGTGTATAATAAAGATCTTGATAACATTTTGAAACCAGTTTTTGATGCGTTAAAAGGAATTGTTTTTGTCGATGATAAACAAATTATAAAACTAACAGCCGAAAAAAGGATTGATGACAGGATAAGCGGAGTAACGATTGGAATTAAGAAATTAATTGGTAAACAAGATATACAATTATGTCCTTACATGTGGTGCTTGGAAACTGATTCATGGATAGAAGAAAGAAGCAAGAAGATCGAAAACAATGAACATACATATATGGATTACTACTAAAACCCAAGTTTTTGTCTCTGTGCTTATCACTTTCCCAAAATCTCCTATCTTCGTTTATCAATTAGTTGCATAACTAACTAATCTTTCCTTATGTCAAAAAGAGCTATAAAAAAAGTGGCCGTTCTGGGTAGCGGCGTAATGGGTTCAAGGATCGCCTGCCATTTTGCGGGCATTGGCGTACAGGTATTGTTGCTGGATATTGTACCGAAAGATGTGGCTGCTGATGCTACCCCGATAGCTATCGGGGCAGTTGAAAGAAATAAGATCGTTAATGATGCATTGACCGCCGCCATTAAATCAAACCCCTCTCCTGTTTACCATAAAGATGTAGTAAAGAAAATAAACACCGGCAATTTTGAAGACAATATGAAAGATATCGCCGGCTGCGATTGGGTGATTGAAGTGGTGGTGGAACGTCTCGACATCAAACAAAAAGTATTTGAGCAGGTGGAAAAATACCGGAAGCCCGGCACACTCATCACTTCCAATACATCCGGTATCCCCATCCACATGATGGCCGAAGGCAGAAGCGATGATTTTAAAAAACATTTCTGCGGCACACATTTTTTCAACCCGCCCCGTTATTTGAGATTGCTGGAGATAATTCCAACGCCGCATACTGACCCGACAATCGTTGATTTCCTGATGAACTATGGCGACCTGTATTTGGGAAAAACAACCGTGTTGTGCAAAGACACTCCCGCTTTTATCGCTAACCGTGTTGGTGTTTTCGGGATGATGGCCATCATGAATGTAAAAGAGAAATTGAAACTCAGCATTGATGAAATTGATGCGTTGACCGGCCCTATCATTGGCCGTCCGAAATCAGCCACTTTCCGTACCGGTGATGTGGTGGGTCTTGATACACTGGTAAAAGTGGCCAAAGGCGTAGCAGATAATTGTCCCAATGATGAAGCAAAAGATAAATTCAATATCCCTGCCTGGTTAGACAAAATGATCGCCAACAACTGGCTGGGAGATAAAACAGGACAGGGATTTTTCAAAAAAACAAAAGGCGCAGGTGGTGGAAAAGAAATACTGACACTGAACCTGGATACAATGGAGTATGGACCAAGAGTGAAACCAAAGTTCGCTACTCTTGAAGCTGCCAAACCTATTGATGATTTATATACTAGATTAAAGATGCTGGTGGCAGGTCAGGATAAGGCCGGGGAGTTCTATCGCATGTTTCATTATGGTCTGTTCTCTTATATATCGCATCGCATTCCAGAGATCAGCGATGAACTCTATCGTGTGGATGATGCGATGATGGCTGGTTTTGGCTGGGAGATCGGCGCTTTTGAAAGCTGGGATGTATTAGGAGTTGAAAAAACAGTGAATGCGATGCGGGATGCGGGATATGCGGTAGCTCCCTGGGTAGATGAAATGCTAAGCAAAGGAATTAAGTCATTTTATAAAGTTGAGAATGGAATCCGTTTATACTATTCACCGCTTTCGGGTTCTATGATCCCCCCTGCGGGGGGTGGGGGGGCCGCTTTTATCGTGATGAGCAATTACACCGACAAACAAATATGGAAGAACGGAAGTTGCCGGTTGTATGATTTGGGCGATGATGTACTTGGCCTGCAATGGTTCACTAAAATGGGAAGCATTGGCGGTGATGTATTAACCGGAATTCAAACAGCGATTGATAAAGCGGAAAAAAATTACAAGGGGTTGGTAATCGCCAATGAAGGCTCCAATTTTTCTGCCGGGGCCAATGTGGGCATGATATTCATGCTCGCTATTGACCAGGAATATGATGAACTGGATATGGCCATCCGGATGTTCCAGAATACGATGATGCGGGCAAGGTATTCTTCCGTGCCGGTAGTTACTGCTCCGCATGGCCTCGCTCTTGGCGGTGCTTGTGAGCTGAGTTTACATTCCGATAAATGTTGTCCGGCTGCAGAAACTTATACTGGTTTGGTTGAATTGGGAGTTGGCCTGATACCCGGCGGTGGCGGTACCAAAGAATTTGTATTGAGAGCTTCCGACGAAATGCATGAAGATGAACCAGAAACAATAACACTAAAGAATCGTTTCCTTGCTATTGCTACTGCAAAGGTAGCCACATCAGCACACGAGGGATTTGGATTGGGAATCTATAGAAAAGGATTGGATGAAGTCGTGATGAATATCAACCGCCGGGTTGCCGAAGCAAAGAAATCAGTAATAGAAATATTTGACAGTGGTTACACCACTCCTGTTCAACGAAAAGACATTAAAGTATTGGGCCGTTCTGCACTCGGCGCTTTATACTCGGGCATTCATGCTATGAAGACCGCTAATTATGCAACCGAACATGATTCGGTTGTGGCAAAGAAGCTGGCTTATGTGATGTGCGGCGGCGATCTGAGTGAACCGACGCTTGTTTCAGAACAATATCTTCTCGACCTGGAAAGAGAAGCATTTCTTTCACTTTGTGGTGAAAAGAAATCGCTGGAAAGGATACAGAGTGTATTGAAAAGCGGAAGGCCGATCAGGAATTAATACCTACTTTAGCAACCATTAAAACATCAAACCATGCAAGCTACCGTTGTTGACTTTGCCAAAGACCGGGTTATCTATAATATAACCGGCTGCACACAAGAAGAGTTAGATAATAAACTCAACTTGTTTTTTAGTTCCGAAGGTTATCGTCTGAAATCTTCTGTAGGCGAAGTGAGAAGCTATGAAAGAGGCAACCGGACTATGCGCATTCTGCTTGGCGCCTTTTCCAAATACAATAAACAAGCTGTTACGGTAAAGCACGAGGGAGACCTGTTTTCTGTATTGTTGCAAAAAGATTCTACCGGCATGTCCGGCGGCCTGATAGGGATGAACCAGGTGAAAAAGGAATTTGCCCGGCTGGCAGAAGCCTTCAAGGCGTACTTTAAAAATTAAGTAATTTGTTATACTATGAAGAAATCCGGCTTTTTCCTTTTATTTTTTTTATTAGCGGCTTTAGTAAGGGCACAGGTCAATTACTCAGGCTCCTATGGCTACACACTTCCCAATAATGACCTGCCGAAAAATAAATCGATCATTCCCGGCGGCAATCTTATACTGGTAAAAATGGAAGGGAATAAATACCGCTTCTGGCTGGATGTTGTTATCGGGCCTCCGGGTTACAACCGGGGTGAAACAGACGGCACTATTACATTTGTAAATGATACAGCTTCCTTTGACAACACGTTTGAAGATGCCACACATCCCTGCATCCTTAAATTCAGGATCACCAAGAATGTGATAAACATCAACAGTGAATCCACTTCCTTCAATTGTGGTTTTGGCAATGGGGTAAATGCGGACGGGGATTACACACGGCTGAAACTGCAGCCGGTTATTGATAATAAATGGCTGAATGACCAATACCCTGAATCGCCGATATTAACCATTACGGCAAAAAAGGCCCTGCTTTATCATGATGAGAATTGCCGCATGGAAAAAGAAGGGAGTTTTGTCAAAGGAAAATCATTGCTCAATGTGGCCGAAACAACCAGCACATTTTACACCGAATACATTACCCCGCAGGGAAAATTCATGTATGGCTGGATAAAAAAAATTGACACAGATGCTACGGGAAAATAAGAGGGTGTAAACCGCATGGGATCAGCAGAAATAGAAAAGCAACAGCTAATTATTTATTCGCATATTATCACTTATGGCAATGTTGCCTCACTTTCCATCACAGAAAATATCCGCGACGAAATAGAAACAATGTGGAATGAACCCCGGGCAAGTGTAAAGCTGAATAATTCCAGGTTCAATATTGTCTTTCGCATCACTGCATCCTGCCAGCCCGGCATTACTGACATTGATATCTATCAGAATCTTGATCCCAGGAACAATTATTTCCGCATTGAAGAATTTGCTCATAGTAATATTTCATTTGTGGACGGGCTGGATTGCAACAGCGGTTATTTCAAACTGGAAAACCTGTATAAAGGTTCCACTACGGCTGCCCATGAATATGGTCATACATTAGGATTAGATCATCCTGATGATCTGGACCTGAGAGGAAAAGGAACTCCGGGTATTATGTATCCAAGAGGTACGTTGGTTGATCCGCAATACCAGTATGAACCCGATAAGCCTGCCGGTACCAAAGGCGGTACCCTGCACCCCATATACAGAAAAGTATTACAAGAGGATATTGTTAATCTCAGATTGCACCGGCTGCATTTTGAAAATAATAAATCGATACTGGGGGCATTTACCAACAACTGGCACCCCGATCATTCTCAAACAGGTTTACAGGATGAATACCTGCCGGATATCAGTCCATGAAGCCGCTTTTCCGCCCGCTGATGCAAAGAAAAATCTCTTTTCATTTCTACAAGCATCTGTAGTAAATTGACGGCTTATTCGTTCAAAAAAAAGGTTTATGATAAAAAAATGGCTCACATTACCCGGAATTTTAGCCTTTGCAACCTGCTGTGCACAGGTGGTAACCAATCCTGTTCCTGAAAAAAAAGAATATAACGCAGACGCAGCAATGGCATCAATTACAAATACAGACCAGACGGATAACTCGCCACATCGTTTGCCAAAGGATTACTATTGGATGAAAATGGACAACGGGCTGGAAGTGGTAGTGATAGAAAACCACAAAGTGCCCCTGGCCACCATAGAAATTGCCGTAAAAAATGGCGCTTATACAGAAGGTCCCGAATACAGCGGACTCTCGCATTTGTTTGAACACATGTTTTTTAAAGCGAATAAAGAGTATCCCAACCAGGAAAAATTCATTCAACGTACAGAAGAGTTGGGTATGGTATGGAACGGCACTACCGATGTGGAAAGGGTGAACTACTTTTTTACGTTTGACAAAGACAGCCTGATGGCAGGCTTGAAATTTATGAATGCGGCTATTCGTTTCCCCATTTACCGCACAGAAGATATGCAAAAAGAAAGACCTGTGGTGGACGGGGAATTTCAACGGGGAGAAAGCGATCCGGGTTTCCAGCTTTGGATAGAAGTGCAGAAAAGCTGCTGGGGTGAATTATTCACCAGAAAAAACCCGATCGGCGAACATGATGTGATTAATACAGCAACGCCCGAAAAAATGACGACTATAAAGGATAAATATTATTATCCCAACAATTCTATCCTGGTGATATGCGGCGATGTGAACCCCGGGGAGGCTTTTGAATATGCCCAGAAGGTATTCCGGGATTGGGAAAAAAGTGATTTTGACCCACACGAAAAATTCCCGATTCCGGAGTTTGCTCCTTTAAAACAATCCCGGGTATTTATCAAAGAATCTGCTATAGCCCAAACACCTTACCTAATGGTGCAGTGGCATGGACCGGATTTCCGGCGTGACTCTGCCGGCACAGTGATTGCCGATGTATTTTCGGAAATACTCAGGCTGAATTCTTCCAAATGGCAACAGGCTTTAATAGACAAAGGGCTTGCCTCCTATGCAGACATCAGTTATACCACCAACAAATATGTGGGCCCCATTCAGCTATTCGCCATTCCCAATCCGGAAAAGATGCGGGAGTTTTATGAGGAAATGCTGAGCCAGATCAATCAATTCGGCAATGCAGATTATTTCACAGAAGAACAAATTGGCACGGCAAAAGAAGTGATACGGCGCAATAAAATCAGGAACTCGGAAAAACCATCCTCCCTGGCTTCCCAGCTAACTTATCAGTGGTGCAGCACATCATTGGAATATTTTACCGATTATACAGAGGCCTGCATGGCAGTTTGTAAAGAAGATTTGCAGAATTATGCAAAAAAATACCTGGTTGACAGGAATTGTATTTCAGGTATGATCATCAGCCCGGAAATGAACAGAAAGTATGCACCGCAGGAATATTTCAAACAACGCTAAATAACTATCTATGAAAAAAGTGTTTCAATATACAATTCTTCTCTTCTCGTTGATGGTTTCAACCGGAGCCAGTGCGCAATTAGGTGAAGCCTATGATATGACCATTAACGGCGTGAAAGTGATCGTTCAGCCAAGCGGCAATGGTATCGTGGTAATCCAAACAATCATCAAAGGCGGAGTAGAGAACTATCCTGCAGCCAAAGCAGGAATTGAAAGTATGGCTATCACTGCACTTACAGAATGTGGTACCAGCAAAGACGACAAGAATAGTTTCAAAAACAAACTGGACAGGGTAAGCGCCCAAATGTATGGTAACAGCGGAATGGACTATGCCACTTTCACGATGAACTGCATCAAGGGTGATTTTGGAATCGTCTGGCCACTCTATGCTGATGCGATGAAAAGTCCCCGTTTTGATGCAAAAGAATTTGACCGTATAAAACAGGATGCCATCAACAGTATTAAATCCAATGAATCTAATCCTGATTTTGCCATTGACAAGATGGCCAAACAAAATGCTTTTGCCGGAAAGAGTTATGCAAAAGATCCCAATGGCACGGTAGAAACAGTTACTAAATTGACCGCTGCCGATACAAAAGCATACTGGCAATCCATCTTCACCCGGTCAAGAATGGTGATTGTGGTGGTAGGTGATATTGAAAAAGCTGTGTTGCAGGAAAAGGTGACCCAGTTGCTGGAAAAAGTACCTGCGGGATCTCCTTACAAACAAACAAAATCCAGCTATACGGCTCCGGCCAATACCTTCAAACCACAACCAAGGGAAAATGCAACGAACTATGTCCAGGGCATCAGCAGCGGTCCGCAACCCGGCACAGCAGACTTTAATGCTTATATATTAGCCATGCGGGTTTTCAGCAGCCGGCATTTTCTTGAAGTGAGAAGCAAACATGGCCTTTCCTATGCACCCGGCGCCTGGCTGTCGCAGGGAAACACTACTTACTCCAACATCTACGTCACTACTACTGAGCCTGACAAATACATTGCTGTGGCAAGACAGCTGATTGATAAAGTAAAAAAAGAAGGCTTCACCGAAGACGAATTGAAAAATATTAAAACCCAATACCTGACCAATGTGTATTACCGGCAGGAGACCAATGATGCACAGGCCGGCTCGCTGGCGTTTAATGAAGTGGTGCATGGAAACTGGAAAAGGGCCAACACCATCAAAGACGATGTAAAAAAAGTGACATTGGATGAAATGAACAATGCTTTCAGGAAATACGTCAGCAACATTACCTGGAGCTACCAGGGTGATACAAAAAAAGTAACTCCGGCATTGTATACACAGAAAGAAACTCCAAAAATGCCAGAAGAGAAAAAGGCATTTTGATCAATTGACTATTTAAAAAAACTCCGTTTTGCGAAAGCCAGACGGAGTTTTTTATTAACCCATAGTTTTTCCGGTAACCTTACCAGAACAAAACTTGTCATAGAA
>CAYHPA010000091.1:12191-12608 GCA_964358155.1 uncultured Chitinophaga sp.
ACTGTAAAAGCCAGCTGAATGAGCACAGTACTTTCCGTAAAAAATCTCTCAAAATCATATCCATTGGTCCGTGCATTGAACGATGTGTCGTTTGATGTGCCGCAGGGCTCAGTGTTTGGCATACTCGGCCCCAATGGCAGCGGCAAAACCACGCTGCTCGGCATCATCATGGATGTGCTGCGTGCCAACAAAGGTGAATTTTTCTGGTTTGGTAAACCAGGCGGTTCGCCGGACCAAAGAAAAAAGATCGGATGCCTGCTGGAAACGCCCAACTTTTACAGCTACCTGTCTGCAACTGATAATTTAAGAATAACACAAGCCATTAGCGGAAGAGGAGCCAAAAAGGATATTGATGAAGTGCTGAAGAAAGTAAACCTCTACGACCGGCGCTGGAGTGCTTTCAAATCCTTTAGCCTG
>CAYHPA010000092.1:0-12538 GCA_964358155.1 uncultured Chitinophaga sp.
CGGCTGGACCCGGAAGTGTACAACCAGATCAAATCTTCCCGCATGGATGGCTACTTCAGCAACGGTTCCATTGATTCGGTTCGTGCAGCAGGCTTTGCCGAGTGTATTTATTATATACAGGATGAAGACAGCGCTTACACCGGCATCAACGAATCCAAATGCGACGTTCTCGATATCTATTTTGTCAAAGAAGAATTGAATAAGGTTGTTTTCAGAAGCGCAGTTACCGGCACCATCTGGCCCATCCGGCAAAAAGACCCCAGGGAAATGCGGCTCCAAAACTTTCAATGGTTGGAGAATCGCAGGCCAAAAACAAAGTATGAATTGTTTGAATAAACTAAGAGGTTAAAGGAGGAAAATGAGGAAAGGAGGTTTCACTCATTCCCGGCAAGTCTGTTATCGTTATTAACCGCTTTAATTTTAATACCCTCTTTATCTCCTTTCACTCTTTTAAACTCTTAGCTAACATTTTACATTTCATTTAGAGTTATCTG
Organism: uncultured Chitinophaga sp.; assembly: GCA_964358155.1. Taxonomy (GTDB): domain Bacteria; phylum Bacteroidota; class Bacteroidia; order Chitinophagales; family Chitinophagaceae; genus JJ008. Next base: position 495 of record CAYHPA010000092.1, read on the forward strand.
GCATCATTTTTCGTTTACAATGCAGACTAAATCAAATCACCATGAAAAAAACAGTATTTGCCTTATTGATAGTTGCAGGAATTTGCTCTGCAGCCTCCGCACAGGATTACCCACAGGGTACTGCGTATAAAAGCGCATTGGGTGTCAGGCTCAGCAGTTCTGCAGCTATGATCAACAACTCTGTTTCTTTTAAACAGTTTATCAGCGATAAGACAGCCATTGAAGCTTATTTCTCATTTGGCGATCCGCTGGCATTAGGCGCTATGCTTGAATTTCATAAACCACTTTCCGCATCAGGCCTCCAGTATTATTATGGCGTTGGCGGATATATCGGATTTCTGAAAACTCTCAATCCCAATACTCAAAAGACAAGCACCGATCCCAATTTTGGCGCACAGGGTGTAATCGGGCTTGATTACAAGTTCAGCAATGTGCCACTGAACCTTTCTCTTGACTGGAAGCCCGAATTAAATATTGTAAGCGACATCAATTTTGAGCCAGCCGCCATTGGTCTTACGGCCAGGTTCACCTTTGGAAAATAGATTTTCTCTATGAATTCAATCAACTTACCCTGTCCCGCAAAATGCGGGGCAGGGTTTTGTGTTTTTGAGTTTTCTCAGGTTTGTACCTGATACACAATAGTTAGCCTTATTCAGCCGTAATTCACATTCTGCAAATTTTTTCCGGTTTCTGCGTTTTTTTGCAGGAATTTACCCTACATTTATTTCGCCAAACAACTAACGGATGCTTAAGAAGGAAAGACAGGCCTATATTCTGCACCAGGTCAATCTTCACAATAAAGTACTCTCCTCTTCATTGAGTGTGGAGGTAAAAGTATCTGAGGACACCATCCGCCGTGACCTTATGGAACTTGCTGATGAAGGAAAAGTGATCAAAGTACACGGCGGTGCATTATCACACTCATTCAATCATGTTCATTTTCCGGTCAATGGAGTTTATTCGCTGAACCAGAAAAAAATCATTGCTCAAAAGGCCATCTCACTTATTAAAAACGGCATGTTCATACTTACCAGTGGCGGCACCACTATCATTGAAATGGCAAGATCGCTTCCACCCCAGTTAAAAGCAACCTTTATTTCAGGAAGTATTCCTGCTGTACTGGAATATATGCACCATCCGAATATTGAAGTAATCCTGATTGGTGACAAAATTTCAAAAAATTCTAAAATAACAGTGGGTTCGGAGGCAATCGCCAAAATAAGATCCGTAAAAGCCGATCTGTGTTTTTTGGGCACCAATGCCATTGATGCTGAACACGGCATTACCGATAATGACTGGGAAGTGGTGCAGCTAAAGAAGGCCATGATAGAGTCTTGCAAGAAGGTGATTTGCCTTTCCATTGCCGAAAAAGTGAGTACAGTGCAGCCCATACAGGTTTGTGGCCTTGGGGACATTGATACGCTGATTACTGAATTGGACCCGGGCAACCCTGTTTTGCAGGCATACGTTGATGCGGGTGTTGAAGTGTTGTAATTAAATATGGAACTGCTTATTAAAAATAAATAACTAAAAAAAACAGCTATGAGAAAAATGCTCCAATTGTTCCTTGCTTTATCGCTGATGCTGGTTCTTCTTCCGTGTGCCGCACAGGCACAGGAAAGAACTGTAAGCGGTACAGTAATTTCAGAGGACAATAAGACACCACTGGCCGGAGTAACGGTCAGGGTAAAAGGAACCCGGAAGGTTGTGCAAACCGATGCTAACGGTAAGTTTAGCATAAAGGTCAATCCCGGAGAAACCCTGCAAATAACTTATGTTGGTTATGAAACTACGGAAGTGAAACCCGGCAGCGAATCAGTAGGTGTCAGTCTGAAAGTGGCTGATAATACCATGGGCGAAGTGGTAGTAACTGCTCTGGATATTAAAAGAAGCCCCCGTTCATTAGGCTATTCGGCGCAGACTGCGTCGGGTAAAGAAATTGCAGAAACACAAAGGGCAAATTTTGTAAATAGTTTGCAGGGGCGTATTGCGGGTCTTACCATCACTCCTACCTCGGGACAAGCAGGCGCTTCTTCACAAATTGTGCTGAGAGGATTTAATTCCTTAACAGGTTCTAATACACCCTTGTTTGTTGTGGATGGTATCATCCTGGATAACAGTACTATCAATGAAACCTCCAACGGTGGTTCAGGTATCGGCCTTGCGCAGGACCTTCCCAACAGGAATAACGATTACACAAACCGGATTGCAGATCTTAATCCGGCTGACATAGAATCAGTAACTGTTTTAAAAGGGCCTGAAGCAGCTGCCCTATATGGCAGCCAGGCCAGTTCAGGAGCTATCATCATTACAACAAAAAAAGCAACTACGGACGGAAAAGCCGGGGTAAAAATCGGTGTGGCTTATGACAATAGTTTTAGAATGACAAGTGCAAGCCGCTATGCCTCTCTTGACAACACCTACGGGCCAGGTACAAACGGTGTCTCCGGAAATATATTCAGCGCTACATCCGGAAGTTATTTCGGTCCAAAGTATCCGGATGGCATACAGCGTTATAACAATATTGATAATTTTTTCAGAACAGGTTTTTCGCATGTTCATAACCTGAGTGCCGATATTGGCACAAAGTTCACCGGGTTTAAAGTATCTGGTTCTTATTATGATGAAAAGGCTGTAACCCCCGGTAACAATTTTAAAAAATTCAACGTAAGGGTAACCAATTCAACCAAGATTGGTAAATGGCTGGAGATCGCACCCTCTTTCCAGTACATCAACCAGGAAAACGACAAGCCATTAAGAAGCGCAGGTGGTTATTTGTTAGGACTGTATATATGGCCGGTTAATAATGATATTTCCAAGTTTGAAGATGTGGAAGGAAACAAGATCAGTGTTTTTTCTGCTGACCCCTATGCAGAAATTGATAACCCTTTGTATAACACCAACCGGAATGTGAGCCATGACAAAACAATAAGAAAAATCATATCCGGCAGCATCAATATCACGCCATTTAAATGGCTAAGCATAGCAGGAAGATTTGGCTATGACACCTATCAAAGCACAGGATATACTTTCTATTCCCCGCTTTCTTACCTGACCAGCCGCCTTCAGAACGGCGGATTTGGACGATTGACCAATTACTGGAGAGACTATTACGGCTATAACCATACCATTACGGCAACTCTCAAAAAAGACTACAAAAAGTTTTCAGGCAGGCTGATGGTGGGAACGATGTGGCAGGATTATGAGACACAAATGTTTTCTATTACCGGAACCAACCTGGTCGACTCAATTGGCACTATCAATAATATCGCCGGATATAATAAGTTATACAAGAATGGACAGATAGTAACTGATGCAAATTTTGAACAAACAGTAGGCTCTAAAAGCGACAGCAGTATTACCAGGCTGAACACCAGGGTAAGATTATTGAGAAATAATTTTGGTCTTGATAACCTGTCCAATCAACGTCAGTTCGCTATTTTCGGGGAAGCTGCCCTTAGTTATAATAACCTTATTTTCCTGAGCTATACCCAGCGTTTTGAGCAATCTTCTCTCTTCCCGGAAAAGAACAGGAAATATAATTTCCCCGGGTTCAGCGCCAGCGCTATCCTTTCTGATATCTTCCCTAAAATGAAAGGGAAGCTTATCAGTTTCTGGAAACTCCGTGCTTCCAATGCCAGCACAGCCAGGTACCCCGATCCTTACAAAAACCAGTCAGTATTCGTAAATAATTTCACGAGCAGTAATGTTGGCCTGATCTATTCTTATGGTTTTGACAATAACAACCCTAATCTGAAACCAGAAAGGCAAAAAACATACGAAATAGGTACAGAGATAAGATTATTCAACAGCCGTCTTTCATTTGATCTGGCATACTACAATACATTATGCACCGACCAGATACAGAATCAATTCAGGGCCAGCTATGCCACAGGTTTTATTTTGAATACACAGAATGCAGCTTCATCCCGTAATCAGGGAGTGGAATTGGTAACAGATGTTGTTGCTATGCGTAAGAAATACCTTAGCTGGAATATCCGCTTCAACTTTGCCCATATGTGGAGTGAGGTACTGACACTGCCTGAGGCCATTGCATACGAAGCGTACATCGCTGACACCTGGCTTTATGGAAATGCAAGAGGTGGTATGATCAGGGGTATGCCTGCAACAACCATCACTGGTTTCCATTATATGCGTAACAATCAAGGGAAGATACTCATCAGCCCCACTACCGGCTTACCGGTCAGGGAAGGAACATTTACTGTAATTGGTGACAGGATGCCTGATTTCACATTAGGGACATTGAATAATATCCGCTACAGAAACTGGGGACTCAGTTTTCTATGGGACCTGAAAGTGGGCGGCGATGTATTTAATGCAACAGATATGTATTTAACACTGCAGGGCAAAAGCAAGCGGACACAGGACAGGGAAAGGCCCCGTGTGATAGACGGTGTGCTGCAGGATGGCCTTCAGAACACGGCTAATCCTACCATTAATACCATATCAGTGGTACCTTATTTTCAACAGGACTATTTCACAGGCATGCCGGAAGAAGAATTCATTGAAAAAGATGTAAACTACCTGAGGTTGCGGGATATCACCCTCAGCTATACATTGCCTGCAAACATGCTCAATAAATTAAAAGTGTTCAAGTCGCTCGGTTTGTTCATCACAGGAAGCGACCTGGTACTGATGACCAATTACAGAGGGGCTGACCCTTCAGTAAACGGAAATACAGCCGGATCAAACGGAGTCGGTGGAATGGGAATTGACTACGGAAGCCTTCCAACGCCTGTTGCGGTAAATGTTGGTATCAAAGCAATTTTTAAATAGTTTTTTAAAATAAATTATTATGAAACTAAATAGTAAATACTTAATTGCAACCGGGCTCATTGCTCTGATAACAGCCAGTTCCTGCTCTAAGAAGCTCGAGGAGGCATATGCAAACCCCAATGCATTAACAAAACAACCGATAGAGCAAATTTTTCCCAGCCTGATCGGTAGCCTTACTGGCAGTTCATCAGCAGCAGGTGGCGCTTATGGCACCTGCAACGATGGTTTATTGATAGGCAGGTATATCCAGTTTTGGGGAAGTTATGTTGCAACTTCAACCGATAACATCGGTACTTTCTACGATAAGATGGCGGGCACTGTAGGCGCCAGTGATAATATGGGTTCCATGTGGGCGGCCCATTATTATGGAATGGGACAGAATATAAACCGCATCATTGAATGGGGAGGTGAAGAACAAAAGTGGGATTATGTAGGCGCTGCCTGGGCGCTAAGGGCATGGAGTATGTTTGAGGCAGTCAATCAATATGGCGCACTCATATTACGGCAGGCTTTTAATCAGAGCCTTCAGCAATTTACTTATGAGGATCAGGCCGAAGTGTATGATTCCGTAAGGGCCATCTGTTACAGGGCGCTGAATTATCTGAGCATGACAGGGGGAAACATGAACCCCAGCAATTTTACCAACAGTGATTTTTATTTTAACAAAGGAAGCCTGGCCCGCTGGCAAATGTTTGTTCACGGCATACTTGCCCGCTCATTTGCCTATATTCATAATAAGCCAACCTATAGTGCTGATTCTGTTATTTACCATGCAAACCTGGCCATGACCAGTAATGCTGATAATGCAACAGCTAAGTTTGCAAGCACAGGTATTACCGGCACCTCCAATTATTTTGGCACTGCCCGCGGCAATGTGAATAATTCAAGTTCCGGTATTCGGCAATCTGCATTCATTGCCGACCTGGTATCAGGAGCCAATCCGCTTGCTTTTACAGGTGTTGCTGATCCAAGGGCCTGGTACCTGCTCAGGGGAAATCCGAATGGCACCATCAAGGGTTATTCCCCTTCCTGGTCTTCCGCCATCAACCCTACATTAGTTACTGCTGACCGGCCTGAAAGTTTTGTAGGGACACCCTATGCAAACACAGGCTATACCACCCTTGCACCAGGTGTCCTTACAACCAATGGCACAGCCGGCAAATATATTTTCCGCGATGAAGCAGAGTTTCCCATGATGACTGCATCCGAAATGCAGTTTTTGAAAGCTGAAGCTTTGATACGCAAGGCTGATTATGCCAATGCTAAAATTGCTTATGTAAACGGCATCAGTTTGAACTTTGATATGCTTTCCACAAACTATAATATCAATATTCCTGCAGGCAGGGATATCAATGCAGGAAATAAAGCCGCCTATCTGGCCAATCCGGCGGTGGTGCCCCCGGTAGCTGACTTTGCAAATATGACTTTGACAAAAGTTATGCTGCAGAAATATATTGCTATGTACGGATGGGGCATACATGATACATGGGCCGATATGCGCAGGTATCATTACAATAACCTGGACCCCGCAACCGGGCAACAGGTCTATGCCGGCTTTAAGGTTCCCGCAGGGGCTGATCTGTTTAGCGGAAGCTCTGGAAGCAATAATGGCAAAGTGGTGCAACGCACCCGGCCAAGATATAACTCAGAGTATCTCTACAATATTCCGGCGCTTACTGGAATCGGGGCCTACCCGGTAGGAAATGATTATCACACAAAAGAGTGCTGGTTTTCACAACAATAAATTTCTAATCTGAAAATAAACTACAATGAAATTAACTACCATACTAACTGCCTGTAGCTCTGTAATTGCCACAGCGTTCCTTGCTGTTTCCTGTGTAAAGGAAACAGGTAAGGAGGTGGCGCTGGAGCAATATGATTATTCCAGCAAAGCTTTTGTGCAGGTTTACAACGGCACGCTAAACAGCGCAAGGAACCATATTTATGTGGATGCGGCCAGGGTAACGGGCACCCCTTTAGCTTATGCAGCGACTTTTCCTGCCACTCCATCCCTTTTTTCAATTACAGCCGGGTACAGGGCTTTTCTGATACAGGATACGCTAATTACCACCACTCAGCCCCAGATGTCGTTTGCAGAAAACTTACAGCAAACTGCCAATTACACCATCTTTATGTATGATACATTGACCAGTCCGAAACAAAAAATTGTTGTCAATAATATCATCATTCCTGCTGATACTACTGCAAGGGTGAGGTTTGCCAATTTTATTTTTAGCCGGACAGCCGTTCCCAATGTTGACATTTTCTCATTAAAGAGAAATGCCAATGTGTTTACCAATGTAGCTGTCACAGATGTTACAGGTTATATACCCTACGCATCTGCCCTTACCGATACGCTGTACGTAAGGGAGACTGGCACGAGTAACCTGCTTGCTACCATGAATGGATTTAATCCTGTAAGAAAGAGAAGTTATACACTCGTATTCCGTGGACGTTACCAAACCACCGGAACTACCGGTGTGGCCAGGCTGCTTTCTTCATTTTCCAGCAATTAGAATTTACCTTATAGATTGTAAAGAGGCTGAATGTTCAGCCTCTTTTTTTATACTTCGGCCGTGGTTCGTGTCTCCACGAACCATCTTCCATTTCATTATTTTTATTATCCTTTTTTTCTCGTCCTTCTTATCCAACATCTGTTATATTTTACCCTTCTCATGGTTCGTGGCGAAACGAACCATGGCTGCCTCACTTTTTACGGACGCTTACCAGGTGGAGCAAACAACTGAATTTTTATGTTTTTTTCATTTCGCTTTATCCATCTTTTGTTTGCGAGCTTTTATTCTTTTTACTAATAAAAAAAATACCAGATATTAGAAATAATAAAAAATATATAGGAACTGCTAAAAACCACAGAGGTTGCAAAAACTTGATCTTAACATCAAAGTAGTTATCTAACAATCCATAAATAATGAATAAAGACAAACACAGAATACTAGTTATTAAAATATTAAAGTAAACTTTTTTTTCTCCCCGATATTTTACTGACGTACAGACTAGTTGAATAAAAAAGTAACAAATCAAGTAAATGCTTATTATACTCAGGAGACCTATTAGTGATATAAAAAAATCTGATTTATTCATAATTTATCAGTTGTATCTTTTATTTTTCTGCAACTCAGTACCTTTCCCTTTCTTTTCATCGTTTTCTTCCCTCCCGTAGTCTCCCCGCCAAGCCTTGCGGGCTGCAGACTCCGGGATTGTTTCTTTTCACCTACCTGCAGGCAGGTTTTCATCGTTTCTCTTCATTTTATCTTCCCATTTTTTAACCCGAACACTACGGACAACTGAGGCTAAAAATTGCTGCTTTCATAGCGTCCAAAAATTGAATGCTTAAGTTTTTTTATCATCCCATAAGATGTATTGTAATCAACTCTATACTCATAATGATATGAACTCAAATTAGCAATATTGGCAAGCATATTTTGACAAACATCTGTAATTAATTCATGATCGATTTCTAAAGGAATTTTCGAGTAATAAACTAATACTGTAAAATCTTTCTCACTAACTAATTCAATAAAAATATATCTCATCCTATCAGTTATCGAATTCACTAATAAAATTTGCGAATTCAAAAGAATTTCTATTTCTAACGGACTCATATTTTAAATTTTTTCTGTCCGGAGTCTCCCTTCACCCCTTTTCATTACATACAATGTGCTTATCCGGTGAATGAAATATCCGTTCAGAAGCAGTAAGGGACTCCGGGCAAACCTGAAAACGTAATTCTGTTATTTAAAATACGACAAAAAATTTATCCAAAGAAAATATACGCTACCGCAATGGCCGTTATAATACCGGCAAGATCGGCCAGCAGCATGGTAGTAACTGCATACCGGGAGTTTTTTATCCCCACCGCACCGAAGTAAACAGCGATAATGTAAAAAGTTGTATCAGATGAGCCCCGGAAAACAGAGGCAAGATTGCCCGCAAATGAATCGGGGCCATGTGCATTCAATGTATCAATCATAACTGCCCGTGCGCCGCTGCCGCTCAGGGGTTTTATCAATGCGGTGGGCAGGCTGTCCACAATCCGGGTGTCGCCGTTCAGCATTACAAAAATACTTTTGATGCCATCCAGAATAAATTCAAAGGCCCCGCTGTTGCGCAGCAGGCTGATGGCAACAAGCAAACCTACCAGGTATGGAATAATGCGGACTGCTGTTTCAAACCCGCCCTTCGCCCCTTCAATAAATGCATCAAAAATGTTTATCCGTTTATACATAGCGCCGAGGACGATAAGCAAAAAAATAAGCAGAATAATCCCATTACTCAGCGTAGTGGAGAAAAATTGTACGCCCTGTGCATCCAGGGTTTTGATATAATAAATTAATGCGGCGATAGCCGTGGAGATACCCAGCACCCACAAAAGAATGACCGGCTGAAACAATCTTATCCGCTGCCGGACCGCCACCATGGCCATGGCGGCAATGGTGGCAACAAATGTGGCAATCATGCAGGGAATAAATATGCTGGTTGGTTGGGATGATTTCATAGCCACCCTGTCTGCAATGATGATGGTGGGTATAAGCGTAAGCCCGGATGCATGCAGACAGAGAAACATCAGTTGGGCGTTGGATGCCCTTGTTTTGTCCGGATTGATCTCCTGCAGGCTTTCCATCGCTTTTATGCCAAAAGGTGTGGCTGCATTATCAAGCCCCATCAGGTTGGCCGAAAAATTCATGACCATATGCCCCATGGAAGGATGATTTTTTGGTACCTCAGGAAATATTTTGGAGAAAAAAGGGCCGATGATCCTTGAAAGAAAACGGATACCCCCTGCCCTTTCAGCCATGTTCATAAAACCCATAAACAATGCCATGATGCCGATCAAACCGATGCAAAGATTGACAGCATCTTTTGTTGTTTCAAATATCCCGTTCGCCGGAAGTAGTTTGTAGGCTCTGTAAGTGTTTTCTTTTACCTCATATACTTTTTCTTTTCCCCAGACTGCTGTTTTCCGGGTTAATAGCTGATTATGTACCGATACAGGTAATGCAGCCGAATCAACCACTCTTACGGCAATCGTATCTGTATTCCTTCCTGTTACCAGGTGGCTGAAAATCTTTTGCTGAAATGGCTCAGTTATTTTAGTCGGGTCAGTATCCGGTGCGTTTATATCCCGGGGCTCAAATACAAACCTGCCTGCGGCCACTAATAATGCAACCAGAATAAAAGCTGTCCAGATTCTGCTAAGTGCCATAGGCTGTTGAAGTTTATCGTTTGTGGTTTGAAGTTAAGCACTTTCTGCAAAGCAAGTAATGTCTCAGTTTGAAAAAAAATTGAACCACATAGGCATATAGGCCACATAGCAGGAACACATAGCTATGTGAACTCCTATGTTTCTACTGTGTCTATGTGGTTCAAAAAAAATCTTAGCGGGTAATTTCAAACTGAGATACTACCGCAAAGCAGTTACAATTCTTACAAACGGCGATTTCTCTTATCTTTGCCGCCCAATAAAATTCATATCATCAATCAACGACTTTGAAAATGACTGATATGACAAATTTGATCAAACTTTTATTATGGCGTTACAGGCAGGAATTGTAGGATTACCCAATGTAGGAAAGTCAACCTTATTTAATGCAGTAAGCAACAGCGCCAAAGCGCAGGCCAGCAATTACCGCTTCTGCACTATAGATCCCAATGTGGGCCTGGTGGATGTGCCCGACCCAAGATTGAATAAATTAGCTGAACTGGTACACCCGGACCGTATTGTACCCACACAGATTGAAATAGTGGACATAGCCGGACTGGTGCGTGGCGCCAGCAAAGGCGAGGGGCTGGGTAATAAATTTCTCGGTAATATCCGTGAAGTGGATGCCATCATCCATGTAATCCGTTGTTTTGAAGATGAAAATGTTTTAAGGGACGAAGGCCCCATCAATCCTATCAGTGATAAGGAGATCATTGACACCGAGCTGCAGCTAAAAGACCTTGATAGCGTAGAAAAAAAGATACAGAAAACGGAGAAACAAATAAAACTTGACCCGAAATTCAAAGCAGAGCTCGAAGTGCTGATAAAATGCAAACAGCACCTGGAAAAAGGAAAAAGTATCCGTGAACTGGATTTCGACAAGGAAGAAAGGGTTGCTATCGCTGATCTTTTTTTACTGACGGATAAACCTGTCCTGTACGTTGCCAATGTGGATGAAGCATCCATGCACACGGGCAATAAATTTTCCGATATACTGAAGAACGCCATTAAAGATGAGAAGGCGGAAATGATTATCATGAATAATTCCATTGAAGCACAAATTGCTGAATTGGGCAGTGCAGATGACAAGCAATTATTCATGGAAGAATATAAAATGACTGAACCCGCATTGGACAGGCTTATCCATTCCGCATATAAACTTCTGAATCTATACACCTACTTTACTGCCGGTGTGCAGGAAGTAAGGGCATGGACGATCCATGAAGGCTGGAAAGCACCACAGGCTGCGAGTGTAATTCATACCGATTTTGAAAAAGGATTTATCAAAGCGGAAGTGATCAGCTATGATGATTTCATCCAGTACGGTTCCGAAGCTGCCTGCCGCGAAGTGGGTAAATTAAGGATTGAAGGAAAAGAATATGTGGTAAAAGACGGAGATGTGATGCATTTCCGGTTTAATGTATAGAACTACGATTTATAGAATTACAGGGATTTAGAGGAAATTGTTCCGTCAGTTCAGAGCTTACTTGCTCCCTGTATCTTCGATATCTCCTCATAATCCTGTAAAATCATGAAAATCTTAGTTCTTTTAGAACAGCGCTGTGATAGCCGCTCTTCCAATATGCACCGTTTTGGATGTTCCTGATTTTCTTCCATCATACTGAAAATTAAGCTCAAGATTATTCAGCAATCTCTTTGACAGGCCCAGCGACCACAGATAGTTTTTGCCGGGCAATAACCCATCCAGCATAATATAGCTTACCGTTGTATTGGCAGGAAATTTATAGTCAATATTATTAAAAGTAAATTTCCCGGTAAGGGAAGTGTTCTGAAGAATATTATACTTAGACTCCATGTTGACAGAATGCGATGTTGACTTTTCTCCCCCATAAAGAGGCAGGTTCTTCTTGGTATCAAATCTATAACTGGTTACCACCCGGAATTTTGTGCTCTTAATGTAGGTTACAAACGGTTCAACACTGTAAACAGAAAGTTCAAAATTGCGGTTGGCAAATTGCGGGGTGTACAAAGCATTTAATCCTTTCTTCCCATTCACAGAAAGGGA
>CAYHPA010000093.1:0-12506 GCA_964358155.1 uncultured Chitinophaga sp.
AAATCATCCATTATAACGTCGTGGCCAATTGCACGGCTGATTATTTTTTTTAGGAATAACCTATCTGCCTCGTTAGTTAGAATAAAAAAATCGTTCAAATAGATCTCTTTTTTTCTGGCAATATCATAGTTAAAGGTGTTATACCAAAAACCGGCTGGCATTCCTGTATACCCTTGTCCCGATTCAATGGCAAAGCTTGCTACGGAATCAGTTTTATACAATAATCTTGGATGTATAAACATACTCCATCCTTGGGGAAAATATGAGATCGTTGTATCATCGATCACTTCATCATTTTTGACCATCTCATAAAATTCTTTTTGGTCGGCATCAAGCAAATCCCTGGTCCATTTAAATAGTTCAGGGTCGTTTTTTTCCGACAACAAAGGAGAAACAATATAAATTCCGGTATGCTTTTTATTCCTGTCAATATGAATGGTATCTGAATGAATATCACTCAGCAAAGATGGATCCTCTTCCAGGTTGCGCAGATTGAAACTGTCCTGTATTGTCAAAGAATTTTCTTTTTCTCTTGTACCGGAAAAAAATTTTTCCTTTTTCTCATCCCTGCAGGAATAAAAACACAAAAGAAAAATTGCCAGTAAAAGAGTCTTTGTAAAACGCATAGATAAAAAAGATCAGCCCACAGTTAGCAACCATGGGCTGATCAGTATTATTATTGGACTACTTTAATTATTCCTGCCCCATTATAGGAATGATACTCCCCGTTATACATCGCATCGGCATTTACCGGGCCCATCTTATAATTGCCGGGTGATACGGCACGCACCGCATAGTAATAAACCTGTTTGTTGCTGTAGGCATCCACAAAGAAATGAATACGGTCGTCCCGTACATCCAATGCGGTGGGTGTTACTGCATCTTTTATCCAGTCCATACCGGGTATTTCTTTTGTCCTCGGGTTTTCAATTTCAAAACCGGCGGGTAAAAGATCTGTTATCACTACATTCTCAATCGGGGTGCTGAAAGAACGTTCCAGGGAAATGCCAATAATGATAAGATCATTTTGTTTGAACGTATTAGAAGTGATTGGCTTACCATACCTGTCATAGAAACGCTTTCTTACTTTCAGGTAACTGTCCTCTTCTTTATACGCTCCGCTGGTGCTGATACCTTCGGCCTGCCAGAAATAGTATAATCTTCCGTTTCCTTTTGTTGCTATCTCCACATTGTTATTGCCCAGGGCTTTCATATCACCGGTCCATTGGCCACCATCTACCTTGGCGATCATTTTTCCATTCACTTTTATTTCCGCTGTTGCAGTGGAGTTATTGGCCGCCCTTGCATGTTTGCCCAATGCAAGAAATGCAAATGCCCGTTCCTGTGTACTTAACCATTGCCTTGCTTTAAGTTTATCAGCCACATGCTTTACCATCGTTCCAACCTGAGCGTTGCCGGGGTCCACATCTATCAGTGCATTCAAAGCAATGGCTTCATCTCTTACATCAGAATAATAACTGCCGCCGCTTTGCGCCACTGATTCCTCACCGCTGAAGGATGAAGGCAGCATTGCTGTAAAAGATTTTTTATCTCCGGCGGTAGCATAGGCCGCTGCTAATAAATAACGGCTGTCCAATGCAAGGATGGCAGGATTGGCTTTGTAATAGTTCATGGCCGGCACATTGGTTCTGCCCGCCAGCGCCAAAACATATAAACCATATGCCACTTCTTTAGGGGCAATCTTCTTATTCTGGTCACGGTTGTAATAATAAGTAATCGTTTCCCTGCTCTTCAGTTTGTTATTGATATAGTTGAGCATGGTTTCAATCAAACTATTATCTACATCAAACCCGGCTTTTCTTGCTTCCAGTAAGAAATGAGCTGAATAGATAGTGGCCCACCAGTCTTCCTTGCCTTCCCCATCCCATAATGTAACAGAGCCATTGTACAACTGCCGCATCTTTATTTTGCGTATTGCCTCAATAATATTGCTGTTCGCATTTAATTTGTTCTGTGCTTTATTCAGGTTCATCAGGTCTGCCATATCTCCATAATATAATTGGGGAAAAGCGGCTGAAACGGTCTGCTCCGTACAACCATATGGATACTGCACCAGGTATTTCAGTTGTTCAGCCAGTTCCAATGCAGGTGAACGGCTTACTACCAAACTATAGTTCACACTGGTCGGCATAAAGTCGCTCAGCCCGATACTTATCTTTTGTGAATTGCCTCCGGCAATGGAGCCGCTACCGGTTGTTTGCTGCAAAGTGGATGGAGGACGAACAGAAATATCCGTGACATCTGTGAACTTCTCTCCCATCGCATTCACCGTTACCGTTATTTTAGCAATATTGATTGTGGGGTCAGCTACCACTTTAAACGTTGCCCGGCCTTCGGTCTTTGCAGCCAGCGTTACGGTTTGATTATTTCCACCAATCACTTTCACCGGCCCCTGCACCGCAATGCTGGCAGACACATTCGTTGATTTATCAGTTGTATTCGTTAAGGTAACAGGAACATTCACCGTATCACCAGGACTTAAAAATCTTGGCAATGCCGTACTGATAACAACCGGATCCGCAACCGTCATCGTATTATCAGCGGCGCCAAAACTTTGTCCTTTGTAAGAAACAGCCATCAATCTCAATTCCCCGCTGAACTGCGGAATATCAAATTCAAATTCGGCCACACCATTACCATTCGCTTTCTTAATACCGCCCCAGTAGCTCACCACTTTTATTCTTTTAGCAGGCATGGGATTATTTCTCTTATTGGCACTAATTTCATATGTGCCGTCACCACCAGTGCTGCTGAGTTTGGCTCTTATCTCCTCAAACAACAAAGGATACAAGTCAAAAGCTGAAACCTGCAATGCTTTCTTCTGGTAAAAATATTTGTACGGGTCAGGGGTTTTATAATCACTCACCTGCAATACGCCATTGTCCACAGCGGATAAGGTCACAAAACTTCCCGGTTGTGCTTTCACCGTTACCTTCTGGTGTGTTTTGGAACGAACGGTTTTTTGAGCCTTGACCTCAACTTCAATCTTTCTGCTTTTCTCTTCTACTGTTACATTCTTAAATCCATGCGCCACCGTCAACGGGATTTCCGACATTTCATGCGGCTTGATGAGTGTAGCTGTGATATAAACATTCGGTACATGGTCGCCATTAAGTTTTAAATTGACTTCAGCTGTCCTGTTGCTTACATCCACATACTGATGGGAAACAACATGGTCGGTTTCCATTGTCACAAGCATTCTTCCGCTGAACGGTGTTTTGAACAAAGCGGTCACACTCTCGCCGGCGAAATAGGATTTCTTATCTACAGAGATATCAATATTACCCTCCCTGCTTACTTCAAAAGATGTATTAGCAACGCCCCAGCTTCCATAACTATAAAAACTACGGCTCACATAACTATTGGCTCCCGGACGATAAATTTTTATTTCATAATCACCTGGTGTTTTCGGTACATATGTATAAACGGTATTAGCGCCAACCTTGATCTGTTGTTCAATCATCATTTTGTCTTCTTTCTGTGATTCATAACGGAAATAGCTGCCACTTCTGGTCAGAACAGTCCTGTATTCATGCTTGAACACTTCAATTCTTGCAGTTGCATTCACAGCACTACCATCTTTGTTTACTGCTGCCAGTTGAAATTTCACGGGTTGATTCAGCGGGTAATAATAATAGCCGTCCAGTTTAACGCCAAAAAACACATCCTGTGTAAATACATCGATAGTAGCACCACGGCTTACAGGTCTCCCGGTTTCATCAAATACCGTAGTGTAAAAACTGGTCTGCAGTGCCCCCATATCCTTATATATTTCGGGCACAGCATAATCAACAAAGGCATTGCCTTCTGCATCGGTAGTACCTTCTTTTACTTCCTTATCAAAAAAAGTAGTTTGGTTAGCGAGGCTGAAATCGAAGCCATCAAATTTCTCGGAAGAAAAATATTTCTGCTTCACCTGTATTTCAGTTTCGTATTTACGGTTAGCAGCAGGCGGGCCGAAGAAATTCATGGCATTGATGGAAAGCTTTGCCACATCGCCCGAACGAAGGGATTTTTTATCCAGTTCTGTTTTCACCCGGATACGGTCCGGCACAAATTCCTCCACCAGGAAATTACTGGATGTCAGCAATACATCTGTTGATGTATAAACTTCCAGTGTATAGCTACCTGTAATAGCAGCTGTTGCAATATCAATGCTTCCTTCCAGTGAACCTTCCTCATTCAGATTTTTACGGAATGATTTTAACTCTTTACCGTTCGGCATCAGGAATTTCAATTTCAACGGCACATCGCCCGGGTTTTTCCATTTGGCATCACGGACGATCACAGAAAAGTTGATCTTCTCTCCCGGGCGGTACACATCTCTTTCTGCGTACACAAATGCATCAAAGCCTGAGGGGTTATTTCTTTTTCCTCCCACATCAAACCTTGACATGTTGACCCTTGTATTATTAAAAGGGAGATAGTTGAAATCATCTGCGGTCTTTGCGATCACCATAGATGGTTTGAAACCACTGAATTCTTTTTTGCTGTAAGCAATCTCAGCTACTCCATCATTATTAGTGGAACCAGTTCCTATCAATTGATTATTCGTACCGTAAACAGAAACGTTAACGCTTTTTAGCGGATCGGCTGATTTAATGGAGTTGGTAAATACATAAATCTTGTCCTGTCCCTGTTTAGCAATAAGCCCCAGATCAGATAAAGAAATATACCGGCTATCCTTTACCCAGTAATCTTCAGCGGAACGTATCACCACATGATAAACTCCTTTAAAATCAGATAACCTGTCTTCAAACTGTGAAAAATTCAGCACTCTTCCGCCTCCGCTTTTTGGCAATGAACGGGTATCAATTTCTTTCTCGTAGATCACATCTCCGAGCATGGCATCTCCCTCACCATAACCATCATAATAATAGTCGCCTTCATAGCCCTCATCATAGCTGGCATAATCGGGACCGGTGTTGCGATTTTCCTGGGGTGAATAGCCATACCGTTGTGCCAGCAGAAGGTTATTCTCATAAATCTTTGAAATGATAATTTTTACTTTTGGCACGTTGGTTATCTGCACTTCAATATTCTTTCCTCCATTCTTTGAAAGATAAACGGCTTTGCTGTTGGTAAAATTGATATTGGATTCCATTTCACCAAAAGCCACACTGCCCGAATAATCTTCTTTTAAAAAGCCTCCAATCTTTCCGCGAAGCCCTTTGGTAATAAGCAGGGCATAACTTTTCTCCACGTCAAACTTATCGCTACGGAGGGTAAAGCCATAATCATTCGTTTCAACGGTATAAGCAAGATCAGGATCAAACTTCAGAAATGATCTAACGCTTTCACCTGTCAATTGCTGGCTGGTGGTCACTTTCACTACACCTTCTGTTCCATTATGCTCTGACTCGACATTTTGCACAGTAAGTGCAAAAGGCGAGGGGATAGATATTGAACTGGTGATAGTTTCCGCCGTAGAAGTATTCCCTCTTTCTGGCTTTAACCCTTTTTCGATGGTCAGTTTTGTGCCAATATCTTTGTCTTCTGTTTTAACCCCGTTCACCCGGATGGATATTTTATTATCCGGCGAAACAGTGATTACGCTGAATTCAGCCTTTTTTCCCTCCAGTTCTATCCTGAGTTTGTTTTTCAGGTCTTCCGGGTTTACCCGGTAATTGAAGAACAGGTCCACCTGGGGAACAGCTGATGTGCTGCTTTCGCCTATCCAGATCACCTGGGAGTTATCCAACGTAAGCTCAGGGGTATGGAAGCTGATCTTATCACCGTTCTTTACAGAATTGTATTTGCTGTATTTCAATACTGCAGTTTTCACCTTTGCTTTGTAAGTGGTAGCCGGGTTCAGCGGTTGTGCCGGAGAAAAGACCAGCTCATCCGGGCTTTCCCAGCGAAACTTACCGGGTATCTTTGGCTCAAATGAGATGTAATCGGTAGAGTCCCATGCATTGAGCATGGAATCTGTTGCCAATGCATGATTGAACCGGAAAACAAGGTTGCCGAGTTGCGGCACTTCGCCTTTGGCATTGGTAAAGGAAAGGCTGATAGAATTTTTCTTACAGGATGACAAAAAAATAGCCCCGGCTGCTATCAGCGGAACTACATAAGTTTTGATACGCATATAAAGTGTGGTTAAGGAGAGGTTATGAGGGAGAAATTAAATAAGTTTAGTGAGGAAAAAAAATCGGCTGTTCATTCTTTGCCGGCGGATGGCAATTTCACAAGGACTTTTCACTGCCGTTGGCAAAAAGAATCGAATTTAGCAAGGATGAAAATCTAGGGGGGAATATCCCGGGTGGGGCGGGATTGGTCTGACGGTTCCATAAAGGAAGAAAAGAATTTGACAGGAAAGATACAGTTCATACAAGCGGAGTTGCAAATTGTGCTAGATAATTATTTGTTAAGTGCCGAAGCAGTTTATATCAGTCTTTGTTTTTTTGCATCCGTATGGATGCCGGTTAGCGGAACAATTACATAGATGAAAAAACTTAAAATCAGGTTAACGAAAAGAGGGCTTCTCAAGCTCTTAAAGTGGACAGGAATAACCTTTCTATCCATCATCCTCCTCTTCTTCATCCTCAACTGGATATTCCCTCTTCCGGATAAAGTAGAGTACTCCACCATCATTACAGATAACAAAGGCGAGGTCGTTAATGCGTATTTAACAAAGGATCAGAAGTGGCGGATGAAAACAGAACTGGACGAAATATCTCCCTTGCTGCAGAAAACCATCATTGCCAAGGAAGACAAACATTTTTATTCCCACCCCGGCGTCAATCCTTTTGCGGTTGTCAGGGCCTTTTTCAGGAACCTTTTTGGGCATCGCACTTCCGGCGCCAGCACCATTACCATGCAGGTAGCCAAGGCCCTGGAACCGGGCCGGAGGAATATTCTGACCAAGTTCCGACAGATGTTCCGGGCATTTCAGCTGGAACTGAAGTACAGCAAGAAGGAGATATTGCAAATGTACCTGAACCTGGTGCCTTATGGCGGCAATGTGGAAGGTGTAAAAGCCGCATCTCTGCTATACTTTAAGAAAAACCCTGACCATCTTTCCCTGGCGGAGATCACAGCCTTAAGCATCATTCCCAACAATCCGGGCAGATTGGTGATCGGAAAAAATAACGATATCATCATTGATGAAAGAAATATGTGGCTTCGGAAATTTGCCCGTGAAAAAGTATTTACTCAAAAAGAAATAGAAGATGCGCTCGCTGAACCATTGACGGCAACAAGAGGAACAGTGCCGCACTATATTCCCCATCTTTCTTACAAACTAAAGAAACAGGGTGGAGATATTATTAAGACCAATATTGATCTGAACACACAGTTAAAAACAGAAAAACTGGTGGAAGACTATGTAAGAACACAGCGGTTGAAAAATATAAAGAATGCTGCGGTGGTTATTATTGATAATAAAACACACAAGATCATCAGCTATGTCGGCTCATCCAACTTTAATGATACTACCGATGGCGGACAGGTAAATGGTGCCAATGCCGTACGGCAACCGGGAAGTACACTTAAGCCCTTACTCTATGCGATGTGTTTTGATGAAGGATTGCTGACACCCAAAACAGTAATGACGGATGTGGCCGTCAACTACCAGGGTTATGCCCCGGAGAATTATGATGAAAAATTCAATGGTTATGTAACGGTGGAAACTGCGCTGGAACATTCGTTGAACATCCCGGCAGTAAAAGGATTGAAGATGCTGGGTCATGAAAAAATGATACAGAAACTGGCGACCTGTAATTTTAAACAGATACAAAAAGACCGGAGAAAACTGGGCCTCTCCATGATACTCGGCGGCTGCGGAACTACGCTGGAAGAACTGACCGGCTTGTTCTCTTCTTTTGCCAATGAAGGAATTTATATTTCTCCTTCCTTCACACAAAATGACACCCTTCACTCAAGAGTAAATGTGATAAGTCCTGCTGCGAATTACATGATCAATGAAATTCTTTCAAAGATAAACCGCCCTGATTTTCCGCTGAACTGGACAGCCACGGAACGTATGCCCAAAATAGCCTGGAAGACCGGCACCAGCTATGGCAAAAAGGATGCCTGGAGTATTGGGTACAATAAAAATTTTACAGTTGGGGTATGGACAGGTAATTTCTCCGGTGTGGGTGTGGCAGACCTTAGCGGTGCCAACATAGCCACACCATTACTTTTCAAGATCTTTAATACCATTGACTACGACAGCGATGAAGAATGGTTTACGCAACCCAAAGATTGCGACATTCGCCAGGTATGCAGCGAAACCGGCTTAACTCCGTCGGCGCATTGCAAAAGTCTTGTTACGGATTACTTCATTCCCCTTATCTCTTCCAGCAAGGCCTGCGATAACTGGCAGGAGATCATGATCAGTCCTGATGAGAAGCTATCTTATTGCAAAAGCTGTGCTCCGCAAACGGGATATAAAAAGAAATGGTTTAAAGTCGTGGATCCCGACATGCAGGCTTGGTTTGAAGAAAACAGGATCGCTTACCAGAAAATACCGCAGCACAATCCTAATTGTGAATTGATACTTAAAGGAGCTGCCCCGGCCATTACTTTCCCGGTAAATGGAATGGAGTATATCATCAATAAGAAAAACCCCGAACCGCTGCAGCTTATCAGCAAAACTGCCAATGATGTAACCAAAGTGTACTGGTATATCAACAACAAATTTTACAAAAGCTGTAATGCCGGAGAGAAACAATTCTTTGTCCCCCAGGAAGGAACGGTGAAAATTTCCTGCACCGATGATAAAGGAAGGAACAGGGATATTAAGATTACGGTAAACTATGTAAATCTATAGATAAATCAGTCTTTCTTATCTTCGCAACTTCATGACGGAAAAGATACTTATCCTCGATTTTGGCTCCCAATATACTCAACTGATTGCCCGTGCTGTAAGAGAGGCCAATGTTTATTGCGAGATCATCCCCTATCACAAAACATTTGAATTTGAACCCGGACTGAAAGGCATCATCCTTTCCGGTTCCCCTTTTTCTGTAAATGAAGAAAAAGCACCCGATGTGAATGTGCAGGAGTTTATTACCAAAGTGCCTGTACTCGGCGTTTGTTATGGGGCACAGTTAACGGCCAAACGTTTTGGCGGACTGGTAGCAAAAAGCAATAAAAGAGAATATGGCAGGGCCCTGCTGCACAAACAAAAAGAAGATATGTTGCTGGCTAACGTGGAAGAAAAATCACAGGTATGGATGAGCCATGCAGATACCATATTGAAAATGCCAGAAGGATTTGAATTGCTGGCCACTACCGAAAGCATCCCCATAGCGGCCTTTAAAAAAACCACGAATGGAATACCCCACTCGCCTCTTACCACTCCCCAATTCCCCCTCTACGGCGTACAATTTCATCCTGAAGTATATCATTCCAAAGAAGGCAAAAAAATTTTAAAGAATTTCCTTGTCGACATATGCGGCTGTTCGCAGGACTGGACTGCGGCTCATTTCATAACCGACACGGTGGAGGCGTTGAAAAAACAAATCGGCAACCGGAAAGTGGTAATGGCGCTGAGCGGCGGCGTGGATTCGACAGTCGCAGCTACATTAATTCACAAAGCCATTGGCGACCGGCTTTTTGGAATTTTTGTTGATAATGGAGTGCTGCGCAAAAATGAATTTCAGAATGTGCTGGACACTTATGATGAACTTGGGCTAAACGTAAAAGGCATTGATGCCCGGCAACGATTTTATACTGCACTTGCTGGAAAAACAGAACCCGAAGACAAACGAAAGGCTATCGGAAGCCTGTTCATAGATGTGTTCCAGGAAGAATCAAAAAAAATTGAAGGGGTTGAATTGCTTGGGCAGGGAACAATTTATCCTGATGTGATAGAAAGTGTTTCCGTTCATGGCCCGTCGGTTACTATAAAATCACATCACAATGTTGGCGGCTTGCCTGATCACCTGCACCTTGAATTGGTGGAGCCACTCCGCTCGCTGTTCAAAGACGAAGTAAGAAGGGTGGGCAGGGAATTAGGTATCCCTGCAGCTATGATTGATCGCCACCCCTTTCCCGGGCCGGGTCTTGCTATCCGTATTTTAGGAGAAATTACAGAAGAAAAGGTACAGTTGTTGCAGCAAGCAGACCACTTGTATATCCAGGGACTGAAAGATGCTGGTCTGTATGCAACGGTATGGCAGGCCGGCGCTATCTTGCTTCCGGTAAAAAGCGTTGGTGTGATGGGGGATGAAAGGACCTATGAATTTACTGTGGCGCTAAGGGCTGTGACAAGTGTGGATGGAATGACGGCTGACTGGGCGCATTTACCGTATGAATTTCTGGCCAATATCTCCAACGAGATAATCAATATTGTAAGGGGCATCAACCGTGTGGTGTACGATATCAGCAGTAAGCCCCCGGCAACGATTGAATGGGAATGAAAATGAGTGGGGATTGGTGAATAGCGAGTTGGTAGTTTTCAAAACAGGTGAATTGTTTTAAATATGAAAAAAAGCATTTTAGTTGTATTAGCACTTATCTCAGCATTTCATTTCTGCAATGCACAGGATATAACTCCGAAACATAAGATCGCCATTTTTGCCCCGCTGTATCTTGACTCAGCCTATATTGATGACACCACATATCGCTATGCTAAAAATGTTTTTCCAAAATTCATCAACCCGGGACTTGAATTTTATGAAGGCGCCCAGTTGGCATTGGACTCTCTGAATATAGAAAAAACGCAGTTGGAAATATTTGTTTATGATACCCGGTCCGTCAAAGAATCTTTGACGCAACAACTGGGCAGACCTGAATTGGACAGCGTTGACCTGATACTGGCCCACTGTAGCACGGCTGAAGTAAAAATATTTGCTGACGCCGGCCTCCGGAAAAATATTCCGGTCATCAATGTAAACCTGCCGAATGATGGCGGGGTAACCGGCAATCCATTTTTTGTAATGCTCAATTCCACCCTGCGCACCCAATGCGAAGGTCTTTATCGGCATATCCAGAAATATTATCCATTGAACCGTCTCATTGTATTTCGTAAAAAAGGCCAGCTGGAAGACCGCATCAAAATGTATTTTGAAGAATTCGGAAAGAATACCATGTCTATCCCGCTTAAATTAAATTATATCGATCTGCCTGATAGTTTTACTGTAACTCACCTGAAACCTTATCTTGACACAACTGAACAGTCACTTTGCATTGCCGGCAGTCTTGATGAATCATTTGGCAAACGGCTGATACAGCAACTTGCTTTGGTAAAAAAACAAAAATACCAGGCCACTGTAATGGGAATGCCCACCTGGGATAATATCAAAGATTTTAACAAGCCGGAATATAAAGGCATTGAGATTATTTATAGTACTCCTTTCTATAATGCTAAGGTTGACAAGGTAAGCCTGAGCATCAACGCCTGGTTCAACAGGGTAATGTTTATGCGGCCCAGCGATATGGTATTTCGTGGTTATGAGACCACCTGGCGATATGCAAAAATGCTGCTTCAATATGATAAAGACATTGCCTCCAATCTTTCGGCAAAGCAGCCTAAATTATTCACTGATTTTGACATCCAGCCGGTGTTGAATAAACAAACAATGACGCTGGATTATTTTGAGAACAAGAAACTGTATTTCCTGAAATGGCAGGATGGGGTGATAAGATGGATCATTAACTGACCGGCATCAGTTCAATAATATTCGTTATACAGCATTTTTTCCTCCTCCGGTGTAAGTATCGCAGGCATCCAGTTATCACCAGAAGTGCTACCTGTTTCTACAATTACAGATGCCTTATATCCTGCTCTGCTTTCTTCATATACTTCAGAAAGAGCGTCGTAAGTTAAATACGCTGCTATCAGTTCCTTATTCAAAGATGCGACATACAGTTTGCCGCGGTTGTTTTGATCACCCATTGTCCCTTTCATTTTGTCAATTTTCTTTTCCATGTTAATGCAGTTTGATCCAATACAAGTTGTTACCGGCTTCCCGTGCATAATGGATTTGTGTTAACCCGAATGATAAACTGGTGTCTTTGCGAAGGAAAATGGATTGGAAAAGATGGCCCATGATGCGGGCCACATAAGGAACTGCTAAAGTAATACCCATTTCCTGCACTTGCAAGGCTATCGTAGATTTCCTATGATTCGCCATAAGTTTGCAACATGGTTCGCTCGTTGGAAGCTTCAGCAGGATATAAGGTGATATCTAATTGGCTTATGCTGAATAAGCGGAAGCCTTTTCTTTTCCAGGAACAAAGCTGGCAACATATCATCAACCATGAAAGCGGCCTCGTGAATGCCCCTACCGGCTGTGGCAAGACCTTTTCTGTTTTCCTTGGCGCCGTTATTGATTTTATTAACTATCACCCGGATGATCATGCAACAAAAAAAGACAATGGTCTTCAATTATTATGGGTAACACCGCTAAGGGCATTGGCCAAAGACATTGGCCGTGCCATGGAAGAAGTGATTGAAGAACTGGGTATGAAATGGAAAGTTGGTATCCGCAATGGCGATACCGATACAGCAGAAAGGGCCAGACAGAAAAAACAGA
>CAYHPA010000094.1:0-2745 GCA_964358155.1 uncultured Chitinophaga sp.
TGGATAATCTTGAATTTGTTCAGCCAGGACACATAGTCGTTTCCAATTTCCTTTCTTGTAAATCAATTGCAACGGTAAATGATAAAAGGCGGAAAAATTTTTCAGTGAAAGAGGTAAAGTGGTTTGGTGTTTGTAATTCCTGATTTTGCTGAGTAGTTGATTTCTGTTAAGCAAAGTAGCATTGCGAATGTTATCAAGAATAAATTTTTTTGCTTTCATTTCTAATACAATTGTGCATCCTAATGGCAAATGAGGAAAGTCATCTTCAATTTCTTTTTGAATAGATGTATTCGTTTTTCCAACAAGTGCTCTGAACTTACCTTCAAAATCATATTCAGGTCGTGAGTTGCCAACAAAATCTAAAACAGTCAAACACTCTTTGCCTTCTGCTAACCTCAAACCTCTACCAAGTTGTTGAAGGAAAACAGTTAAACTTTCTGTTGGTCTTAAAAACAAAACGGTGTCAATATCAGGAATGTCAATTCCCTCGTTGAAAATGTTAACTACAAAAAGGTAGTTGATTTCTTTTTTTAAAAATTTGTGTCTCAATTCATCTCGTAAATCATTTCTGGAACTAACTAAGAAATCTGCTTTCAATCCTGCAAGAGAAAATTTTTCTGCCATGAACTGTGCATGCTCCTGAGTAACACAAAAACAAAGTGCTCTAACATCATTTATGTCTCTCAAGTATTTATTGAGATTAAAAATTATTTCTCCAATTCGTTTATCATTTTGGGTATAAATTTTTGTTAGTTCACTTGGTAAGTATCTTCCATTCTGCCATGTGGCATTTGATAAATCAACACTATCTGTAATTCCAAAATACTGAAATGGACAAAGTAATTTTCGGTTGAGTGCTTCAGGCAATCGTATTTCTGCTGCAATCGTATTGCAGAAATCTTTTAAAATATCTTCTCCATCCATTCTCTCAGGTGTTGCTGTTAAGCCCAAAAGAATTTTTGGTTTGAACCGATTTAAAATCGGACGGTAACTTGAAGCAGCAATGTGATGAACTTCATCGACAATGATGAAATCATAAAATGATTCTGAAAGAGCCAGGGAATCAATTCTGTTATTCAGTGTTTGAACAGAAGCAAAAACATAATCATATTTTTCTGGTTCGATTCCATCAACCCATAACTCTCCAAAATTATTGTCTCTAAGAATTCCCTGAAATGTTGCTTGTGCCTGTTGAAGAATTTCCTTTCTGTGAGCTATGAATAATAGCTTTGCATTTGAATATTTTTTCTTGAAATTTTTAAAATCAAAAGCTGAGATTACTGTCTTTCCTGTTCCTGTGGCAGCAACAATTAAGTTTTTGAAACGATTATGAACTGTTCTTTCTGCTTCTAATTTTTCTAAAATTTCTTCTTGAAAATGAAATGGCTTTAAATCAAAGTATGTTACATAATTGTTCTTCTCAGATGTTCTTTCTTTTCTGAGTGCTGTTCTCAGTTTTTCACTGTGATGTGCTTTCTCAAATGATTCAAATTCTTTGTCCTGCCAATAAGTTTCAAATGTCTTTTGAAATTTGTCTATGATATGTCCAACCTCTTTTGTTGTTACTTTCAGATTCCACTCCAAGCCATTTGTCAATGCTGAACGTGAAATATTTGAAGAACCAATATAGCCAGTATGAAAACCAGTGTTACGGAAAAACAAATATGCTTTCGCATGTAATCTTTCGTTTTCTGTATTGTATGAAACCTTGATTTCACAATTTTTCAGTGAGGATAAATATTCTACTGCTTTCAAATCAGTAGCACCCATGTATGAAGTGGTTATCACCTTTAATTCTCCACCTCGTTCGGTGAATTCAAATAACTCTTTCTCAAAAATTCTTATTCCTGTCCACTTGATAAATGAAACAAGAAAATTGATTTTATCTGATGAGAGTATTTCTTTTTTGATTTCACTTTCAAGAGAAATGCCTGCATTATTTCCTGTAAATAATTCGCTTTGAGATAATCTTGTGTATGGAGTTATTTCTTTGAGATGTTTTTCAAAGTCAGAAAATCTTGCATCAATTTTTGAAAAAATTGCTGACAGAATTTTTGCTTCAGTTGCTATCAGGTCATCCTCAAATTCCTCATTCTTAAGTTCTGTTCGTAAAAGAAAAATTATTTTGTTTGAGAGTTCAATTTGTTTTTCAATGCTGTCGTCACCTGAAATAAGGTTAAGTGCAAATCTGATTACTTCAACTAAATACTGAGATAATACTCTTGCAGCTTCACTCTTATCAATTTCAGTTTCTTTGATGAGAAACTTATTTCTGCCCAATTCATCCAGCTTCGATAGAATCAATTTGTTTAGCAGTTGCTCATACAATCCTTCTTTCATAAGCTGCGTCATTGATTTATCTTAAAGATAGTGAAGTACAGGATGGAATCAATATTCTATGCAAGCAGCATCCACCACCGAAGTTAATCAAAGCATCAAAAGTGAGATGGGTGGCAGGGGAGTGGGTTATTTCTTCAACTTCTTAGATGCATTGCCCTTACCCAAAACTTTTTTTGCATTTAAAGCAGTAACTACTTTTTTACCTGTGCGTGCCTCCAGTTCTTTTCTTGCCACACTGGCCACATTGCCGCCCTGCTTTGCCACCTTTTTGCTTTCTTCAAAATCTTTTGGGTTGGTGGCTGCGGAGATATCTTTGGTGGAGGCTTCGGCCAGCATGTTTAAAATAAGTTCTGTGTTGGTCATATTGTCCCGCAGGTTTTCCTTCTTCAGCCCTTTTAGTATTTT
>CAYHPA010000094.1:2755-12495 GCA_964358155.1 uncultured Chitinophaga sp.
TATTTTATATTCTTTCGTTGTTTTATCACTCCATGCTTTGGTGATGGTGTCGGTAAGCGTTGCGAACTGAATCCCTTCTTTGTGTCCTCTTTTTTTCCATTCGTCCGTCAGTTCTTTTCGTATCTCAATACTTTTAAGCCGCTGGTTGATCCAGTTTTCAGAATAGCCAAGCTGCAGGTACTGTTCCAGTGCCCGGTCAATGGAGAGTTCGGGGTCCTGCATTTCATCTAACCTTTCGGCGGCCACTTTGGCCAGCCAAAGTTTAAAAGGTTCTGCCTTAGGAGAGGGAATGGACTGGATGAGCCGGAAAAGTTGCTCGGTGTCGGCTACATCGGTGAGATAAAATTTGCCGTCGGCGGACTGCATTTTCAGTTGACTACAATTTGTAGTCAACTGACTTCCTTCTGCTTTCAACCTTGTTTTCAAAACACTCCAATACTTTCTTGGGTTGGGGCTTTCCGTGAGTACCGCAATCACATCCACGATTGACAGATACCATTTCTCCTGCTCTGCATCCCAGAGCGTCCTTACTTTTTTTTCTTCAAATATTTTTATTTCGTTCTTCTTTTCCATTGTTCTGAAAAATTCTGTGCGGGTTCAATCATTAATACCTGACCTGTCAGCAGCCAATCAACATCAATACTATTGTTTTTGATAATGTGGCGAAAGAGAAAGCGCTGTTTTTTCTGCACTAAATATCCGCAATAATTTCCTATCCCTCCAGATGAATGCTGAAGACGATCATCCGGGATTGTATTTTGTCAAATACATTGGAGAATTTCAGGTTTTCATCCCTTGCGTGGATATTGCGGATGCCGTTGCTGATCTTTATTTCGGGAGAGAAGATGAAGCTTTCAAAAAAGAAATTGAAACCGATGCCAAACTCGGGGCCCCAGTCCTTGCTTTCAATTTTTACCAGCTCTTCCGCTTTTTTTGCACGGGCATTGGAGGCCATATCTATATCGGCTTTGATGCCGGCAAATGCATAGACCCGAAAGTTGCCGATGCGGTCGCTTTGCAATTTCAGCTGCAGCGGAAAGGTCATGGTTACCGACTCCACCTTTTTGGTTACAGTGCTGTCACCATTGATATCCGGATATTTCAGTTTATAAAAAATACCCCGCTCAATAAACATAAGCTGCGGGTTGAAGCGAAGCTGAAAACGGTCGGAGAGGCGTGCAGTGGCAGAAAGGCCCAGCGAAAGCCCGCCGGAGTTCACCGGTTCGGCTACATACACACTGTCATAATCCAGGAACCGCTGGTGCAGGTCGGTTTGAAAACGGGCCCGGTTGATGGCGATGGTAATACCAAAATAATAAGGTTTGGCATCATGGTCAGGCTGGTTCAGCTCCACCCGGCTGTAGCTGAACTGTGCCGATGCTGATGGGGAAAACAATAATCCGCCGCCAAGCAAATAGGCTGCACTGATGAATATTATAATGGCTTTCTTCCGGAGTAAATGCAACATATTCCTAAGCTTAACGGTTTGAAACCGGTTTCAGTAAATCCTGTTTTGTTTAAAATCTCAGTAAAATTTTGCCGGTCAGGAAAGGCATTGGCCGACTCATTTAAGTACAGATAGGCATCTTTGTTTTGTCTGAACCACCGGGCCACTTGCGGGGCTACGATGCTCATGTACAGGTTGTATAAACTTTTAACGGCCCTGCGCCGGGGTTTTGAAAATTCCAATACGATGAGGCGGCCACCGGGTTTCAGCACTCTGAGCATTTCTGCAAGGCCATTTTCCAGGTTTTCAAAGTTCCGGACGCCGAATGCCACCATTACGGCATCAAACGAATTGGAAGGCTGATTTATTGTTTCTGAATCGCCTGCCTGTAACTGGATGATGTGTCCAAGACTTTCTTTTTCAACCTTTTTTTTGCCAAGTTCCAGCATTCCTTCTGAAATATCAATGCCAATCACTTTTTCGGGTTTCAGCATCTTAGCGGCCATAATGGCCATGTCGGCCGTGCCAGTGGCTACATCAAGAATATGCTTTGGGTTGTCCTTTTTCAACAGCCGAATGGCTTTTTTGCGCCAGCCAATATCGGTGCGGGCAGAAAGGAAGCGGTTCATGACATCGTACCTGCCGGCAATGCCGTCAAACATTTCAGCCACCTGTTCTTTTTTGCTTTTGCCTGATTCTTTGAAGGGAATAATATGGTCGTGCGGCAGGGGGTTTGACATGGGAACGCAAAGTTAAGGATGATAAGGTACAAGGCCCAAGCTGCGTGATTTTGATAATGTCTGGTTCTGAAAAAATACAAGGTTTAACCACGGATAGCACAGATTAAATTTTCACAGATTACACTGTGTTATCCGTGCCCTGATCCGTGTAATCTGTGGTAAAAAAATAAACCCGGCCACTACCTGATTTTTGATGCTAGCTGATCAGTTGAAAACCCTTGTACCTTGTTCCTTGCGTCGCTTGTACCTTTGTAATATGGAGATTATTTCAGCAGAGTATATCATCAGCAGCCCCGGTTACAAAGAATGCCCGCCGCCGGATAAGCCGGAGTATGCATTTATTGGCCGCAGCAATGTGGGCAAGTCTTCGCTCATCAATATGCTGACGAATAAGAAAGGCCTGGCCAAAACATCGGCTACGCCGGGAAAGACCCAACTGATCAATCATTTTAATATCATTTCTTCGGATAAAAGAAAATGGTACCTGGTGGACCTGCCCGGCTATGGCTATGCCACGGTGGCCAAAACAGCCCGCAACAACTGGGGCAATATGATTGAAAGCTACATCCGCAAACGGGAGAATCTCGTTTGTTTGTTTGTGCTGATAGACAGCCGGCATGATCCGCAGAAAATAGATTTTGAATTCATCAACTGGCTGGGGGAGTGGAAAATTCCGTTTGCTATTGTGTTTACCAAAACGGATAAGAACAAACCCGGCGCCACTGTGCGCAATGTGGGTGAGTTCTTAAAAATATTGTCCACCAGTTGGGAGGAGATGCCGCCTCATTTTCTGTCTTCTGCTGTAAAAAAGGAGGGAAGAAAGGAATTGCTGGCCCATATTAACGCACTGAATAGTAATATTCAAGGCATTAGAAGATAAATACCACTAATGGGGTATTTGTAGTTTGAGTTTTATGACTATTTTGCACTCAATTTCAAGGCATTTATGAGAACTATCTTATCCGAACGAAACATTGTCATTGCTTTATTCATCATGGTGCTCGTTACATTCTCACTGGCGCAGGAAGACACTAAGAAAATGGAAAGGGGATTTGCCAGCGCTAATGCATTCAAATCACCCGATCTGCTGCTGGCTCAAAAAGCAGAAACTCCCCCTTCAACCGTTACAGAATAATTTTCTCGTTTAGTTGTTATGAAGAAATTTTTGACCCCCCTTGTATTTATACTGGCGGTTTCTTTTTTGCCCCCGGCCCTGCATGCACAAAATAAAAGAGGGTTCCGTAAGGAAAAATTATTTCAGAAAGACAGTTTTGCCATCAAGATTCAAAATATAAAAGACAGCGTGGAGAAAACACTCCGTGAGGTAAAAGCAGAGGAGAATATTGGCAAAAATGTGGAAACGCTGCTGAAATTAAACGAAGAAAACAAGGCTAAGCAGAAAAAAGCTGCCATGATTCGCATTGGCATTGGTGTGGCACTGCTGGCTTTGTTGATAGTTGGCCTGCTCCGCCGAAGGGCAAAGAAATAATCCTTTACATCAGTTTACCACTTTATTGGCGCAGCTGCTGCTGGCAAAGGCCTCCGGTTTTGCTTTGAAGGCAAAGCCCATTCCAAGGATATAACCCATAGCTTCTTTGAGGGCATCATTGCTTTTGAAGTGCGGATTAGTGTTGATGTCGGCATGTACTTCCATGTCCACATCATACACCGTAAACAGGTTGCAGAGTTCGTAAGCGATCTCAATACTTTTGGCAACCTCCATCAGCATCCTTTCTTTGATGGTGTATTGCTGCCTTGTCTTTTCATTGTGGATGAACATAAAGCCGCCATGCCCTTCCCGCAGGAAAACGATAACGGTGGCAAACTCCGTTTCTTTTCCTTTTACCTGCGAGTCGGTGCCGATGCATACTTTGAGGCGGTATCCCTTTTCGGTTTCCCTGCGGATGGCATTTTCCACTGCATCCATAATGGGAAGATCAATCGGGTCGCCATTAAATTTTCTCCAGCGCATAAAAAAAGGTTTTCCGAAGTTACCGGAAAACCTTTGATAAAAAAAGGGTACGGATTAAAGCCCCTTTATGACGGGGACGTGAAAACGTTTATTGCTTAACAAATTTATCAATCCATTGTTCGGCGCCGTTAGTGTAGCGGATGAAATACATACCGCCTGTTATGATGCCCTGTGCCGTTATATTGTTAGATCCTGTCTGCAATTTGCCCAAGGCAAGTGTCTTACCATTCAGATCATATAAGGCATAGTCATAATTATTTCCCGGGCTGCTTACTTCTACTGCAGCTCCGTTTACCAGGCTGCTGATGATCCTTGGTCTCGGACTATTGCCGGTATTGCGGAGCGTAACCACATTGGAATAATATTGACGGCCGTTATCAAATGTTACATTCAAACGATACTGCACCGTATGGCTGATGTTGGGACGGTAAGCAAATGAACGGTCTGCAGCAGCAGGTTCTGTTACCGGGCCAAAGTTTCTTCCATCGGTGGATATTTCCAGGATCTGCCTCGTTATTTGTTCATCGGCTTCTATGATCCAGCTGAGCTGGTGAAGGTCACCATTCAGTTGGCCACGCAGTTCCAATTTGTGCAGCGGTAAGGCCCCTTCAATAAAATTGCCCTGAAGGGAGTAGGAGCCAAGACTTGCATAGTTGGGTGCATACATATTGCCGTTACCTTCTATCTTCAGATAATAAACGCCGGCTGTAAGATTTGAATCAATAACAGAACTCAATAAAGTGCCGGGGTTATATACATTCAATAGTGTTTGTGAACTATTGTACAAGGATACCTGCAGATCGAGGTCTGAGCCTGCATTACCAGTTCCCACATTATATGGTATGGCATTCAGTTGAAACCTGCCCAGCGAAGGTTGGGTGAACATGATCATATCCTGGTCGGTGTTCTGTTCTACCACACCGCTTACATTAAACTGGTTGCTCACAAATGCGGCATTGCTGGCACCGGCAAATGTAGCTGCATGATCATCTGTACGGAATGAAAAGCCATTGGTGGTAGTAAGTACTGTAAGATCATTTTGATAGTTGGTGCATCCATAAGGATTAGGGCCATTGTGCCAGATGGTAAAATTCTGGTAATAACCTACCCCCATGATAGGAGCCCAGCCGATCTCGCCGCTGCCTTGCCCGGTGTTGTACTGTGAAGTGAGGACGCAGCTACCGTTGTAAGTAGCCTGGTGATAAAGGCTCAGGGCATGTCCGGCTTCATGTGCAGCGGCTTCGGATACTTGTTTTACATTATAACTCAGCAGGGCCGAGAAAACAAAGCAGGGAGTATCATCGCCCCAGGTAAAAGAGCCAACATAAGAAACACCGCCGGCAGAACCATACCAGGAAGATGAAATGGTAAGTATCACCCTTTGCCTGCTGAAGACATTGCCTGCGAGGTACTTTGTGGAATCAGTAGTTACATTAATGTTGAATGGCCGGTAATCTTCCGCCACCCGGTTAAATACTTCGGTGATCTGTGCAGTGCTGAGGCCAGAGCCACCAAGCGTAATGACACTTGAGGTAACATTCCAGGGGCTTCCCACATCCAGGGTATGCCCGTCAAAATCAAGGAACAAAACGGATGTGGCTGTGGGATGACTGCTTAAAACAGGCACCTGTGCTTTTGCTGCTGCTGTTGCAGTAAGCAGGATTGCCATAAGGCCGGTACGTAAATAATTTTTCATAACAAGTCGGATTTGTGTTTTTCAATAGGTACTGAACAGGATTGGATACGGATATAAAAACGGGCCGGCAATGAATTTTATTCATTTACCAGGTCATAAAAATTTTTCTTTATCAGTTCGTATTGGTTATTTGTTTTTTGTAAAATATACAGGTCGCCGTGCTGAAAGCTGATGATGCGGCCATTGTAACGGACCGTACCGTCATCGGCAGTAACCTTAGACATATAAAAAGTGGCGCCATTAAAATTGGTTGACTGTATGGCAATACTCTGCACCCTGCCATTATCTTTTGTTATCGAAGAGAGCATTTTACCTTCAAAAGGAATACTTACTTTATCAGACAGGGAGATACTCACTGCATTGCCTGCCTGTTTGCCGGCAAGGCTGGAAAAGGTTTCCGGGTTAAAAGAAATTTTTGACGGGAGATTATCAAACAAATGCGGTTTGTTGTAATCCGGTTCATTGATGGGAGCTTTTTGCTCCTGGGCAAATGAACAAATACTGATGAGGGCAAAGCAGGTGCAAAGCACCGGGGCACGAAGGTTTTTCATTTCGAACGGTTTTTAAGTCAATAGGATATTGTTCAGCAGTCAATGTTCTGCAACTGCAGTTTTCAGGGGGACGGGAATACAAGATTTGTGATTATTTTCAGAAAAGGCAAGCGGAAACGCTGAAAACAATGAAGATCGGGGGGTAGTACTCTGGATTAATAGTAAGTACGCTGCGGGGCAATGGTAAATCTTCTAAAAAAAATACTATTTCAATACTGACCGGTGCTTAATAAGACCAATGTGCAGGCTTCCATCGTCTTTATTTGCTGCGCTTGTGCAAGTTTGTTCAGTTCATCATTCTCGGCACCGGGGTTGAAGATGATGCGGCGGGGTTTTAAGGAAAGTATATAATCATAATATTCCTGCTGGTGGGCAGGATTGAGATACAAAGTGACTGTATCTACGTTATCAAACATCTTTTTTTCTGTTTCTATGGTTATATCATTTACGAGGGTATGTTTTTTACCCACGGCTACCACCGGGTGTCCATGACTTTTTAACCGTTGCATAGCGAGAAAGCTGTAGCGGGAAGGATTGTCGGAAGCGCCAAGTACCAGGGTTTTTTTCTTGTCGTTCATGAATCAGTTTTTTTCATTCTTCTCCATTCCATAGCAGTGATAATGGTATAAAAAAGGGCAAGGAGAATTGCCGGTATGGTAAGGTAAACCAATGTGCCCAGCCCGGCCATGCTGTACTTGTCATCTTTATCGCCGGTTCTTGCAGCCTCGCCCTGGATGATTGCAACGACAATACCTGCCAATATCAATGCTGTTCCAATCAGGTGATATTTTCTGAGTGCGGGCATTTTCCAAGGCCGTGGGCCCGATGCCAGGTGGACAAGGATACTGATAATCTGCACCGCTGCAAAGCCAAGTACAAATGCAATAGGGCTGAGTTTTTCCGGGTCACTAATAAAATAAGTCACAACTCCCGCGAGGAGTAAACCCAGTTGCATGAACAAATCAAAAAATTTGTAAGTTTTCATGTATATAATTATTTAAAAATTTTCATGATAGCTCCAATAAACCAGCTTTCCTCCGCCCGTATCATTACATCAAGCGTTTTATCTGCCTGCCTGCCGAGTTTTTTGATGCCGCTTATCGTATCTACAAAAGTCTTCACATTTCTGTCCCGCTTATCGCCTTCCACTGCTTCCAGTTGGTCCAGCAGTTTAAGCATCGGCTCCAGTTCCCGTTTCTTTCTTTCCTTTACAATCTGCTTTACTACTTTCCATATATCTTTTTCTGCTGTAAAATATTCCTTTCTTTCACCGGTCAGCAGCACTCTTTCCACCAACCCCCAGTTGATGAGTTCCCGGATATTCATATTGGTATTGCCGCGGCTGATGTTCAGTTCATCCATGATGTCGTCCTGCGTCAGCGGATCGGGAGTAATGAGTAACAGGGCATGTATCTGCGCCATGGTACGGTTGATGCCCCAATGGGTGCCAAAGGCCCCCCAACTACTGATGAACTGCTGTTTTGCTTCATTGAGTTTCATGGCGCAAAACTAAGGCAGCTGTTTCAAGGTTTCAAAATATTTTGAAAATAAAAAATCAAACAATTATCGGAGCAGGTCTTTGTAGAGGTGGTGCTCCGGTTTGCTGAGCAGCAGGTTCATTTCTTTTACTTCCTCATCAAATAAGCCGGAACCGGAATAGGTTTTTGTATTAAAGATGGAACTTTCATGGATTTCAAGCGTTCCTTTGAATTGTTCAAGTATTTCCTGCCGGTTTTTGTCGTACTGCAGGGACAGGCGGCGGTTCTCATTGTGCAGAAAGGTTACCAGCTTCTTTAATCCTTTATTATTCATGATATCCCTGTAAACGGAGGGGTGTTTTGTTTTGGCATATTGCAGGTACCACGACATGAAAAGTTCAAATTCAGTGATGGCAAACCGAAAGCTGGCCATACCGCCGAGGTACGACATCCATTTGTCGGGTTTTTTCCATCCGTACTTGTCTTTGTAAAACTTGAACAGCAGCATTTCTGTATTGAATGAATGGTAGTAGGCTACTGCTTCTTCCAGCAGACCCAGTATTCCAAACTGCTGGGTGACATGAAATTTTTCTTTGGTATCAATGTAAGTGTCATAACGGAATACCCTTTTGCGTACAGCAGCAGGCACTATATTGTTTATTTCAACAGAAGGGAATGTTTTAAAATTCCTTACTTCAAAACTGAGGGTGTCATTGATACGATAGCGCATGGCGGAATCGTAGTAGCTGCTGTGGCGGCCCAGATAGTCATGATAGGCCTCATGCACAACGGTGGAAACATTGGAGATATATTCACCCGGAGAGTCGGCTTTGGCCAGGTCATTGATAGAAGCCTCGTCATACTCTTTAATCAGCACATAGTTTTCAGGGAAATATTTTTTACTGAGCTGCAGCAGTTGCTCCTTTTTTCCGGAAAGGGAGAAAAGAATAGCAGCCAAAACTGGCAGGAAAATAAAGGAGCGGGAGTGCATGATTATAAAATTAAACAGCAAAAGGTTCTGTACAAACGAGCCACTCCTTTTTTACCAATTCATTCACTATGGAACGTCCGGATGGCGGTTGTACCGGCAGACGAAAGAATAAGTAACTTGCTGTTATGAAAAAATTGCTGTTCATCCTGCTGCTGATCCTGCCGGGATATTTTATCAGCGCACAGGTAAAGCAATTCCGGTTTGCATTTATTTCAGATACACATATCGGTTCTCCTGATGGAAAAGCCGAAGAGGACCTGAGGAGGACGGTGGCCGACATTAACCAGATGAAGGATATTGCTTTTGTGGTGCTGACCGGCGACATCACAGAGTTGGGCACTGATGACGAAATAAAAAGAGCTAAAGAGATACTGAATGGTTTGAAAGTTCCCTGGTATATCATTCCCGGCAATCATGATACCGGCTGGAGTGAAAGCGGCGGCGATTCGTTCATCAAGATATTCGGCGATGATAAATTCAGTTTTGAGTATGAGGGCATCCGTTTTCTCGGATGTGCTTCGGGCCCTTATCTGCGGATGAGTGATGGCCATGTGCCCCGTGATGCTGTGAACTGGTTAGAACATGAACTAATAAAAGCAAACCTGGGGCAACCCATTATTTTCCTGAATCATTATCCCATTGATAGTGGTTTGGATAATTGGTACGAGATAACAGACAGGCTTCGTGATTACAATACCTGGGCAATCCTTTGCGGGCATGGTCACGCCAACAGAGCCATGAATTTTGAAGATATACCCGGGGTGATGGGGCGTTCCAACCTGCGGGCAAAATCACCTGTTGGCGGTTATAATCTTGTTGATGTGCGGGCTGATTCAATGATCTTCACCGAAAGAAGACCCGGAGT
>CAYHPA010000095.1:0-12422 GCA_964358155.1 uncultured Chitinophaga sp.
TCTGCTCACCGTCATCTCTAACCTGCTGAGCAAAAAGGTAAAGACGATACAGAAAAAAATTGTTGGCCAGACCACGGCGCTGGCGGGCGCCACCACCGAATCATTACGGAATATTGAACTGGTAAAAAGTCTTGGCCTGACACAGCAGGAAGTAAGCCGGCTGAATAAAAACACATTTAAGATACTGGGGCTTGAGCTGACAAAAGTAAAACGTATCCGCAGTATAAGTTTTGTGCAGGGAACATTTGTGAATACGCTTCGCCAGATCATTTTATTCCTGCTGATGTTATTCATTTACCAGGGCAAGATGGATGCAGGGCAGATTGTAACCATGCAGATATTCTCCTTCTTTGTTTTCGGGCCACTACAGGAGATCGGGAACATCATCCTCACCTATCGTGAGGCTCAGGCATCGCTGGAAAACTTTGGCAACCTGATGAAAAAAGCCCCGGAGCCGCAGGCTGCCAATCCAAAGCACCTTGGGAGAATTGAAACATTGGAATTTGATCATGTCGCCTTTAAGCACCATACTGCCACGCACAAAGCCATCAATGATATCAGTTTTAAAGTAAAGACTGGAGAAACCATCGCCTTTGTCGGCCCTTCCGGTTCCGGCAAAACTACATTGATGAAACTGCTGGTGGGCCTGTACCGCCCGCAGGAAGGAAAAATATTGTACAACGGCAACGACGAAAACAATATCGACTTTGAAGACCTGCGAAATCAAATCGGCTTTGTAACACAGGATACACAATTATTCTCCGGCACTATCAAAGAGAACCTGCTGTTCGTTAATCCATCCGCTACTGATGAAGATCTGCGGGATGTACTGAACAAAGCATCTTGCCAGAATCTATTGGAAAGAGCAGAGAAAGGCCTGGAAACAATGATCGGTGAAGGGGGTCTGAAATTATCCGGCGGCGAGAAACAACGACTCTCTATTGCAAGGGCTT
The DNA here is from genome assembly GCA_964358155.1 of uncultured Chitinophaga sp. Classification (GTDB taxonomy): domain Bacteria; phylum Bacteroidota; class Bacteroidia; order Chitinophagales; family Chitinophagaceae; genus JJ008. The sequence continues at coordinate 954 of CAYHPA010000095.1, forward strand.
TATTAAGAAAACCAAAACTGCTATTGTTTGATGAAGCCACATCAGCGCTGGATTCATTGACAGAAGAAGAAATTACCGATACCATCCGTGATATTTCTCAATTAGGCAACCAGGTAACCATCCTCATTGCCCACCGTCTCTCCACCATCATGCATGCTGACCGTATTTATGTTTTGGAAAAAGGCGATGTGGTGGAAACGGGCAATCATCACTCACTGCTGGAAGAAAAAGGATTGTACTATGCCATGTGGCGGCAGCAGATCGGCGAAAGAAAAAATAAAATCAGCGTTGCATAATACTGGTCTGACCAGTATTGAAAAATATATCATACTATGGGCTTTCTTTCATTTCTGGGATTAGGTGGCAGCAAAATAAAAGACGCTTTACGAAAAGGTGCCATCGTTATTGATGTAAGAACAGCACAGGAGTTTGACAGGGGTAAAGTACCTGAATCCATCAACATACCTGTTGACAGAATAGTTGCCAATGCAGAAAGAATAAAAGGCATGAACCGCCCGGTGGTGTTTTGCTGTGCATCGGGGGGCAGAAGCAGTAATGCCGTTTCCATTATGAAACAAAAAGGATTGAAGGAAGTTTACAATGGAGGAAGTTGGGAGCATGTGCTAAAGATTCTCAAGAGTATCTGACACATCCGCTATACTCAATACTCATGGGTTCACTTTCACTTTCACAGATTTGGTAACGCTGTTGTACCCATGATCTTCAAAGGAAACCGTAACCGTGTAATCAGAAGCTGTTGTAACAGAAGTAACGTAAGAGAGACTGAAATCATATAACCGCAGGCCATGTATCTCATAAGCCTGGTTCTTCAAAATATCCCCATTGGCATCATTGGTTATCTTAATAGTACCGCGGTACAGGCCCAGGTCATCCGTCAGCCTTCCTGTAATAGTAATGGTACTGCCACTGGTAAATACCTGGTTGGCAGTGGGGGTGTAAATGTCAAGCAAGGGGGCTGTGGTATCGTTGGGCGATGGAATATGTGTTCCGCCTCCACCATCATCAGAAGATGATGATCCTCCTTTTGAACAAGCTGCCAGGAGAACGACAAATGCCACCCGGAATCCTATTGAAGCAAAATTGATTTTCATACAGGTAAATCTAAGAGTCTTTTTTTTCATTATTGCGGGACAAAAGGTCGGTAAAGAAGTTTGATCTTTCCAATTCCTCCATATCGCCCAGTTCCAGCTCCAGCGCCTTGGTGCTCATGAATATTTCTACCAGCGAAATAATGAGCGATACCAGCAGGCTGAGCAGGCTCAATGCAAAAAGATACTCCGCCGCCGTTGACCAATCCTTATAAATACTGAACATACAACCCACGCAGCACAGGAAACTAAACACACCCAATGCCTGCATGTTCCTTATATAATTGATCCTGCGTTTCAGGTTGGCAATCTGTTTCAGTAATACTTTGCTCCCCTTTCCGTCAATATACTCATCGTGCAATTTGCGGATAAGGTTGGCTATAGCCAGGAAACGGTTGGTATATGCCAGCAGCAGCAAAGTGATGGCCGGAAACAGCAAAGCGGGGGTGTTGATACTTATTTCCATATTGCAATGTACTCAATAAAAAAGAAGCGTCTTTCTCAAAAAAATTATTTGACACTGAAATCCAGTGGCACATTCAGTTTCACTGAAAAATTACGGCCCATACCAAAAACACCCATCCTTCCCGATACCTTATTTTCCGGCGCATATTTTAAGCGGCCAAGGTGGTTTTGATAAGCCACATCACTGATATTATTTACGCCGATAAAAAAGAAAGCAATTTTTTTGTCCTTACCCCTGATTTCACCACCGATACCGGCATTCAGCAAACTGTAACCGGATGTAGCAGTTTCTGTATTATAGCCTGTAAATGGATTCTTCTGTGCAAAATTATTATCCAGTTCCATTTTCAGGAAAAGGTTGCGGATAGTTTTACCTTTTTTCAGCAAATCCACTTTCACTTCATTGATAAGCCTCGCAGAAGGAATAAAGGGAAGGTTCTTATTGCCATCCTGTGCAGTATTGAAAAGACCCCTTACCCACGAAAAAGTATTCTCCACATGCAGCCAGTCCAGCGGATGCGGATGAATATCCAGGTTGAACTCTGCTCCATAGAGACTGGCATTATGCTGATTGAATTGAAAAGCAAAAAAGGTATCGGGGCCATCTGTTATGAGGGAATCGCCACCGGCAACAGCCTGCAATTTTCTATAATAGATAAAATGGTACATGGCATTGTAGAAAACATTTGTGGTAAATGATACATGCTCACTGGCAATTTCAATCCCGGCATCTGCCTGCAGGCTGGTTTCTGACTTCAAATTTTGTTCCCCGTATTCAAACCGGCTGGTTCCTTCATGTGCCCCATTGCTGGCGAGTTCAGGAATAGCTGGCGCCCGGAAGCCTCTTGCAAGATTGAATTTCCATGTAACAGTATTACTGGCCTGATAAGCTACCCCGATGCTTCCGGAGATATTGGAAAAATTCTTTTTAAATGCTGCGAACTTCACATCAACACCATCCAGCAATTCTTCTGAATCTAGGGAACGGATATCAAACCGAATCCCGCCACTGAACGTAAGTTTCTCAAACTTTTTTTGCAGGTAAACAAATCCGCCGATGTCAAAAAGAAAATACTCAGGTATCAGTTGCTCTGTTCCTTTGTTTTTATTTGTCTGCTGCATCCCGTTTACCCCGATGGTAATTTTAGTATTCTTCTTTTCTGCAAAAAGGAATTGCAGGTTATAGTTGAATGTGCCCAGGTCAAAATATAAACTCTGCTCCTCCGGCACAAGCACATTGCCAAACTCCTGCCGTTGGTTTCGCTGGTGACCGAGCAATAGCGTCAGCCTGTTCTTACCGATTTTAAAACTATTATCGGTTACTAACTTAAAATGCTGAATTCTTTGCTTCGGGATAAATGGATGGATGGATTTAAAATCTGCATCAGTTGCAATTTTCTCAACCTCCACTCCTGCTATATTCACCAACTTCAGGAATTTTCCGGTTGCATCATCCCGGTCACCTTCCACAAGCCCCGGTGCCTGGTCAAACTTTGTTATATACCAATGCGAATAACCCCAGCTTTTGTTCAACCCGATATACGCTCCGAAATTTTTTTCATTAAACTTGGAATTGAATACATAACCGTCATATTTATTTTTATAATCTGCCGCTGCTTTGTAAGATGCATTGATGCCCCAGCTAAAACCATTTGTATTGCCGCCAATATCACCATGTATATTCCGCTGCCGGTTATTAGTAAGATAAGTGGCAGAAATATTTCCCCTTATCCTGCCTTCTGTGGCCGGCAATATGGATATTACATTCACCACCCCTGCCATTGCATCGCTTCCATACATCAGTGATGCCGGGCCTTTCAGCACTTCCACCTTGTTTACATTCTGCTCATCTATTTCCGTTCCATGCTCATCACCCCATTGCTGTCCCTCCTGCCGTATACCATCATTTATTATTACCACCCTGTTGTATCCAAGGCCCCGGATAATAGGTTTGGATATGGCCGGTCCGGTTGATACCTGTGCCACTCCCGGCACCTTACTGATGTTGTCAATCAGGTTAGTTGAACTATTTGCAAACAGTTCATCCCGCTTAAGGATATTTACAGGTACAGGCGTTTTTTTTACAGATGTGGCAGAAGAAACTCCTGTAACAGTCACATTTTCGTTCTCCACTACAGAAGCCGCAAGTGCGAAATCTTTTTTGGTGTCGGCAGTCATTTCAATTGTTTCGATAACAGAGCCGTAACCGAGATGGCTTATTTCAACAAGGTGTTTACCCGGTGGGATATTGGGAATAACGTACGAACCATCGGCGCTGCAGGCAACTCCCTTTCGCAGGTCTGGAATAAAAACAGAAGTTCCGGAGAGTGGTTCCCCTGTTTTGGCATCGGTCACCTTTCCGCTTAATGATAATTTGGGTTGGGCATAAAGACAGATGTTGGAAATAATAATTGCCCCAACGAGAAAAATAAATTGTTTCGATCTCATATATCAATGAATTAAAAGTCAGGCCTTATCGGCTGAAAATTTTGTTGGCAAAATGGCTGCAATTACAGCAGCAGGTACGGCAGATATTTACCCTTTGATATATGCGGGCGGGCCCCGGAGAGAAGATTGAACGGAAGTTTGAAAAGCCAGGCGGCTTACAAAAATTTCAACTTTAATACTATAATCTGAGACCGGAACTGTGAGGGCTGGTGTTGCTGATCCTGTAAATGGTATCAGGAAATCATCAATACAGGTACAGTTGTAACTGATCTCTTTCTGATGCCCTGCCGGCAGTTCTGCCGAACTTATTTTATGAAAAAGGTCATGATAAAATAACCCCGCCCCTGCTTTTTGTGAAAAAACCAGCAGAAGAAAAAAGGCTGCAAAGCGTAGTATGAAGGACCGGCCTTTCATTTAGGATTGCAAGATAAATAATATTTGCAACACTGTTACATTAAAAATTGTGACAATCCTGCTCAAATTGCTCACTGACTTGCTTCCTATATAGTTTTTCGGCAATAATATTTATCTTGTAGAAGCTAAATATCAGGCTGATTTAAACTTTGAGGCCTGTATAAGTTCAAAACCCGGCTATGAGATTAAAACTGACTTCCCCTTTTATATTGCTCATTTTAGTTGTATTCATCAACTCATGCAGCAAAAACGATACTACACCGGTTCCGGATCCTTGTACCGGTTACAATACTTTTATAGGTCATACCCATACAGAAGCAATTGGCAGTTCTAATAATGGCACCATTAGTATACTGGCCCCAAGAGGCGATACCATCTCATATAAAATCGGGAATGGCGCTTACCAGTCCTCCTGGTATTTTACCAACCTGGCGGCGGGCAATTATGTTGTCACTATTAAAAACCAAAAGGGATGTACAGATACTGCTCAAATTACCATATTGAACTACGGCCCTAAATATGCCCTGGTTAAAGAAATCATTGTGGGCTATTGCGGCCCCTGCCATCGTAATGGCGGCGTCAGCGGTGGTAAGAACTTTGACACCGATGCCAACATTGTAGCCAGCTGGGACAGGATAAAAGTACGGGCAGTTGACAATGTTCCCACACAAATGCCCGAAGCTCCTAATGCCCCGTTAACAACGGTTGACAAACAAAAAATAACCGATTGGGTGAATGCAGGGCACCAGATCAGCAATTAATTAAAAGATTTTCATAAGCAAAAATGCTTCCGGAAAACCGGAAGCATTTTTTATTTTGAGTTGGATATATTTATTATCTCACTTTCAGCATCGGCCATACTTGCTGTGTCACGCCGTTTTGCAAACGGGCATAATAGATACCGGTGGGCAGGCCTTCGGAGTTAAACCTGATTTTATCCGATGTAGCTGTCGTATAATCTTTTTCCAGCAGGTTGCTGATAACCCGGCCCAATGTATCCATGATCTGGATAAGGGTATGCCCTCCTTCTGTTTTAAAGAATATATCGGTATAATCTGTAAATGGATTTGGATAGTTATAGATCACCCGGTCGCTGACAGGCGCAGGCGGCGGTGCCACTGCATTACATGTCAGGCCGCTTTTGAATAACGGTAATGATTGCAACTGGGCATTGATATTCGGAGGGAATAAACCATCCACTACTGTCTTATCCAGGCAGAACCATTTTTCCAGTATGGTAGAATAAATACTCCTGAAATCATATTGCATCGGCACATTATCGTTAACGGTAGCATTGGTTGGTATGGCAGGATTATTCCCCAATACACCATTTTCTATTTTACTTCCGAATAAAAACATTGGTGCTGCAGCTCCATGGTCGGTACCTACACTGGAGTTGGATTTGATACGGCGGCCAAACTCGCTATAGGTCATGCCAATCACCCTGTCCTGTACCTGCAGAAATTGCAGATCATCCTGAAATGCCTTGATGGCATCTGACAGCCTTTGCAATAATGTTGCGTGTGCACCCGTAGTGGTATCGGTATTGGCCTGTACAGAGTGTGTATCATAACCACCTGTACTTACCATATATACCCTGGTTTTTAAACCCCCTTTGATCAGCCTCGCTACAATTTTCAATTGGTCACCCAGGCTGTTATTGGTAGGATAAGTTACTTGTTGAGTCACAGCATTGGCTGCATTCCTGATAACGGTTGAGTATTGTTGTGTTTGCTGGCTTACTATGCGGATAAACTGCAATTCTTTACCAGCAGGTGTATTTGGAACGGGATCCGTGGTTCCGTTCAGTAAATTATAGAATGATGTTGGGTTAGTAATGCTCATGGCCATATTCACTACCGGGCCCTGACTGGTTAATGTAGTCGTTGAGCCGATTTGTATTGCTAAAGGGTCGGGTGAATTGGTGTTTGGATACCCTGTCGGGAAATTAGGATATTCATAATTCAGGTAGCGGCCAGCCCATCCGCTGAAAACCTCCTGATTACTGTTGGAGGCGCTCATCCAGATATCAGTAGCCCTGAAATGCGAGAAGTTAGGTTGCGGATAACCCACTGCCTGTATCACTTTAAGCATTCCATTGCCAAACATGTTGTGCAGACCTGTCATAGAAGGGTGCAAACCTGCACCGCTGCTTCCCAATGATAATATCCTGTTTTGCGGAATGGCAACATTTGTCCTGGCATTATAGTAATTGGAATAAGTAGATATGGGGATCACGGTATTCAGTCCGTCATTACCACCTGCCAGCTGAATAATGACCAGCACATGGTCTGTGTCGGTAATGCCCTGCATCAGCGCCTGCACCAGCGGCGATTCGGCGCCGAATGCTTTTACAGAATAGCCATTTATCACTGCCGGTAACAAAGCGGCGGCCGGTATCCCTTTTTGTAAAAATTCTCTTCTTTTCATTTTTTTCTTGTTTAAGGATGCCCGCCAGGATGACCCGGTCGGACGGGAAAAAGATGATGTTTATGATAACTGGTATTCTGCCAGGTTAAAGAAATACTGGAACAATGATTTCAGCCGGTTGTTTACAATATTAAAATTGGCTGTTGTCGGACTGGCCAGATAGGTAGTCCAGGCATTGGTCCAGTAATAATCCCACTGCTGGTTGCTCAGCAATATCTGTGTCTTGATTGTTTTTTTGGATTCGTATGATAATTGGTTACGGAAAATAAATTTCAGTGCATCATCAATCAGGTCGTTGGGGTTACCGGGATTGGAAAACTGCTGCACATACGGTACCAGGTTAAAGATCACCCGTTGGCCATTGCGGACAAACCCCGTATTTACCATAGTGTCGGTAAACTGGTTTCTTTTCGGCAACGAGTCTGAATTAATCCATATTTCATGAAAAGCCGGTTCCTGGTAATAAGCGGGCATGCCGGATACGTTCGGAGGATCATGCAGGTTTTGTCCCGTATTCACCATATTGGCATAAAAGAAATTCCACATGCCATAGTTGGTATTCCAATCAGTCAATGCAGGAAAGACCGTATTCATTTCCCGCAACGAACCAATAATATGATCTGCCGGATTTTTAATGTAGCAATTCTGATTGAGTACATCAAAGAAATGCTCGCTTTTGAATAAAGCAGAAAGCACCGGTTTGATATCATAGTTATTGTTGCGGAAAATGGTAGCCAGTGGTTCTATTACATTGGTCTCCGTAGCTGCATCAATGCTGTAATACACAAAGAAGCGGTAGAATTTGCGGCAAATGAACTTGGCGCATTCCTGCGTCGCAAATATCATGTTTAGCAGGTCATTCAGTTCCAACTGGCCGGCAGTGGCTCCTGTTCTTCCTGTAATAACTGTATTATTGAAGAAAGAAGAAAATGTTTTATTGACTGCGGAATGTCTTGCAGAGTTAAAAACCGACATATATGTCGTGCCGTTAATCTGCCAGCCGGTTAACACCTTAGCTGCTTCCTTAACATCATTCTCCGTGTATTGAGAACCCTGGCCCTTGCCCAGTGTAAATAATTCCATGAGTTCCCTTGCATAGTTTTCATCCGGCGCTGAGGCCACATTCAGATAACCGTTCAGGTACCGGAGCATGGATATGTCTTTGGTAATTGCATCAATCATCTGTTTGAAATTACCCAATGCATGCTGCCGGATCAGGTTATGCTGCATGTAGGCCCAGTTGCCATTTCCCACATCCGTCGCTTCGTTTCCAAAATGATCTACCCAAAACATCTGTAGTTTTTCCCGGATGCTCCTGTCCTGGTTAATCATCATCCCCGTCCACCATTTCTTATAGGATGCCCTTCTTTGGGATTGAACGGTGCCATCGTTATTAATATCATTTACCCAATTGGTTCCCTGTGCAATATTGCCATCGGGAGTGCCGGGCTGCGTAGAAGTGGTATATTCCTTAATAGGCGGACTTGGCTGTGGCGCAGTTGGGTTAATCATTTCATCCACTGCCTGGTTTACAGTCCTCGCCCTGAAATAATCCACATCGGCCTTTTTAGCGCCAAACATGGTTCGCTTCAAAAGGTGAACTATCTCATTTTCAGTCCATGGGCCTGAATAGGGGTTCAACCCGGATGTAATACGGCGGGGTGAAATTGCCTGCTGCCTGGCAGCGGGTCTTTGCTTCTTTTTGCGTTTAGCAGTCAGAAATTCTCTTCTGTCCATAAGCAATGATTTTGAATGTCCCGGAAAACATTGAGGCGGTCTGAAATAGATTCAGCCTTAACTGACTTTAAAGGTATAAAATCGTTTAAACTTTATTAACAAATAATTACTCAGGAAATACCCCAGTCAGCGGGTTTTAAAACAGAATTACCGGGGTTGGTAGTTTCAATTGAAGGGGCTCAGAGGTTTTCAATAATGCCGGCTATCCCCTGACCTCCACCAACACAGGCAGTTATCATCCCATATTTTTTATTTAACCGCTTCATGTCATGAAGGTTCTGTATGGTAAGTTTGCAGCCCGTGCAGCCAAGCGGGTGGCCAAGAGCAATAGCACCGCCATTGATATTTACTTTGGAAGGGTCAAGTCCTGCTTCTCTTATTACCGCCAATGCCTGTGAGGCAAATGCTTCATTTAGTTCTATCAGGTCAATTTGAGAAAGATTCATCCCGGATTGCTTCAGCACTTTGGGGATGGCGGCTACCGGGCCAATGCCCATAATGCGGGGATGAACCCCGGCCACAGCGCTGTTTACTAACCGGCCAATGGGTTTCAATCCCAGTTCATTCATCATCTTCTCTCCCATCACAATTACAAAAGCCGCTCCGTCGGAGGTTTGGGAAGAATTGCCCGCTGTTACCACCCCACCGGCTGCAAAAGCAGGTTTCAGTTTTGCCAATGCCTCCACCGATGTGTCTGCCCTTGGTCCTTCGTCGGTATCAACAGTATAATTTTTCTTTTGCTTTTTTCCTTTTGCATCCACATACACTTCCTCAACATTGATCGGGAGTATGCCACTCTTGAAATGCCCCTGTTTAATTGCAGCAATAGCTTTTTGATGGGAGTGATAAGAAAATTCATCCTGTGCTTCCCGGCTTATGCTGTAATCTTTTGCTACAGCCTCCGCAGTAAGCCCCATGCTGAGATAATAATCAGGATCGTCTTTGGCAATAGCATAAGAAGGAACAGTTTTCCAACCTGCGGTGGGAACTAAGCTCATACTTTCTGTGCCTCCGGCAATGATGCAATCCGCCATACCGGTCCGGATCTTTGCAGTTGCCATGGCAATCGTTTCCAACCCCGATGCACAATACCTGTTCACCGTCACACCCGGCACATCAAACCCAAGGGCCCTTGCAGAAATAATTCTTCCAAACTGCAAACCCTGCTCGGCTTCGGGCACAGCATTGCCAACCAATACATCGTCCACTCTTTTGGCTTCCAACTGGGGCACAGTTGCCATCAGTCCTTTTATGACTTCCACAGCCAGGTCATCAGGACGATAAAAACGAAATCCACCTCTTTTGGCTTTGCCCACCGCGGTTCTGTATCCGGCAATAATATATGCTTCCTGCATGGTTACATTCAAAAGTTGTTTATGCAACTTTACGCATCAAAATTAGCAGATTCAACTATCCGGGAAAAATAGTTTTTGCCGGGATAGGTGGATAGGGTTTCTTTGAAAAAAAACGTTATGAGAAAATTTGTTTTTTGGCTTGCGGTTATCTTTTTGTTTGGCTGTGGCGATGCAAAAAAGAAAACGGAACCATCCTCTCCGGATACTTCGCTGGAAAAAAGGCTGACTGAATATATGCAGCTAACGCAGGATATGGACCTGGAAAAACTGATGGACTACATATACCCAAAACTCTTTGAAATAGCCCCGAAAGAGCAAATGATTGAAGCCATGAAGGAGGGTTTTAAAAATGACGAACTTAAAATCTCCCTCGACTCACTGAAAGTTGACAAGATTTATCCTGTTTTTGAGTCCGGTAAAGGCCAGTATGCAAAAGTGACTTATTCCATGGTGATGGTAATGGAATTTCTGGATAAAGAGGAGTTGGCAGAAAAAATGGAGACAATCATGGAAGGTGCTGGCGAAAAATATGGCAGGGAAAACCTCCACTTTGATGAAAAAACAGGCAGTCTCAGGATAAAAGAAAACAACGCTCTGGTGGCGGCAAAAGACAAGTATGCCAAAGAATGGTCATTTGTAAGCCTGAAAGAAGATGACCCGATGATCAACCAACTGCTCAGCAAAGATGTATTGGAGAAATTGAAGGAGTATAAATAACGCTATAGATATGTACAGGCTCCTGCGCAGCATCCTTTTTCTGTTTCCTCCTGAATGGGTGCATTATTTTTCCATGAACTGCCTGAAGCTGCTGTGCCGGATAGGATTCAGAAAATTGTTAGCCAGATGTTATCGGCCAAAAGGCAATACGCAATATTCAATTTTCAATATTCAATTTTCAAATAAAGTTGGCCTTGGCGCCGGCTTTGATAAAAATGCAAAATACCTGCTTGAGTTAGAGTGCCTGGGTTTCGGTTTTGTGGAAATAGGAACGGTAACACCACTGCCGCAGGCAGGTAATGACAAACCAAGATTATTTCGCCTGCCAAAAGACAAAGCCCTCATTAATCGTATGGGTTTTAATAACGAAGGAGCGAAAGTGATTGCTGAACGATTAAGAAAATGGAACTCACGACTCACGACTCATGACTCACGACTGATCATCGGCGGAAACATAGGAAAGAACAAGGCAACTCCAAACGAAGATGCGTGGAAGGACTATGAGATATGTTTTAAAGAACTGCACCAGTATGTTGATTATTTTGTAGTGAATGTAAGCTCACCGAACACACCCGGCCTCAGGGAATTGCAGGAAAAAGAATCGCTGAGAAAAATACTTACTCATCTTCAGCAGCTCAATGTCACCCTGAGCTTGCCGAAGGGTGATAAACCAATCCTGTTGAAGATTGCCCCTGACTTATCAGATGAACAATTAAGCGATGTTATAGACCTTGCACTTGAAATAAAATTAGACGGACTTGTTGCAACCAATACAACTATCAGCGACTCACGAC
>CAYHPA010000096.1:0-11954 GCA_964358155.1 uncultured Chitinophaga sp.
GTGTTGTTCATGGGTAATTACTGCCCGGTTTTTTCCCAGGCACCTCCATTATACAAAGACAAATCCCAGCCGGTTGAAAAAAGAGTGCAGGACCTGCTGAGCAGGATGACCCCCGAAGAAAAATTCTGGCAGCTTTTTATGATTCCGGGTGATTTGGACAATGCCGATTCCGCTCAATATAAAAACGGGCTTTTCGGCTTCCAGGTAAGCGCCGCGGCAAAAGGAGATGCCGGCGGACAAATGCTGGACTATGGTACAAAGGAAAATGCAGAAGCCCTGGCAAATAAGATAAACGCTATTCAAAAATATTTTGTCGAAAAAACAAGACTGGGTATACCCATCATTGCATTTGATGAAGCCCTGCATGGTTTGGTAAGAGGTGGTGCAACCGTTTTTCCGCAAGCCATTGGCTTAGCAGCCACATGGGATACCGCATTGATGAACAAAGTGACGAATGTGATTGCAGACGAAGCAAAACAACGGGGTATCCGGCAAATACTTTCCCCGGTTGTAAATATTGCTTCCGATGTGCGCTGGGGAAGAACTGAAGAAACCTATGGTGAAGATCCGTTTCTTACATCTGCAATGGGTGTTGCCTTTGTCCGTGCATTTGAAAAGAAAGGGATCATCACTACTCCCAAACATTTTATTGCCAATGCGGGCGACGGCGGCAGGGACAGTTATCCTGTTCATATAAACGAAAGGCTGTTAGAAGAAATTTATTTTGTTCCTTTCAAAGCTTGTTTTGAAAAGGGGGGCTCCCGGTCGGTGATGACGGCCTATAATTCACTGGACGGCGTTGCCTGTTCGGCGAGCAGCTGGCTGCTGAATGAGAAACTAAAGAAACAATGGGGCTTTGCTGGTTTTGTTATTTCTGATGCCAATGCTGTCGGCGGTGAAGTGGTATTGCACAACACAGCAAAGGATTATCCGGCCAGCGGGCAACATGCCATCCATGGCGGGCTGGATGTTATTTTTCAAACAGAGTATAAGCATCACAAATTGTTTATTCCGCCGTTTTTGGACGGAAGTATTGACAGCAACCGGCTGAATGAGGCAGTGGCAAGAGTGCTGAAAGTAAAGTTTGAGCTGGGCCTGTTTGAAAATCCGTATGCAGCCATACAAAAAGAAGCGGTAACAGCAGCACAACACAAGTTGATTGCAAAGCAAGCGGCATTGGAATCAATCGTGCTGCTGAAAAACGAGAAGAATACTCTTCCGCTGCGAAAAAACATCCGTTCAATAGCTGTTATCGGAACAGACGCTGCAGAAGCAAGACTTGGCGGCTACAGCGGTCCGGGCAATGATAAGGTGAGCATACTGGAAGGGATAAAACAAAAGACCGGAACTAATACAAAACTGATATATGCTCCCGGCTGTGGCCGGACCAGCAATGAATATGTTATTGTCCCATCAAAGCAACTGAGTTATGAAGACGGCGAAGGACTGCAGGCAGAATATTTTAATAATATAACACTGAGTGGTGAAGCAGCAGTAAAGAGAATTGATAAAGCCATTGATTTTCACTGGACATTGTATGCCCCTGACCCAGCGATCAATGTTGATTTTTATTCTGTTCGCTGGACGGGCAAACTAACAGCACCCGCAACAGGAACATTCAAGATCGGGCTGGAAGGAAACGACGGCTATCGCCTTTATATTAATAACAAAATCATCATTGATAACCGGAAAAAGCAAACCTATAAAACAACTGTTGCCGATTACTTATTTGAAAAAGGAAAGAGCTATGATATCAGAATAGAGTTTTTTGAGCCCGTTGGCAATGCTACCATCAAACTGATTTGGAATGTTGGCGTGGCAAATGACTGGAAAAAGAAAATACAGGAGGCTGTGGCCGCAGCAAAGCAATCCGAGGTAGCCGTTGTTGTCGTTGGAATCATTGAAGGCGAGTTTCAGGATCGGGCTATGCTTTCCTTGCCCGGCCACCAGGAAGAATTGATTACCGCTGTTGCGGCAGCAGGAAAACCGGTGCTGGTAGTGTTGGTTGGCGGCAGCGCCGTCACGATGAACAGCTGGATTGAAAAGGTTCCCGCCATTGTTGATGTCTGGTATCCTGGCGAAGAAGGCGGGCATGCCGTTGCCGATGTATTGTTTGGCGATTACAATCCTGCGGGAAGATTACCGATCACATTTCCTGTGCATGAAGCACAATTGCCATTGGTATATAATCACAAGCCAACAGGCCGTGGCGATGATTATAATAATCTGTCCGGCCTCCCGCTTTTTCCGTTTGGCCATGGATTAAGTTATACAAACTTTGAGTACAGCGATATAAAACTAAGCAGAAACAATACCGGCAAGACGGAATCAACAACGGTTTCGTTTAAGATAAAAAATACCGGCACAAGAGATGGTGATGAGGTCGTGCAACTATATATCCGGGATGTGCTTTCGTCGGTAGCAAGACCAGTAATGGAATTAAAAGGATTTCAACGGGTTCATTTAAAAGCCGGGGAATCGAAAGTTGTTTCATTTGCGGTTACACCGGATATGCTATCCATGCTGGATATAAATATGAAAGAAGTGGTGGAGCCGGGAGAGTTCAGGATAATGATCGGAAGTTCTTCCAGGGATATTAAATTGAAAGAGACCTTGATTGTGAGAGAATAAGAAAATATTCATTATTGCCCCATCCTTAGTAATCTCCCCTTCGCTCTTTAGGGCCGGCCATACCAACTTCTTGGTAGTCAAAAATGCCGATGTATTGGGATTGGTTCAGGTATTTGACCTGCGGTACTTTAGGGGCATATGAAAGGCAAACTCTTTTTGTATGCCCTGCAACTTTTGGGTCTGTTAATTACCGGCACGGCCAGAGCGCAGATATTAAACGTGGCCAATGGTACAGACCTAACCATAAAAGCCGGCACCACATTTCATGCAGACGGCCTTATGCTTATCCCGTCTGCTGATTTTGTCATCAGCAATAATACGCTGAGCAGGTCAGCAACAATTATTCATTCATCCTACAACAATTATATTTCTAGGGTCTATCAATTTGCCAGCAACACAAATGCTTACAACGGCGACATCTGGATCTATTATCAGGACGGTGCGGAACTGAACGGCATTCCCGAAAATTTTCTTACCCTTAATATGCACAACGGGACCACCATCTGGACCTACGCTCCCGCTACCTTTCGTGACGGTACAAATAATTATGTACGTTCCGACGGCGTAATACTCGGCTCAATCAGCGAACTTACCCTTGCCCATTTAACAGCTCCGCTTCCCCTAGGCTGGCTTTCATTTACGGCTACCAAACAATACCAAACGGGCTTGCTGAAGTGGACCAATGTTTATGAACAAAATGTAAGAAACTATGAAATTCAGCACAGCCTGAGTGGTACCAACTGGACGGTACTGGGCACACAACCCGCCACGGGCAACGGTAGTTATAGTTTTATACATACCACACCCGCCACGGGTGTCAACTATTACCGCATTTTACAGAATGATAATAATGGAAGGAAGAGCAGCAGCGATATCAAAACTCTCTTTTTCTCCACAACAGACGAACCCTTTGTTATTGTTGGCAACCCGGTCATGAATGATGTGCTTACCGTTCAGGTCAACTCGGCTACCGGTCTTGCTTTCTATACGGCGGATGGGAAATTGCTCTGGCAGGAGCAGGCAAATCCCGGAACAAAAACCGTTGATGTAAGCCGCTATGCAAAAGGCGCCTATTTTTTAAAAGCAAACAGCACAACAAAAAAAGTAGTGATACAATAATAATCATAAAAAATTTTACATGAAAGCGTCTCGTCTATTATTATGCATTTGCTTGCTGTTCGTTGCTGCAACTACGCAGGCACAGGTGGCCATTGGTATTGCCTCTCCGGCTGCATCTGCCATGCTGGATGTAACTTCTACCAGCAAAGGCATGCTGATACCCCGCATGACAACAACAAACAGAACAGCTATTGCGAGTCCCGCAACAGGCCTGCAGGTTTATGACACTGATCTGAACCAGTTCTACTTTTATAACGGAACAGCCTGGACGGCTTTTGCCAACAACACCAATTACTGGACGCTGCTCAGCGGCAATATTTATAACAATACAGGAACCAATGTAGGCATCGGCACTACAACACCGGGAGATAAATTAGAAGTGAATGGCAATATCCGTCTTAGCGGTACTGGTACAATATTAGCCGCACCATCAACAACCGGAAGCGCTAATTCAATAACCCTGAGAGCAGGTGATCCATATGTTCCAAATGGAGGCTCGGGAGGAAGTGTAAATATTACCGCCACCAACAATATGCCCGCAGGCGGTTCCGGATGGACCAACCTTGGAACATCGGGGGCTGTTAATATTACAGCAGGGAGTGGTTATAATTCTGCCGGCGGAAATGTAAATATCACAGCAGGCCAAAGTTCTTATTGGGGCCTGACTGCGGGCACACATTCAGATGTTATTGTTAAAGGAGGTTATAATATTAACTCGGCAGATGCCGGAACTATCACAGCAGAAGGCGGATACATTTTATCTGGTTTTAACTCTACTACTTCAACCGGGGGAAACCTTGTATTAACTCCCGGCACAGGAGCCAACAGCGGTGGAAACGGTTCTATAAAATTAGATGGCATCGTTGCAATCAGCGTTACCACAGGCCTTGCAGGAGGAACCAGCGGTTCGCCCGTTTCTTTACTGAATCAAAAATCTTTTATCAGCGTGTCACCCGCAGACAATACAAATAATTATTACCAGTTACCGAACCCGGCCACATACCCGGGCCGTATGTATATCATCAGGAATAACAGCGGATCATTTAATGTAAATATTACCACAGCAGCCGGGTCGATGTATGCGGGAAATTCCAATACAAGTGTGTCGCCCTTTACACTTAGTCCGGCCAGTTCACCGAAAACGGTAATGATTATCAGCGACGGGACCAATTGGATAGTAATGAAGCAGGATTAGGGTTTCGCTTGCTCCTGCTTATTTAATTTATACTTTCCCTTGCTCTTCCTGATTCTGCAGGCCACCACTTTGTACTCCGGGCACATGGCTTCGCTGTCGCTGATGCTGCTGGTGATAAAAACTAGCAATGTTTAAAATTGGATTGTCCTAACTTTGAAATCCTAAAACATCCGTACTATGAATACATACAATTTTCCTTTGTGTCTTGGGCATACAGGACTTATTAAAACTGTAGCCTTTTCTGGAATACTAAATTTTTATCCAATTGCTGAAATAAAAAAATTCGGCAGAGCTGATCCAGATATTCATCTCGCAACAAGAATTGATAAATTTTCAACATCAATTGATGTGTACAGAATGATGGGAAATTATCAACAATCCCCCCAAAATGAATTTCAAACTTGTTCCGCAAGGCTTGTTACGATAGATTGTAACTAATCTGAGATTAGCGTCAGGCTGTTTTTTTATTGGATAAACTATTTCTTATACTTTCCCTTACTCTTCCTGATTCTGCAGGCCACCACTTTGTACTCCGGGCACATGGCTTCGCTGTCGCTGATGCTGCTGGTGATATTGTTGAGCATAATATCCGGGAAATGGAAAGTGCTGCTGAGTATGCCGGGTTTTACTTCATCGGTGATTTTTGCTTTAATGTCTACCTTGCCTCTTGCAGATTCCACGCAAACCATATCGCCGTCTTCAATATGATGTTTGCGGGCATCTTCTTCGCAGATCAGTAACACATCATCGGTGAGTATGTCCACATTGCGGGTACGCCTTGTCATGGCGCCGCAGTTATAATGCTCCAGCTCCCGGTTGGTGGTAATGATGTAGGGATATTCCTTTCCGTGCTGTTTTATTTCTTCTGATTCAATAAAATCCTTGAACTGGAATTTTCCTTTTCCTCTGGTAAATGTTTCAGTATGCAGAATTTCGGTATCCGTTCCGTCTTTTTTCACCGGCCATTGTTTGCCATTATCACCCAGCTCATCCCATTTTACACCTGCAAAGAAAGGAACGATCTGTGCTATTTCTTCCAGCATGGTATCAGCAGCATAGTCAGCCTGTTTATATCCCATGCGGTTCATGATGTCAACTATAATTTGTCCATCTGTTTTAGTTCCTTCAATGGGCTCCACCACTTTATTTACTCTTTGTATTCTTCTTTCTCCATTGGTAAACGTTCCGCTTTTTTCTAAGAAAGAAGCGCCGGGTAATATAACTGTGGCGAGTTTCGCTGTTTCTGTTATAAACAGTTCCTGCACTACAAACAAATCCAGACTCTGCAATGCCTTTACCACATGATGTGTGTTGGGGTCGGTCTGGGCCATGTCCTCACCAATTACCCAGATGGCTTTGAGTTTTCCATTCAGCGCCGCATCATACATCTGCGGAATTTTTAATCCTGCATAGTCAGGAAGTTTGGCCCCATAGAACGCTTCATACATTTTATGTATCTCCGGCTTCGTTACATCCAAGTAACCCGCACCCTGGTAAGGCTGGCATCCCA
Organism: uncultured Chitinophaga sp.; assembly: GCA_964358155.1. Taxonomy (GTDB): domain Bacteria; phylum Bacteroidota; class Bacteroidia; order Chitinophagales; family Chitinophagaceae; genus JJ008. The sequence goes on from CAYHPA010000096.1 coordinate 6,456, forward strand.
TATCGGCAGCGCCTTGCACATTGTTTTGTCCGCGAAGCGGATTCACACCAACACCTCGTCTTCCGATATTTCCCGTTATCATGGCAAGATCAGCGATCAACATGACAGTGAAAGTTCCGTAAGAATGTTCAGTTACACCTAAACCATGAAACGACATGGCATTCGGCGCCGTTGCATAAGCAATCGCTGCTTCACGAACCAGTTTGCGGTCAACACCCGTAACTTTTTCCAGTTCATCAATATTCAGCGCCAAAATATTTTTTCTGAAATCCTCATATCCTTCAGTGCGGGATTCAATAAAATCTTTATCCTCTAAATTTTCTTTAATAATATAATACAGCATCATGTTCAGCAGCGCCACATTGGTGCCGGGGCGGAGCTGCAAATGGTAATTCGCATATTTAACCAGCTCTGTTTTTCTTGGATCAATGACGATCAGCGTTTTTCCTTTCATCGCTTGCTGCTTCATCTTGGCTCCTGTCACCGGGTGTGCATCAGTAGGATTAGCGCCAATCACCATCATACAGTCGGTGTATTGCATGTCAATAACGGAATTGGTGGCAGCGCCGGTGCCAAATGTGCGTTGCATGCCAATAGCTGTTGGCGAATGGCAAACCCTTGCACAACTATCAATATTATTGGTGCCGATAACAGCCCGGATGAATTTCTGCATGATGTAGTTCTCTTCGTTGGTACATCTTGCGGACGAAATACCCGCAATGGCATCCGGGCCATAATTCTTTTTTATCTTCGCGAGTTTGTCTGCAATAAATTCATAAGCTTCTTCCCAGCTTGCTTCCACAAATTCCCCATTCTTTTTAATCAGCGGAGTCCTTAAGCGGTCAGGATGATTGTAAAACGAAAATGCGTAACGGCCTTTCAAACAGGTATGGCCGCCGTTTGCTTCCGCATCAAAAGGAGCCTGAATAGATTTTATCGTTCCGGCGTTTACAGCAACATCTAAATTGCAACCTACACCGCAGTAAGTACAAACCGTTCTTGTTTTTTTATCAAAAACGATTGACTTTGATTCAAACACATCGCTGATGGCGGAAGTGGGGCAGGCCTGAGCACAGGCGCCGCAGCTTACACAGTCGCTTTCGTTGAAACTTACATCGGAGCCTTTGATGATATGGCTGTCAAAACCACGGCCGGCCATGCTTAAAACAAATTGTCCCTGCACTTCATCACATGCCCGCACACAACGGAAACAATTGATGCATTTGGATAAATCCGAGGTCATGTACGGATGGCTCAAATCTTTTTTTCTGTCTAAATGATTCTTGCCTGCGGGATAACGGACATCTCTTACACCAACCCTTGCCGCTACCGTTTGCAGTTCACAATTATTATTTACCTCACAGGTGAGGCAATCCAACGGATGGTCAGTAAGTACCAGTTCTATAATATTTTTTCTGAGTTTTTGGATTCTTTCTGAATCAGGATAAATATAAGAATCCGCCATCACCGGTGTATGACAGGCAGCCTGTGTTTTTACCGGACCATTTTCTTTTAATGCAACATCCACGCTGCACACACGGCAGCTGCCGAACGGCTCAAGATTCGGCGCATCACATAATGTCGGCACTGCATCTTTTCCAAGATACCTTCTGATAAATGAAATAATGGTCTCGCCTTCTTTTATCTCATAAGCTTCATTGTTGATAAATGCAATATTTTTCTTTGACACACCATTGCCAGTACCGAATGTTGCGGTGTTTCCTTTTTGCTCCTGTGCATGTTTATCATCTTTTCTGTACACTATACCCATGTTCAGGATGATTTAAAATAAGAAGACAATTCTTTATCAAAATATTGCAATGCGTTTTTCACCGGTAATGGTAAGCCGCCACCCAATGCACAAAGCGAACCGATTTCTAAAGTTTCTATCAAGTCATCAAACAATGCCCTGTCAATCCGATAGCTATCGGATTTGTAATTACTCTCCTGAGCTTTCTTCAGCATTTCTGCTCCTCTTGTTGAACCAAGTCTGCACGGAAAACATTTACCACAGCTTTCATGCGCAGTGAAAGCAAATAAATGTTCCAGGTATTTTATAATGGGGAAATCTTCAGGAATACAAACAACTGATGCATGTCCCAAGAGAAAACCATTTTTATTGAATGACTCAAAATCAACGTTGAGCTCATTTATTTTATGAACAGGCACCAATCCGCCCAGCGGCCCGCCGATATGCATCGCTTTGACAGGGGAACGGAAACCACCACCCAACTCGTTCACCACAATGGACAACGGCGTTCCCATATCCACCTCATAGATGCCGGGCTTTTTAAAAAAACCATCTAATGAAACCAGTTTTGTTCCGGTTGATTTGCCAATGCCGATGGACGCAAACTTGCTTCTGCCATTTTTGATAATCCAGGGAATGCAGGCAAGCGTTTCCACATTATTCACTACTGTTGGTTTGTTGAATAATCCCTGCTGTACGGGGTAGGGCGGACGAACTCTTACCTCAGGTCTTTGCCCCTCAATAGAAGAAAGCAATGCAGTCTCTTCTCCGCAGATATAGGCACCCTGTGCACCGATTACCTTGAAATGATAATTGAAACCGCTGTTCAGAATATTATTTCCCAGCAAACCCTGTTTATGCAAATTATCAATTGCATTCTGAGTGATGCGGATAGCTTCGGGATATTCTCCACGGATATACACCACTCCGGTATCAGCGCCGGTTATGTAACCGGCAATCATCATTCCCAGTAAGACACTGTGCGGTTGTTCTTCTAATAAATACCTGTCGCTGTAAGCGCCGGGGTCGCCCTCGTCTGCATTGCATACAATGAATTTTTGTTTGCTGTTTTCTTTTCTGCAGCCTTCTAATTTTATAGCAATGGGAAATCCTGCTCCGCCCCTTCCCCTAAGTCCTGAAGTTTTTAATTCATTGAGCAAATCATCGGCTGATCTCTTTAGCGAATCAGCAAGAATGGAATAATATTCTTTTATTCCTGGAAACGCAGAAGTAAGAACTGGAGTTCCATAAGAAGCAACATTATATTTATCGCTGACGACTGAATTATTTTTTTTGATAGAAATTATTTCATCAACGGCATTACCCGAATAATTTTTCCCGTTCACATGAAATGAACTGTTTTCATGACAACGGCCCAGGCAGCACATTTCACCGAGTTCATTTTCGCTGTAATGTTGCAGCAGTTTTTCTTTTAATGCAGTTTGTGTGCCCGCCGTCATGCAGGAACTGCCGTTGCAGATATAAACTTTTTTGCCCTGGTTTTCCGGTTTCAGGAAATCATAAAAGGTTGCTGCGCCATACACATTGGCCTTGCCAAAAATAAAATTATCAGCCAGCGCTTCCATTTTTTCAATGGAAGGAGTACCTGTTTGCCGGGCAGCAATACCGAGTTCTTCAAACATTGTTTGATTCACTCCTTTTCTTCCGGCCAGTTCACCCAGGTTTTTTGACATGGCAATCGTTTATTAAATCAGCAGGTTTTATTCGGGTTCTCGTAATTATCGCTCTGGTCTTCAAACGTATGATCCAAACAAACAAAATCTTTTTCTATCAACAGGAACAGCTCTTTTCCTTCGCCGAGCGGCATTGAATTATTAAATCCTACTACTTCTGTTGTTATCCATTCTTCTGTTACCCTTTCCGGAACAAAAACGGTGATCCGGTTTTCCTGAAATGAAGCCTGCAGGTTATCAATGCCGGATCTTTTTTCCAGGCAATAATAAAATACCGGCCCATTTAAAAATTCTGTTCTCTCTTCAAGGTAGCCAATCTTTCCAAAATTGGCAATCTCAGTCTTTGTGAGCCGGTAGCGGATGGAGTTTCCTTTGATTCTGATTTTCATAATACTTTGTTTAACCGCAAGGCGCTATGACGCAAAGATTCGCAATGAGAAAAATGCGTAGCGTTACTTAGCGCCTTTACGTCCTGGCGGTTAAGTATTTTTATTTATTAATCCTTTGTTCACCACAATAAATATTAAATCTTCCGTCTCTTAAAAAACCAATCAACGTCATATTTGTTTCTTTTGCCAACTCAACAGCGAGGCTGGATGGCGCCCCAACGGCACAGACAACTTTTATTCCCGCCATTGCTGCTTTTTGTATCAGTTCAAAACTGGCACGGCCGCTTAATAATAGTATATGTTTATCAAGCGGTATTTCAGCTAACCGCTTCAGGGGTTCATCAACCACCTGAAGGGATGCGCCAATCAGCTTATCCAGGGCATTATGCCTGCCCACATCCTCTCTTGTCAGTAATAAATTTCCGGTTAAGTCAAACAAAGCCGATGCATGCAAACCACCAGTGTGTTTAAAAACTTCCTGTTGTTTTTTTAATGAATCGGGCAATGAAGTGATAATGTCTGCATTTACTATAATGGGAATTGCTTCCGGCTTACAAACGATATTGTTTTTTACTGCATCAATAGATGATTTGCCGCATACACCGCAACTGGATGAAGTATAAAAATGACGTTCAATCTTTTTAGGATCAAATGAAATGCCAGGCCGCAGTGTTGCGATTACAGTATTGTTTGCGGCGGCACCGCAATTCATGATATCTTCTTTGCCGGTTATGATCCCTTCTGTAAAAAGAAAACCAACCGCCAGTTCTTCATCATGGCCCGGCGTGCACATGGTTACGGAAATATTCTTTTGTTGCCGGTCGTTTTCAGGGCCATATACGATTTTGATCTCCAGCGGCTGCTCCACCGCCAGCAGGTCTTCGGCTTGATTAGATGCAAAGGAAGTTGCATCGCTTCCGGGAGAAGTAACTTTCAGAATCTGAACCGTAGCAACAGAGGGGGATTGCATGTGCCAAATTTACTTAAAGTCATGACCAAATTGAAATAAACCAGAAAACGCTACTTATTATTAATGACCTCTTCAATTTTCCTCAAAAATATTTCAGGTCCCGGATGGTTAGGATCTATTTGTTGGGCCTTTTCAAATTGTTTTTTTGCATAGTCATAATTCCCCATTTTAAAATAACATTCTCCAATTGAAAATTCTGCAAGAAAAGTACCTGGATTGACGTTTAGAGACAATTCAAAATCCTTAACCGCATCAGCCCAAAGCCCCGAATCCATTTTACAAAAAGCCCTATTATCAATGGCTTCAAAAAAAGAAGGAATTAAATCAATTGCTTTTGAATAATAGTCAATTGCTTCGCTATATTTCTTTTCGTCAGTCAAACGATAAGCCTTTTGATAGTATTCATTTGCAATGGGCACATAGTTTTCTATTTGTTTGGTTTGGCGTAAATATTCATGATAGCCTATTAAATCATCTGCAATGACTTTTTGATTTACAAGAAATACAGAATTTTCAAAACCTGATTTATCTATTGGAAAATGATAGATTTTAACTTCCAGATTGGCAATCTTTTTTTTGTTGGGGATAGTTTCTGTCGGTTTATAGGCCAACAAATGATAACAGTTAAACTCACTGTCATTAAGAAGAAGCTTGTAAACATGATATTGCCCATTTATCTGAGAATAAAAGATATCA
>CAYHPA010000097.1:0-11831 GCA_964358155.1 uncultured Chitinophaga sp.
TTTAAGAACTTCTGTTTTTCATGGTGGTCAGAAATAGTGGCGGCGGTGGAATTAATGGTGTCGTAGTAGTGTTCAATGCTGCCGAGCAGGTTTTTGCGTTCACTGTGGGTAAAAAGGGTATTGATCAATTTTTCCAATTCAGCAGCTACAGTGTTGTGTCGGTGAAACTCCGGGTCGTCAAATATTTTATTAAAGATGTCGCTGGTAAGGATGTGCTGTATCATCATTTCCCGAACATCGGCAAGTGTAAAGTCCGGGTTTATCTCTGCTTTGCACAGTTCCAGGAAAGTATCCCGAACAGAAATGAAATTGCTGTTTTGTTTACCGCTTTCTTCAATGCGTTTCCGCAGCACTTCAATGATGTTGGGAATATCGGCCTTAAATTTTTCAATAGCATCTTCAAACTGGTAAACGGTTTCATTTTTAAAACTGATAAAGGCTTTGAGTATTTTATCCAGTTCATCTGCCTCCCGCATATTTACCCGCATCACTTCTTCGCCCCGCTGAAAAAGTACGACTGTTTTACTGTCTTCAAACAGTATGTTACTCATGGGATAGCCTTTCTTTTGTTTTGCGTCTATTTCATCTTCAATGCTGTCTTTTTCATCCTTGCTTTCCCAATAGCCCACATCAATGCCCCAGAGAGTTTTAAGGATCCCGTCAGGTTTTACTTTACTGCCTTTGGTGCCCATGCAATAAACTTCCCGTACTACTTCATAATTATTCTTGTGGGCATAGTCATTCAGCAACATCCAGAAATAGCTTTTAATAGTATCCTCGTTCTTTGACTTGCTGAACTGAATCGCTCTTTCGAGCTGGTTGTAGTATTGGTTGATAAGCGCTTTTGACATGGTAAGGTTAGACGTGTAGTGCAAAATAAGAAAAGCTCAGGAGAATTACTCAATGATAACGAGTGTAATAACCTGATGATGCGGAGTGCCGAATTTGCGTATCTTAATTCTTATTGATTAAAAAACGGAAAGGCCGCAACTCCATGCGGCGGGCCTCTTTTAATATCCTTCTGCTGTTGGCGGTAATCCGGTTGCGGTTCACCAGTTCATGTGCCATGCAAAATTGTTCGGGAGATTCTGTTTCGGTTACTATTCTAAAAAGGCGTTCTTCTTCCTGTTGTAAAATGAATGAATGATGAAAAAATACCAGCAGGTTATAACTGTGGCTTTTCATTATGCGAGGTTTAATATCCAGACATACCTTTGGTGGCCGGGCAGCCACATCCCTTTCCCCCTTTGCCGCTTCCGGAATAATAATTTCTGTTGCAGGCTGCCAGTAACACTACTACTAAAAGGGCCAACGCTATTTTACTGATTGTCTTCATAAATTGTCCGTTGAAAGGAAGTTCTAAATTAAAACTATTTTACAAACAAATTAGTATCCGGGTCAGCCAAAACGGTTAAAAATTATCATGAATCAGCCTTCAAACGAGAAAACCCGCCTGCCGGACGGGCAGGTACACGGAAAACTCCGCATCCTTCTGGCCCCTCTTGACTGGGGCCTGGGCCATGCCACCCGTTGTATTCCAATCATCAGGGAGCTGTTAATGCAGGGTTGTGATGTGTGGCTGGCCGGCGAGGGTGCTCAAAAAGAATTATTGAAAACAGAATTTCCCGATCTGCCCTTTATTGATCTGCCTGGTTACAGGATAAACTATGCCAAAACAAAAAAAGGACTGCTATGGAAAATGATACGGCAGGGACCCAAATTGCGGCGGGCCATACGGCAGGAACATCAGTGGCTGAAGAAAGCAGTAAAACAATATTCTTTTGATGCCGTTATCAGCGACAACCGGTATGGCCTTTATCACTCAAAAATTCCCAGTGTTTTTCTTACGCATCAGCTTTATATTAAAAGCCCGCTGGGAAAATGGACGGAAAAATTATTGCAGAAAAGAAATTACAAATACATCAAGCGTTTTAAAGAATGTTGGATACCTGATTCAGAAAGCGAAAATAACCTTGCCGGCGAGTTATCACATCCCGAAAAAAAGCCGTCCGTTCCTTTGCAGTATATTGGTTTGCTTTCAAGATTTGAAAAACAAGATATTGAAGAAAAAAAGAAACATCTCCTTGTCCTGCTTTCAGGCCCTGAGCCGCAAAGAAGCCTGCTTGAAGAAAAAATTATTCATGAAATCAGCCATTACAACGGCACCGCTGTTGTGGTAAGGGGTTTGCCCGGATATGCATCACTTATTCCTTCTACCAATATGATTCATTTTTACAATCACCTTCCTGCCAAAGAACTGAATGCTGAAATGCTGAAAGCGGAATACATCATCAGCCGCAGCGGCTACAGCACCGTAATGGATATAGTGGCGCTGCAAAAGAAAAGCATATTCATTCCTACGCCGGGGCAAACAGAGCAGGAATACCTCGGAGAATACCTTATGAAAAAGGGAATAGCCCCTTGTATGAAGCAGGAAAAATTTTCATTGACTACTGCACTGGAAACTGCTGCCAATTATTCATACAGCATTCCGGTGATGCAGAATAATCTGCAAGTGATGATAGCTGATTTTTTGCATCAGGTTGGCAACCCTGCTTTAGGATAATCAAAAAACCAGAATTCCTTTTCAGCATCCCTGAAATTTTTCCATTTATCACAATCGGCTTTCACGGCAAAGATGCCGCAGGTGGGTATATTGTCAATTCTTGTTGAGCTGAGCAGGTTGGCAAAATCCGTGAGTCCCGGATTGTGAGAAAAAATGGCAATGCTGTCTGATTTATTATCCGCAGTGGCAATCACATCCCAAAAAACATTTTCAGATGCGCCGTATAATTCATCCCGGAAGAGCAGGTCATCTTTTTTGGTTTTGTATGCCTTTGCAAAAATGGCCGCTGTCTTTCTGGCCCTTTTAGCAGGGCTTGAAATGAATGCATCAATTTTCACTTTATTATCCAGCAGGCGGTGCGCCATTACCGGGGCATCCTGTTTTCCCCTTCCGTTCAGTGGCCGGTCAAAATCGCTTAAAGAAGGGTCGCCCCAGTCACTTTTGGCATGACGTACTAACAGTAATAGTTTACCCCCGGCCCCTAAAGGGGAGTTTTTATCGTTCCGCTTCGTCATTTTTTTTATTAATGAATAAAAAAGTCAAGATGAAGTTAGTAAATCTCCATTTACACGGAGTATTTCTAAAGCCCCCTTTAGGGGGTTGGGGGCTAATAGCCCCTCACATTCTTTCCTTCCATATAGTTCATGAAAGCTTTGTTCACCACTTTGTTGCCGCCGGCTGTGGGATAGTTGCCGGTAAAATACCAGTCGCCCAGGTTATTGGGGCAGGATTTGTGCAGGTCTTCTATGCTCTGGAAAATAACATCCACCTTTATATCTACTCCGGGTGGTGTTATCAATTGGGCAATCTTTGCGGAGATATCTTCTGTGCTAAACTGTTTATACAATTGCTTCACCACATTTTCGGTATGCAACTGGTTATTCCGTTGAAGGTCCTTGCATTTTACCAATAGTTCCTTCAGGCATTCCTCTTTTCCGCTTTGCTTCATCAGGGCAACAACTGCATTGAAGGCGATAAAGTCACCCATCTTGCTCATATCAATGCCATAACAATCGGGGTAGCGTATCTGCGGGGCGGATGACACCACCACGATCCGTTTCGGTTTTAACCTGGAGAGCATCCTGATGATGCTTTCTTTCAACGTAGTGCCTCTTACGATGGAGTCGTCAATCACTACAAGTGTATCCTGCCCGGGCCTCACGGTACCATAAGTAATATCGTACACATGCTGCACCATCTCATTGCGCCCGGCGTCTTCAGTAATGAATGTCCGCATCTTTACATCCTTGATGGCAATTTTTTCAATCCGGATGCGGCGATTGATCATCTCGCTTAATTTTTCAGCATCAAACCCGATAGCTATCGGGTCTTTGTCCCAGCTCAGTATTCTTTCAATCTTTACTTTATTCAGATAATTTTCCATTCCCTTCAGCATACCATAAAAGGCTATTTCGGCTGTGTTGGGGATAAATGAGAAGATGGTATTCTTCAGGTCATGGTCAATAGCATTCAATACCTGCTCGCTCAGATTATTTCCCAGCGCTATTCTTTCCCGGTAAATTTTTTCATCGCTGCCCCTGGAAAAATAAATTCGTTCAAAGCTGCAGGCCTTTCTTTCTTTGGGTTCCAGTATTTGAACAACTTCAATCTCACCGTTTTCATTTACGATCAATGCCTGCCCGGGCATCAGTTCTTTTACCTCATTCTCCCCCACGTTGAAGGTTGTCCTTATCGCCGCTCTCTCAGATGCCGCCACCACCACTTCATCATTGATATAATAATAAGAAGGCCGTATGCCATGCGCATCCCGAAAAACAAAACCAACACCATTGCCTGTCATTCCTGCCACATGAAATCCTCCATCCAGCAGCGGCAATGTTTTCTTCAGCACTTTTTTTATATCCGGCTGACCGGGAGAGTCTTCGTCTTCTTTTGTCAGGAAGGTGTGCATCAGTTCAATCATGGCGGCAAGGTCGCTGAAGCGGACATTATCATGTGGCTCCTTTCCGATCAGTGTGAAGAGGTCGTCCGAGTTAACGATATTAAAATTTCCCGCCAATGCCAGGTTGCGGGAGGGGATCGTATCCCGGTTGATAAAGGGGTGGCAATACTCCAGTTTGTTTTTTCCCTGTGTGCCATAGCGGAGATGGCCCAGCAATAATTCGCCCAAAAATTTTACATGGCCTTTCATCAGGCCCGGATGATTTTTAATATCGGGATGGTATTGTTCCAGCTCTTCAATTTCCTTTCCTACCTGTTGAAAAATATCAGCGATGGCCTGTGGCGCATTGCTGCGTATCCGGTGCATGAAGGGGTATCCGGCTTCCACATTTAGTTTTACAGCCGCCAGCCCGGCACCATCCTGGCCCCGGTTATGCTGTTTTTCCATTAAAAGATATAGCTTGTTGAGGCCCCACAGCACAGTACCATACTGTTGCTGATAATAAGAGAAAGATTTTCTTAGCCGGATGAATGCAAGTCCGCATTCATGCTTGATTGGGTCGCTCATGGGAAGGGGCAAAGGTAAGTGATAACGGTCAGATACATAATAATTCGCTTCTGTCAGTTTTCCGGCAGCGGTATTACTACGGTGATGAGACAGCCTTTTCCGGGCGCTGAATCAATTTCCACTTTACCATTGAAAAGGTCTGCCCGGTTGACAATATTGCTGAGTCCCAGCCCTTTTTTATTAGTATGTAAATCAAAGCCGTTTCCATCGTCGGCAATGGTAAGGAAAAGATATTCCGCATCGGTCTGGAGTTTTATCTGCACATTGTTTGCGTTAGCATGGCGGATAATATTATTGATCTGCTCCTGCACAATCCGGAAGAGCATGAGCCTCAGGTTTCCGGGCAGTTCTTCTTCGCTGAAGTGGCGGTAATAAAAATCAATATTGAATTTGTGTGCCCTTCTCAAAGAATCACAAAGCTCCTGCACAGATTCAACCAGGCCGAGGTCGCCCAATGTAGGTGGCACCAGCGATTGTGAAAGTACCCGTATTTCATTGATCATTGCCGTCAGGCTTTTATGCGAGAGATTAATCATTTCGAGTGTTTCGCCTGTAGCTTTTTCTTTGGCCACTTCCAGGTAAAGCCTTGTGGTATTAAGATGCTGGTTGATATTATCGTGCAATTCCTTACCGATTTCCTGACGCTCTTTTTCCTGTCCGAAAATGGTGGCCTGGGTCAATTGTTTTTGCTTTTGTATCTCCTGTTCAATAAGTTGACGGGACAATTTTCTTTGTTCCGTAATGTCGGTAAAAGAAACAATGACGTTGATGACATTTCCATTTTCATCAATGGTAGGGTCGGCATTAACCAATAACCATATTCTTTCATTGGTTACCTCCCGAAATACTCCCATGACAGCATTTCTCACTTCTTTTCGTGTCCGAAGTGCTACTATTCCCGGATATTGCTCGCCGGGAAAGAACTGCCCGTTTTCATAAATCACATCTCCTCTGGATTCATCAACTTTTGTTCCGATCAATTGATTTTCCGGAAGACCCAATATATCCAGCGCTGCTTTGTTACTAATCGCTACTTCTCCCTTTTCATTAAGCAATACCACTCCCTGGCCAAGATTGTGGATTAAAGCCCGGAATTGTTCTTCGCTGGCCCGCAGTTTGTCTTCCATCTGTTTTCGTTTGGAGTCATCGGTAAAATAAATGGCAACCCCGTTAAAAGGTGATTGCTGCAGCAGGTTGCGGGCCCGTACTACACACCAAATCCAGTTATGAATACAATGTTTGAGGCGGAGCAATGCATAGCTTGATTTCGATTGCTTGTTTATTTCGAGATCAAAAAAACCGGAGGCATGGGCCGTATCGTCTGGATGAACAAATGCAAAAATTGAATTCCCGAGTAATTGTTCTGATTCATAGCCGGATATTCTTTTTACGGAAGGGCCGCAATAAATGATTTTCCCTTCCGCATCGGTCATTACAATACCATCCAGTGAATGAGAGATGAGGCTTCGGTAAAACAATTCGCTCTCTTGTAATTTTTCCTCAGCTTTTTTCCGCTCAGTAATATCTTTCCCAACACCTAATAGTCCGGCTTTTTCCCCTTTCTCATCATAAAACAATGAGATGGTGTGCAGCAGGTATTTTTTTTCGCCGTCAATCCCCATAAAAGATATTTCGCCCCGCCAGATACCATATTCAAATACAATACTGGCCACCTGTTCGTTGCTGTAGGGAGAATAATCGGTGGCAATCACACCCCGAAAAGGTTTTCCAATGGCTTCTTTTTCTGTAATTCCACTCAGTTTTTCAATGACTTTATTCCAGGAAGTGACTACCCGGTTCAGGTCAGTGGTAACAATGATGTCTGTTACATTATTGAGGATGGTGGCTTGCCTGCGGAATTTTTTTTCGCTTTCTATCAATGCCTCTTCTGCCTTTTTGCGAAGCGTATCATCATAAAAATAAATCGCTATCCGGCCAATATGCGGATTGTGCAGCATATTGTGCCCTCTTACATTCGTCCACAACCAGCTGCCATCTTTTTTGCGCAAGCGGATATTCACAAACTTTACCCGGGGGCTCCTCTTTACTTCATCAAAAAAAGCGCTGGCGGCGAGGCTGTAATCGTCAGGATGCACATAATCAAACACATTTTTCCCGTTGATATCGGCGCTCTCATATCCCAGAATTTTGGTGACCGATGGAGAGCTGAAATTGACAATTGCATTTTCATCCGTAAGCAAAATACCGTCCAGGGAATCTGCAATAAGATTGCGGTAGAATAATTCGCTTTCTTTCAGCTGTTGTTCTATAGTCAGTTCTTGCAGCATGCTGCCATAAAGTTAACCAGGAGCCTAAAATAAATAGTCAGTAAAAATAACCAGATTAACCCTGTTTTCCTCTCGTTTTTTTACGCTCATCGGGGTTGCAGATAAGAAAAAAGCCACTACATCTGTAACGGCTTCCACTTAATAAAATTAAATTGCTAAAACCCTTTCATGTCTGTTGCGTATTTCTGTAACTGGGGGCATTCTGTTTTTGACTCTTCATCTACCATGATGTAATACGATGGGATCATGGCTTTAATCCATTTTTCCATGGCCTTGCTCTTTTTTTCTTCCAGCGCTGCCTGAGAGATTTTACTGTAATCATCCTGCATATTCATCCGGTGCGGTTCCGAACGGGACCTCAGATAGATGATCCTTACCCCTTTTCTTCCCTGCTCATCCACATAAATGGCGGGTTCTGAATAATCACCAATTTTCATTTTGCCAATCATCCCCACCATGTCTTTGTCCAGCATATCAATGGTGACAAACGTAGACCCGTCCCGGTTCATTAAAAAGGGGCCGGCAAATTTGGCTGATTCGTCTTCGCTGTATTTGGTGGCAGCGGCATTAAAACTGATGCTGCCTGCCACAATCAGTGAACGTATGCTGTCCAGTTTTTTAACCGACAGGTCAATTTCTGTTTCCGTAATAGGTGGTATGCGCAAGATGTGCCGGACAATGGCATCTTCCCCATTGCGCTGCACCATTTGAATGATATGATAACCGAATTTTGATTTGACGGGTGAGGATATCTGTCCTTCCTTGGTACGAAAAGCCGTTGACATAAAAACAGGATCCCAGGTATTTTCGGTGCGGTTTATCTGGTATTGCCCGCACCGGTCTTTACTGCCGGGATCTTCTGATACCTCTTTTGCCAACCTGCAAAAATCAGTGACTTTGCCTTCCAGCTGTTTTTTATAATTGTTCATTTCCCCCATTATATATTCTTCCAGATCTCTGGATGCTTTGGGAAAAAGAATAATCTGTCCTACTTCCAGTTCGGTTTCAAAAAAAGGCAGACTGTCTTTGGGAATCCTTTCAAAAAAAGTTTTTACTTCGTTAGGCGTTATCCGTACATTTTCCACAATCTTGCGCTGCATGGCGGCAGCCAGTTTTTGTTCCCGCACCGATTCCCTTGCATCATCCTTTATCTGGTAAATCGTTTTACCGGCCATTTCCTCCAGCGCTTCCTGACTGCCCAGCTGGTTGATATAGTAACGTATCTTCTGATCAAGCTCGGCTTCCACTTCTTCTTCTGTTACCGGCAGTGAATCCTTTTCTGCCTGCAGCATCAGCACTTTGGAGATAAGGGCCTGTTCCAGTATCAGGCATTCGGCATTCTCCGGCACTGTGCCGCCTTGTCTTAAAATATCTGCAATGGAGTTTTTTATATCCGATTGAAGGATGATGCGGTCGCCAACGATACCGGCAATTTTATCTACCACCACTTTGGCGGCCTGTTGAGGCTGTGCCATCATAGAAACGGAGAACAACAGGAAACAACCAATCAGGAATTTTCTCATATATCGCATAAAATCAAAAGTAGTCTGAGCATTAAAACTTAAATATTATTCAGCGGGTATTTAACAAAGTTTTGAGGGACGCTGCCCGCTATTTACCACCCGCTGCGAGCAGCAAGCGGCCAGAAGCGAGTAGCTTTTATAAAGTTCTCTTCACTTCCTCTTCCTCATACGCCTCCACCACATCACCTACTTTATAATCGGTAAAATTCTTGATGGTCAGACCACATTCCATACCTGCCTGCACATCTTTGGCGTCGTCTTTAAATCTTTTTAAGGATCCGAGCTCGGCCACACTGCCTGCTGCCGGATAAACAACGATACCATCCCGTATCAGGCGGACCTTTGAGTCCCGCTTAATCCTGCCATCCATTACATAGCAACCGGCTACGATAGCTTTGTCAAACTTGAACACTTCCCTTATCTCTACATTGGCAATGATCTTCTCCTGCACCTTGGGCTCCAGCATTCCTTCCATGGCGCTTTTCACTTCCTCAATGGCATTATAGATGATGGAATACATCTTAATCTCAATACCCGCATTCTCTGCCAGCCTGGAGGCTTGTAATGAAGGACGTACGTTGAAGGCAATAACAATTGCATCGGATGCTTCGGCCAGTACGATATCGCTTTCATTGATCTGGCCAACGCCTTTATGAATCACACTCACCAGGATTTCCTGCGTAGAAAGTTTTTGTAATGAATCACTCAATGCCTCCACCGATCCATCCACATCACCTTTGATGATCACTTTTAGTTCTTTGAAGCTGCCTAATGCAAGGCGGCGCCCGATCTCATCCAGTGTAATATGTTTCTTGGTCCTGATTCCCTGTTCTCTTAATATCTGTGCACGGCGATAAGCGATTTCTTTTGCCTCCGCTTCATCTTCATACACTTTAAATTTTTCGCCCGCCTGCGGAGCGCCGTTCAAACCTAATATTACTGCCGGTGCAGAAGGCCCGGCCTTTTCTTCTTTTTTGTTTCGTTCGTTAAACATCGCTTTTACACGGCCAAAATATTGTCCGCTTACGATGAGGTCTCCGGGGTTTAGTGTTCCGTTCTCTACCAGCAATGTGGCTACATAACCACGGCCTTTATCCAATGAGGCTTCTATGATGGTGCCCGTTGCCTCCCTTTCGGGATTTGCTTTCAGTTCAAGTATTTCGGCTTCCAGTAATATTTTTTCCAGCAGTTTATCAATATTCAATCCTTTCTTGGCAGAAATTTCCTGGTTTTGAAACTTGCCTCCCCATTCTTCCACAAGGATATTCATTTGCGAAAGCTGCTCATATATTTTCTGCGGATTAGCCCCGTCCTTATCTACTTTGTTCACCGCAAAGATCATTGGCACACCGGCTGCCTGCGCATGGCTGATGGCTTCGCGGGTCTGCGGCATCACCGCATCATCTGCAGCCACAACAATGACAGCAATGTCCGTCACTTTAGCGCCCCTTGCCCGCATAGCGGTAAAGGCTTCGTGACCGGGTGTATCCAGGAAAGTGATTTCTTTTCCGTTTGCCAGCTCTACCTGGTATGCCCCGATATGCTGGGTGATACCGCCTGCCTCCCCGGCAACTACGTTCGCATTACGGATATAGTCAAGCAATGATGTTTTACCATGGTCCACATGTCCCATGATGGTGACAATGGGTGAGCGGGGCTGCAGATCTTCCTCATCATCTTCTTCCTCTTCCTCTTCCATCTCCATCTGCTTTTCCATATCTATGAACTCCACAGTATATCCAAATTCTCCTGCCACCAGTTCTATCACTTCCGCATCGAGCCGCTGGTTGATGGACACCATGATGCCCAGGCTCATACACTTGCTGATGACTTCAGCAAAACTTACATCCATCAGGTTGGCCAGTTCGCTTACACTGATAAATTCAGTTACCTGCAGCTTATTATCATCCACCATTTCTCCCTGCGCATCGGCAGCTTCCTGCCTTTTCTCCCTCCGCATTTTTGCCTTCAGGCTTTTGCCGCGGCCGCCTGCTCCTGCCAGCTTGGCCTGCGTTTCTCTTATCTTTTCCTGTATTTCTTTTTCATCAATCAGCTTGTCCTCCCTGCGGCCTCCGCCACCACCCCTGTTATCTCTTCTGGCTCCGCCACCACCGCCACGGCCACGGTTATCCCTGTTAAACCCTCCACCTTGTTTCTTATCCTCATCTTTATTGATGAAAATATCCCGCTTCACATCTTTCTTTTCTATCGGGATACGTTTTCTTTTTCTTTTCTCGTCTTTTACCGGTCTTGTATCACTGTCAACCGGTAATTCAATTTTGCCGAGGATCTTGGGACCGGTCAGTTTTTCAACTTCAATATTTTCAATAACGGTTTGCTGCTCTTCTGCTACCGGTTCTTCTGTTTTGCTAACGGAAAGGTCTTTTACCGGAGCCGCCTCTTCAACCTTGACCTCTTCTTTCTTTGTTTTTTTGCCTTTGCCTTTTACAGGTTTTTCTTCTGCTGCTTTAGGCTCTTCTGCCGCGGCAGGTGCTTCTTTTTTGGCCTTGGCAGCTTTCTTTGGCCTGGTGGAAGAATCAATGGCATCCAGGTCAATTTTCTTTATCACTTTAGGCACTTCTATTTCCGGCGCCTCTGCTTTTACTATTTCCTCTTCTTTTTTTGTCTCCTCTTTTTTGGTTTTGCCTTTGGCGGGTTTTTCTTCTGCAGGTTTTACTTCTTCTTCATCTTTCTTCACCAGTTTTGCGGCAGGCTTCTCTGCTTTACCAAAACTTATATCCTCATCTTCTTTCTTTTTCCTGGCTTCTGCTGTTGATCCTTTGGGCAATTCCAACTGATCGCTTTTCATTTTAGCAGCTTTGTCGACCTGAAACTCCATCTGCAGTGCCCGGTACATCTCTTCGGTGAGTTTGGAGGTGGGCTTCAGTTCGTCTTTAGGAAAATTCTTCCCTATCAGGAAATCAATAATTGTGTCCTGGCCAACGTTAAATTCCTTTGCCGCTGCTAATAATCTCGGAAGTTTT
>CAYHPA010000098.1:0-11706 GCA_964358155.1 uncultured Chitinophaga sp.
CTAGATGGCCTTTTAGATCAAACGATACTTTTAATCCTAATAAAAATAAATAATAGATATCAAAGAATTGGTATGCTTGAAGAACAAGGGGTATGGATTAAATCAATTTGGGATAATATTATACATGATATGCCTTATATCACCGGTTGCAGGGTAATGTGGGACACCCTTTTTTTTCCCTGTGCAGAAAAATCGGTATGATAATGCCAAATGTACTGATCAATATTCTTTGTTTCCCAAGCTTTTATCCAACTCTCAAAAAATTCTTTTAAGCCCCGATCATCCCCGAGCGCGAGAGTGGCGCCTTGGGATTCGGGCGATTTTTTCAGTTCTGGCAGTTCAGAAAAAATGATCACGGGAGTGAGCCCCAAGCGAATAAAAGATTGGATCTCTGTCAACTCTTCGTTTTTAACCACGATGCAACCTTGACTGTCATAATCCTGCTTGAGTCGATCGGGCTCATTTGTAGCATGTAGCATGATGTCCGACCCCGTTCGCCCAGCCAAATCGTCATAGGTATTTGGATAGTTCAGGTAAAAAGCCATCACACCAAATTTAGCTTGAAGTTTGGGTGGCAGCAGTTTGGATTTGAAAGTATAAATTCCCTCAGGAGTTTTTAGATCACCTTCTGTTTCTTTATCTCCCTTCACCTGCCCAAGAGTAGCGTGGAATGTTTTTACGATTTCGGTGCGACCACCCACGGTGTAAGCCACGTGGAGCAGATTGGTTTTTTTATCGACTAAGATCACTGAAGTGCGGGGATGTTTTGAATGAGCGGGCAAAACCGTGGCGAACGCATCATTCACGATCACTTGATATTGAAATACAAAAAACCGAAACAGGCCAGGCTGATAGTCAGAAACAGCCAGGGAAATTTTCTCTTCTGTAAGCGATTCTTTGCAAAACTCCTGTAATACATCAATCCGTAGAACAATAACAGCACAATGCAGAATGCATACAGGAATGTCAGGCTTGTGAAGAATTTCAACATAGTACGGACTATTGGTTGTTCAGGTTGGTTTCATCAAATACAGGATAAGAGAGGCGGGTTACCCCTGTTTTTTCCAATGCCATTTTCATCACCAGTGCCCTGCTGCCAAATTCAATGTTCAGTTTTTTGAGCAATGCGGCATCAATGCCGTTGCCATTGGAAAATCCTCTTATCCTTTCCACCATCCTGCCACCGATTGACAGATCATTGATGCGCAGATAGAGATACTCAATGTATAACAAGGACAGTGAAACCAGCAGGTCCAGCAATTTTTCCTTATCCACTGCACTGAGCCTGGCAGGGCTGTTCTTATTGGCATCGGTGATGGAGAGTATGGGTTTCAGAAATTTCTCATATGCATAATTTGCTACCATATTTTCCGTCTCCAGCACTCCCTGCATTGCCAGCGTTTCATCCTTTGCTTTATCGTAGCCTGGATAATTTTTCACTTTATATGCTTTTTGCATACCATGCTTCAATGAATCATACTCATGCTGAATGCCATTATACTCTTTTATTACCCGGCTCATTCCCTCATTTTCTTTTGAAAGCTTATGCAGTTCCGCATTCAGGTCACTGATTTTACTTTCCAATGTTTGCGATGACGATTTTCCCTTCCCTGCTTTAACTGGCTGCTGTTCTTTACTCAATCCGCCAATGGTTTTATTAATTTTTTGCTGATGCCGGTAGATCATAACAGCAATCAATCCGAGTAAAACCATGATGACAGTTAATGCAATGAATATGTAGGAGGAAAAATCTTTTTTTGCCTCAACCGGCAAGTCTTTCACTACCTGCTGCATATTCGTTGCATTATATACTTTGATCAACGAGTCCAGTTCGGATTGCAGGATAACGGGGTTACGGTTTGTTTTCTCCTGTGCCGTCAGCGTATCTGCAATGCGGATATGTCTTGTAACAGGCTGCTGGGCGTGCAAACCTGATGCAATTGCCCCAAACAGGAAAAGTATTATTAGCTTATTACGCATAAATATTTTTTCAGAGATGAAAGAACTGGAGTATGCCTTGTCTTTTTTTGACGGGTCGTTTAATGACTGTTTTCTTTTCCCTTATCATATCATCATGCACCGTGTTCACAGAAGCCAGTTCGCCGGAGCAGCCGGGGAACATGGAAATGGCTTTCATATCCTGAATGGCGGAATGGTTTTCCGCCACCGATGTAAGCAGACTGTATAATGATCGTACATCTTTTACCCGTTGATTTTCCATCAATCGTATATAAATATTATCACGGGTAAAATAAATATCCGCAGTCCTGTTCTTAAAAGGTTTCAGTTCATGATGGTTGCGCCTTACAATAGAAGTATTGTAAAGAATATCGTTGCCCGGTTCAATTTTGATTCCACGATAGAGATAAATATTATTGTTCAGCACATCATTATTCCGGGATAACCCTTCCTTCTTGTCAATTGGAATGCCGGTAAAGTCTGTGATCTTATAGGCTCCGCTGAATGCGCCGTGAATCGCCACATTCTTGTTGTTCAAAGCCCTGCCGGGCTGCACCATATTGACAGTAATGGACGAGCCGAGCAACTCCTGTAACTCGTTTTCCAGTTTTACTTTCAATTCATCAAAATAAAATGCCCTGCCGCTGAGCATAACCATCTTTATCCTTCGTTTAATGTCTTTTGTCATTACATCCTTGATGCTGCTCATGATGCAATGCACAATACAATCTGCGCCCTTGTGTATCATACCTGTTATTTCGTCATCCCAGCGAATGTTCCGGTCTTGCAGTATAGCACAGGCATACTGCAGCAGGGTGGACTGATCTTTGTGCAAATTGCCGATCGATCTTTCCGTGCTTATTGAATTTTCCGCCACAGCTGCAAATTCAGTAAGACCCACCGGTTGATAATGTCTGAATCTTTTCTTCTGCTCTTCCATCAGCTGAACAAAATCCAGCACTTCGGCAGTAAGGTTTTGGTTCAAAATATGCTGCTGTATAAAATCTTTCACTGAGATATCGTTACTGCCGGGAACAGCCCTCAAAGCCAATGTCAAAAAGTCTTCAGCGAAGCTGTACAGCAATACGTTGCCTGCCCCTGCAAACCCGGTTCTGAAAAAGCTGGAATAATTTTCATTATCGTCTGCCAGCACCATGGAAATATCGGTAGTGCCCTTACCGCAATCGATCACCAGGGCGATTTCCCCGTTGGAAAGATTCACATCTTCCGCATGGGTTTGCTGATAGCCCATAAAAGCGGCATCGCTTTCGGAAATAGTTTCGTATTCAATAAATAATGCGTCGTTTTCAATGCTGAGTGAGTTCAGCAGCCTGCCCGTTTGTTTTCGCAATTCATTTAAAAGTTCAAACACATCATGCTGCGTATAAATATTCGGCACCAGCAATGTTACAATAAGACCGCCCTGCTGAAAAGACGGCTTCGTACTTATCATTAATCTCAATATTCGAAGCAGCACGGCGCTTATCAGCTCTTTTTTATGTGAGCGGATGCTGTAATCTTCCGTATAGCCATTCATGGAAAGCTGCAGGCTTTTTTCTATCCCCAGCTTCAGGTTGGGGATGATCTCGTAATCATCCCGGAAACTTACTTCAGTAGCGGCCACTTCCCTTCGGGTAATGAATAGTCTTATTTCGTCATCGGCAATGTCATTGGTAAAATTGAAAGGGAAATTTTCCCTTTGCGCCCTGCTTATCTTCTTTTTCACAGCATAAAAAGAGCGGTAGAGCATTGGGTGTCCTTCCTCATGATTCAGAAAATCTTCCCGCTGCCGGTTCTTATTGTCGCTCTGCATATTCAAACGGCTGATCACATTCTCCAGTATATCATACGGCACCACAGCTGATTGCGGCCCGCAGCTTTTATAGCCAACCTGGCTTGATTCGCTGCCAAAATCAATTACCACCCGGTTACATTTTTGAGAACGTACAATAGTAAACTGGAAAAGGCCTGAATATTTTTCATCCTCAGAATGTTGCAATGATAGCTTCAGAAAAAACGGGAACTGTTTGGTGCCGTATTTATAAAATCCCACCGAAACTCTTTTCTGGTCTGCCGAATAATCCAGCCGGATACCTGTTTCCTCATCAAAAAAAGGCTCCACGACGAAAACAGAATTTTTTCGGATTACTAACTCAAAGCCATCTGCTTCCTTTTTTAAAGAGATATGACATTCCCGCAGCGGTATGTCTTGCCGGTCAGATGGCGCCATCTGATTCAGTACGATTTTTCCGGGGTCTTCAATAGTAAGCAATGGCGTGAGTACTCTATCCTCCGCATGAACAACAAAATTATAGTCCTCTGCATGCGGAGCCTGGTCAAATTTGTTTTCGAGCCTCGCTACAAAATAACGATCGCTGCGGATCAAAACAGGCAAATAATAAAGCGCCATAGTTGTAATATGTTTTTAAAATATTTTTTTGACTCCTGACTAACGACTCAAGACTCCCGACTGCATTACTCCCTGCAAAACCACCTGTCGTTATAATTCCCTGAATTATTTTTTATTGCTGCCGAATAACAAAAATTAAAAGCCTTTGCCCGTACAGATTCAAAAGAAACCGAGAGGCTGTCTCCACGATAAACAGCATCCAAGCTTCTTGTCATCAGTTTATCATACCGGATATTGCCGAACCGAAGTGTGTCACTTGTGTTTAGTTTTTTATTCTTCCAAACAGATAGTTTTACTACCGCATTATCAAGGTTAAACCCAGTTGTGTTATCTATAGAAATACTGATACCCGAAAATCGGGCTCCCGCATTGCTGGTTTCTTTTTGAGAGTGCAATTGCAATTCTATCCTGTCGGGCCAGGTATTGCGCAGGCGTAGGTTAGTCTTTGTACTGCGGTCAAGGGGTTCATCCCGGTCATATTCGATTTCACTTATCAGAGAATCAATATCCATCAGCGGAACATTACCGGGCCTCCCCGCAATAGAATTTACCGGCCCTGCCTTTTGCCATTTTATTTTAGTGAAATTGAAAATTAAAAAAGCCCCGCCTGTTAATACAATAAGGAATAAAAAATTTTTAAACCAACGCTTCCCATTGGAGATTTTGGGACGGGAAGCCATCACTTCAATTGTATCCGGTGAAGGCTCCTTTTTTCTTGTAGCCGGAAAAAGTCTCCGGTACGCAGCGTAACTGATCCATTCGTTGCTGTTAAACAACCATACCCTGGACTTATCAGGCTGATCGCTTGAGGCTATCAGTGTTTCCAGTTCTTCCTGCGACTGCACTTCCTTTACCCCACTCAACCCATCGGTAAAAAGGTATTTCTCCATGGCGAACAGTGTAAATGTTGTTAAGATGTAAGTAAGCGTAGAGAGGATCAAATAGGCGTTGCTGAATTGAAATGAAAAATTACACTGCTGTAACTGTTCAGCAATTGAAAAGCAAGGGTTACAACAATATTTTATGAATAACCGGCGAGGCAGAAACCTTCTTATGATTTTGTAAACAAAAAATTGTGGAAGCATTTATACTAAACAGCAAACCCTGTTGCATCATTACAATATTTTTGATTTTGCTCCGTTGGTAAAAAAAACCAGTGCTTATGTTACGGACTCTCCTGCTTTTGTCCTTTACAGCCTATACTTCTGCAAATGCCCAAAAACCTGCTATGGATTCATTTCCCCGGATAGCAACCGTTGATGTGCTGGTCACCAACATGCAATTGAAACCGCAAAAAGGAGAAGAAGTGATCTTCAGGGGCGACAAGAACGGTGCAGTCATAACAGGATTTTCCAATGCTTCCGGGAAACTTAAAGTCATGCTTCCTCCGGGCGACAATTACCAGGTGAGCCTGAAGTGCATATCGGATACCACCAGATATGCAATAGTGGCTGTTCCCGCATTAAAAGAAGATGAGTATTTTACTGCCCCTTTTACTGTAAACATAAAATTTCAACTGGCCCGCAGCTACCGGCTGGATAATGTCCATTTTGATGTTGACAAGGCTTCTCTCCGGCCTGATTCCTATACACAATTGACCGAATTGTTTGAATATTTGCAACGGCATCCTGACATTAAAGTGGAAATAGCCGGACATACCGACAATACTGGCGGTGATGCACACAATCTCAAACTGTCGCAGGACAGGGCCAATACCATCCGGAATTATTTATTGAAAAAAGGGATAAAACCCACACAGGTTACTGCCAAAGGCTATGGCACTGCATATCCTGTTGCTGATAATGCTACAGAAGAAGGAAAGCAATTGAACAGGAGGACGGAGGTACGGATATTATGAGATTAGCAGCAGCAACCTTTTCGGGTTTATATTTTTATATCTCCAATATCACTAATTTCCTAAAAAACCTTTCAGCAGGTCAAAATTAGCGATGGTCCTCAGTTTGGTCAGCGCTTTGTCTTTTATCTGGCGCACCCTTTCCGTAGTAAGATTATATTTCCTGGCAATATCATCAAGGCTAAATGAACGATCTACTCCAATACCGAAGAAATAACACAGTGTTTCCCTTTGTCTTTCCGGGAGGATTTGCAAAGTGCGGCTTAATTCCTGCTGCAATGATTCTTTATGCATCAACTCCTCATCGGCATTATCAGCATTGGGATTTTCTATCAGATCAATCAGGCTTACCTCTTCGTTATCAGCTGTGGGTGTATCCAGGCTCAGATGTTTTTCGCCAAGTCCCATCGTATTCTCTACTTCCTCCAGCTTTATACCCATGGCTTCCGCCAGTTCGTCGGCAGTAGGCTGCCGCTCCAGTTGTTGTTCGAGTTGGGATTGTGTTCTGCGTATGCGGCTGCCGAGTGTTACCCTGTTCAGCGGCACCCTAACTAATTTTGCCTGTTCGGCCAGTGCAAACAATATATTTTGACGGATCCACCATACAGCAAAGGAAATAAATTTGAACCCACGGGTATCATCAAACCGGTGGGCAGCTTTTATTAAACCGATGTTACCTTCATTTATCAGGTCGGATAAGGGAAGACCCTGCCCCTGGTATTGTTTAGCTACCGAAACAACAAAGCGAAGGTTAGCTTTGACAAGCCTGTCCAGGGCTGTTTTATCACCCAGTTTTATCAGGCGGGCCAGTTTTGCTTCTTCTTCTGGAGAAAGCAGGTTTACCTTACCGATTTCCTGCAGGTACTTTTCAATGCTCGCTTCATCCCGGGTGGTAATGGATTTGGAGATTTTCAATTGACGCATACTCATAACTAGGATTTTAGATTTTAAAAAACTGTTTTCATTCCGGGTTAGTGATGTCAAAGAGACGGAAAGCCGGTATGCCGAAAAATAGAATCTCCTTCTATTATACTGTAATATTATCCGGCCCGGTATGTAGTTGAAGGGCTGCAAGGAAATAAGTGTATTTGTCTATTCCTGACAGGCAGGCATCATTCCCCGCTCCCCCTTAACTTTGCCGTATGTTGTCCATCTCCGATCGTGGCAAACAAATGCCTCCCTCACCGATACGCAAACTGGTGCCTTATGCAGAGGCAGCCAAGAAAAAAGGTATTAAAGTATATCACCTGAATATCGGGCAACCGGATATTGAAACTCCTCCTGCCATTTTGGATGCAGTTCGTAATGCCGATATCAAAGTGCTGGAATACAGCCATAGCGCAGGCAATGAAAGCTACCGCCGCAAACTGGTGCAGTATTACCAATCTGTCGGCATTGAAGTAGACCATAACCAGATACTCATCACTACCGGAGGCAGTGAAGCCATCATGTTTG
This sequence comes from uncultured Chitinophaga sp., assembly GCA_964358155.1. Taxonomy (GTDB): domain Bacteria; phylum Bacteroidota; class Bacteroidia; order Chitinophagales; family Chitinophagaceae; genus JJ008. Next base: position 7,680 of record CAYHPA010000098.1, read on the forward strand.
GATTTTTCACCTGCCTTAATCCGGGTGATGAAGTGATCATACCCGAACCATTCTATGCTAACTATAATGGTTTTGCCTGTGCTGCCGGGGTAAATGTGGTTCCTATCACTTCAAATATTGAAACAGGGTTTGCCTTGCCCCCTATTCATGATTTTGAAAAAGTAATTACACCTAAAACAAAAGCCATCATTATTTGCAGCCCCAATAACCCTACAGGATATTTATACAGCCGGGAAGAAATGGAAGCGTTAAAAGAAATTTGCATCAAACATAATTTATACCTCTTCAGCGACGAGGCCTACCGGGAATTCTGTTATGATGGCGAATATGTAAGCGCCATGCACCTGCCCGGTCTCGATCAGCATGTGGTAATGATGGATACCATCTCTAAAAGATACAGCGCCTGCGGCGCAAGGCTTGGCGCTTTGGTTACAAAAAACAAAGCGGCGTATGATGCAGCCATGAAATTTGCACAGGCAAGATTGAGCCCTCCCGGCCTGGCACAGATAATGGGTGAAGCAGCGGTGGACCTTCCGGGTTCTTATTTTGATGCACCGAAGGCAGAATATTTAAGCCGAAGAAATTTATTGGTAACCCGTTTGAATAAAATGCCGGGAGTATATTGCCCCAATCCAGGCGGCGCTTTTTACGCTATTGCAAAACTGCCAATAGATGATTCTGATAAATTCTGCCAGTGGTTGCTGGAAGAATTTTCTTACAATAACCAAACGGTGATGCTGGCCCCGGCCACCGGCTTTTATGGCACAACAGGATTAGGAAAAAATGAAGTCAGGTTAGCCTATGTATTGAATCTCCAATCAATCAATGCAGCCATGGATTGTCTGGAAAAAGCATTGCAGGAGTACCCGGGACGTATCAAACAAACCCTTAAAGCTGAAGCCGCCCATTGAAAATGCTTAGCTGCGTCTTACTATTTGTTTTATATTTTCTTTTCCACTACTTGCGCACAGGCTGATTCTTTCCCCCTTCCTTCATTGGCATCCCCCTGATTTTCATTTATATTTAGCCATCTTTTAACCCGTCCCGCTACTGCAGGACCAAAACACATATTATGAGAAAGCATCTCTTTCTTTTTATTTCTTTTTTGCTTTTTGGTACGATGGCTTTTGCACAACGAGTGATTACAGGGAAAGTTACGGATAGTAATGGCCTGCCACTTGCCGGTGTAAGCATCAAGTCCAAAAAAACAGGGAAAGGAACGGTAACGGCCAACGACGGATCATTCCGTATGCAGGCTGCGGCCGATGATGAACTGGAGATCACTATCGTTGGTTATACAACACAAACCGTTAGTGCTGCAAGTAATAGTATATCAATAACCCTTGCCCAGGATACCTTAGGCATGAGTGAGGTGGTGCTGGTAGGCACCCGCCGGCCGGGCCGGGTAAAAACAGAAACTACTGCGCCTGTGGATGTGATTAACGTAGGCCAGGTAGCCAGCCCCACCGGCAGGATGGACCTTACCTCCATGCTCAATTATGCCGCTCCTTCACTTAACTATAATAAACAAAGTGGCAGTGACGGTGCAGATCATATTGACCTGGCTACATTGCGTGGACTGGGACCAGACCAAACCCTGGTGCTTGTAAATGGAAAACGCCGCCATCAAACAGCATTTGTTGCCGTATTCGGAACAAGGGGCCGCGGCAATTCCGGAACCGACCTGAATGCGATGCCATCTTCTTCCATTGACCGGGTGGAAATATTAAGGGATGGGGCTTCTGCACAGTATGGTTCTGATGCCATTGCAGGTGTAATGAACCTCATCCTGAAAAAATCAGTGAACCAGGTTTCTGGTTCTATTGGCTGGGCTGGTTACAGCGATCCTAAATTCAATACTGCTTATGAAAGACAGCTGTTTTCACAATATGAGCATGGTAAAGATGTGGATGGCCAATCTATATCTGCCAACGTAAACTTTGGTGTGCCTATTGGAAGTAAAGGCGGCTTTATCAATCTTACCATGGAAGGGTTGAGTACTGCAAAAACATTTCGCCAGGCAATAGACACATCTGATTATTACAATAATGACGATGCCATGTACATTAATATCTACCGGCGCGGACATGGAGATGCTGGTTTAAATATGGTGGGAGTAATGTATAATACAGAAATACCTGGTAAATCAGGTAAAACCTTCTATTCTTTCGGGGGATATAATCATAAATCATCCGATGCTTATGCTTTTACCCGTAATTTTTCTGCAAGACCCGACCGTTTTCCTACAGACAATTTTGATAATCTTATTTATGTAAAGGAAATAATGAGAAAATCTAACGACGGAGAAGTTTGGTACAGCCCGCATATCCAGACAACCATCAGTGACCTTTCCTTTACAGGTGGATTAAAGGGAAAAGCAAAATGCGGATGGGACTGGGATATCAGCAACACTGCCGGCAGAAATAATTTTCATTTTTATGGCGACAAAACTTTCAATGCCTCTATCGGCCCTTCACAAACACATTTTGATGATGGAGGCTTTTCATTCTTCCAGAATACTGCCAACCTGAACCTGACTAAAGAGTTTTCCAAAAAATTCAATCTTGCTGTTGGAGCAGAATATCGCTACGAAAACTATAAGATCTATGCAGGTGAACCGGGGTCGTACACCAATTATGACCAGTCAGGAAATAAGGCTACAGGAGCACAAGGTTTTCCCGGCTATCAGCCCAAAGATGAAATCAATGCCAAAAGAAATGTCTGGGGAGTTTATGCCGATGCTGAATTTGACGCTTCTGATGTATGGTTGATTGATCTTGCAGTAAGAGCCGAGCATTACAACGATTTTGGGTTCACCCATAATTACAAGTTAGCCACCCGGTATAAAGCCTCTGATAAGTTCAACATCAGGGGGTCGGTAAGCACCGGTTTCAGGGCTCCTTCTTTACAACAAATAAATTTCAGCTCCAGTTTTACTACTGTGCAGGCAGGTAATATTGCTGAAGTGGTTATTGCTCCTAACTATAGCAATCTGGCCAAGGCTGCAGGTATTCCGGAGTTGAACCAGGAAAAAAGCATTAATGCCAGCCTCGGCTTCACCAGCAGGGCCACACCTAATTTGAATATCACGGTTGATGGTTACTACACAAAAATAAAAGACCGTGTGGTACTCAGCGGGCAGTTTGATGGCAGCGACCCCAACCTGGATGCTGGCCTTCGCAACCAGATGGCAGCATTGAGTGTAAGCCTTGCGCAGTTCTTTGCCAATGCCGTTAACACCAGCAATGTTGGTCTGGATATTGTGCTTGATTACAATAAAAGACTTTCAAAGAACCGCCGCTTCAAAGGATTGTTTGCCGGCAACATCCAGAGTATGAAGATTGACCAGATTAATGTTCCTGCAAAACTGAGCGGCTCCACTTTCCTGAAACAAACTTTCCTGAGCGACAGGGAGCAGAAGTTCATACTTGCATCAGCTCCAAAAATAAAAGGTGCTTTCAATTTTGAATACGGAATAAAGAAAGTAACGTTTGGTACGAGGTTCACTTATTTTGGAAAAATCACATTGTTGGGTTATGGACAAGATGGATTAGGCATCAGCCCCACTGTGCCGCTGGACAATGGATCGGGCGATGTTCCTGATCAATATGACTACGCAGGAAAACTGGTAACTGACTTGTATATCAGTTTTCCGCTGGCAAAACATTTTACGGCTTATATCGGTGCAGACAATGTCCTGAACACCCATCCTGATTTTGGTGTGGTAAAAGGCGCAAAAGATTGGGCTTACAATACAGAAACAGGCGGTGCCTGGGATGCTGTGCAAATGGGAAGTAACGGAAGAAGGTTCTTTATGCGTTTTGGATTTAGTTTTTGAGATAGATAATATTTATTTAAAAGCCGTTTCCATAAGGAGCGGCTTTTATTTTTTCCTCAGGGATTCAGCTCTGTCGAAAATTTCGGGAAGAAAATTCTTATTCAACTCAGAAAATCTTATTGGCGGGGCAGGTTCATCGCCAAATTCATTTAATATCAATCTCCACCAGCCAACATTTTTCCACTTGCC
>CAYHPA010000099.1:0-11682 GCA_964358155.1 uncultured Chitinophaga sp.
CACAGCCATACATCATTTCGCCCATGGCGGCAGCATTGGCATCATTGGTCAGTTTTACTTTCAACCCGAATTTCTCCGAGACCATTTTGGCAAAGGGAATGATGCCTCTCCATTTCAGATTGGCGGCATATTCTATATTTCCGGTGTAATAATTTCCATTGGGGGCGCCGATGCCGATACCGGAAAATTTTTCCGGACCACCCGCTTCATTGATTAGTGGCAGCAGTTTCTCATGTAGTTCATCAATAAAATCCTGCACGGCTTCATGCTTATTGGTAAGCAGCCTGTCTTGTTTTAATATCTTTCCATCCTTGTTTACAATACCAAACTTGGTATTGGTGCCGCCGATGTCAACGCCGATTGCAAAATCATGCATAAGCAAATAATTAAATCCCGTCTAAATTACAACTTCAAAAATACTTTCTGTCAATTACCGATTCTTCATTAAGTTCGGGAAACTTTTGTCAATATGAGTACTGCTTTAGCACTTCCGGAACAACGCAGAAATAATATCTTCCCGCTTGTTATTATAGGGTCTCTTTTCTTCATTTTTGGATTTGTAACCTGGGCTAATAGTCAATTGATCCCTTATTTAAAGATCGCTTGTGAGCTTTCCACCACACAATCGTTCCTCGTAGCAACAGCTTTTTTTGCTGCCTACTTTGTGATGGCACTGCCTTCATCATTTATATTAAAAAAAGTCGGATTTCAGAAAGGTATGTCACTTGGCTTGCTTGTAATGGCCGGGGGAGCTTTACTTTTTATACCGGCAGCCAGTTCCCGCAGCTATTCTTTATTCCTGACAGGCCTTTTCATAATAGGAACAGGTTTGGCATTACTGCAAACTGCTTCCAATCCTTATGTAACTGTTCTGGGGCCTTTAGAAAGCGCAGCAAAACGCATCAGTATAATGGGAATTTGCAACAAAATAGCCGGAATATTAGCTGTGTTTATTTTAGGTGGTATTGTTTTAAAAGATGCTGATAAGTTAAAGGCAAAATTACTTACACTAGGTGGGGCGGAAAAGGAAGCTGAATTAAATGCATTGGCATCGAGAGTTGTAAATCCATATGTGATAATTGCTGTTGTATTAACTGTATTGGCTGTTGCTATTTTCTTCATCAAACTTCCAAAGATCGAAGAAGAGAAAGAAGGAACTGAGGTTACTCATTCCGAAGAAAAGAAAAGCATATTTCAATTTCCCCATTTAACACTGGGAGCATTGGCGATCTTCTTTTATGTAGGAGTAGAAGTTATCAGCTATGATACTTTCGCCAATTTCGGTGATTCACTGGGATTCTCAACTGAAAGGGCTTCCAAGTTTGCATCTCTAACCGGATTTGCATTATTACTTGGTTATATCCTGGGAATTGCTTTCATCCCTAAATATATCTCACAGCGAAAGGCATTGATATTAAGCTGTGTCCTCAGCATCTTTTTTGTTTTGTTGGCAATTAGTGGTGAAGGTATTGTATCCGTACAATGGTTTGCCTTGCTTGGGTTTTCAAATGCTCTCATGTGGCCGGCTATTTGGCCACTTGCGATTGAGGGACTTGGAAAATTTACCAAAATAGGTTCTGCATTATTGATAATGGGAATTGCAGGCGGAGCTGTGTTGCCATTGGTGTACAGTGAAGTTTCAAAATTGTTGCAAGAGGCTCGTGTAAGTAAATTCGATTCTGTCAAATATGGCTATTTGTTAATGATACCATGTTACTTCTATATTCTCTATTATGCAACCAATGGATACAAAGCAGGAAAAAAATAATGTATGGAGATCGTTCACATAGCGGCAGAGTGTTACCCGGTAGCCAAAGCCGGCGGATTGGGTGATGTTGTTGGCGCCTTGCCCAAATACCAGGCAGAACTTGGTCATGTGGCCAAAGTGGTGATGCCGATGTACCGTACCAAATTCCTTTATAATAATGAATGGGAACTGGTGCATGAAGGAGGGCAGCACATGGGGCCGCATTATTTTCACTACAGCGTTATCAAAGAAAAAACAAACAAGCTGGGATTTGATCTTTACCTCATCGATATCAATGGCCTGCTGGACCGTGAAAAAATTTATGGTTATGATGATGACACCGAACGGTTCCTCGCTTTCCAGATCGCTTTTTGCGACTGGCTGAGCAAATGGCAGCATACACCTGAAGTAATCCATTGCCACGACCATCACACCGGCCTCGTTCCTTTCATGGTAAAATATTGCCTGGAGTTCCGGCAAAAATTAGCTGAAGTACCAACTGTATTCACTGTTCACAATGCGCAATATCAGGGATGGATCGGCTGGGATAAATATTATTACCTGCCTGCTTTTGACAGCTGGAAATGGGGCATGCTGGACTGGGACAAAGCCATCAACCCGATGGCATCGGCTGTAAAATGTGCGTGGAAAGTGACCACCGTCAGTCATAGTTATTTGGATGAATTGAAGCATGCCGCCAACGGACTGGAAAGCCTGTTTGGATACGAGCAGGGAAAAAGCCACGGCATATTAAATGGAATAGACACCCATGTCTGGGATCCGCTCACGGATACGATGATCGCAAAAAATTATGACAAGGAACTGGTGGAAAAAGGAAAAAGAAAAAACAAGAAAGAACTGGCCGGCCAGTTTGGATTGGATCCCAACAAGCCATTGATATCGTTTGTTGGCAGATTAGTGGGAGAGAAGGCTGCTGATCTTTTACCCGATGCTATCAGCCAGTCTATCTACCAGCATCATGGCAATGCCAATTTTTTAGTGCTTGGTTCAGGCGATCCTGCTCTGGAAGATAAGCTGGATCAGATGAAGCACCAGTTCGGTGGTTATTTCAATTCTTATATCGGTTACAGTGAACCGCTGAGCCACCTGATCTATGCCGGCTCAGATTTTTTGCTGATGCCAAGCCGGGTGGAGCCCTGCGGCCTGAACCAGATGTATGCCCTTCGGTATGGAACCGTGCCCATGGTAAGAAGTGTCGGGGGATTAAAAGATACGATTACGGATTTTGGCGACCAGCAGGGCTTTGGTATCCGCTTTGACCAGGCATCTGTTTGGGATATTACTTATTCGGTAGGCCGGGCTATTGACCTTTACAATAATAAACCTGACCTTTATACATGGATGCGTGGGCATATGATGACCATTGACCATTCATGGGATTCATCAGCCCGGCAATATATTGATCTATACAAGTCATTGAAATAAAAGACCGGTTATGGCAATCAGGACTATTACTCATTCAAGAGAAATTTTATCTGTGATACTTGGCGGTGGTGCAGGGTCAAGACTATATCCATTAACAGCCAGCCGCAGCAAACCTGCTGTGCCTATTGCGGGAAAATATCGGTTGGTTGATATCCCCATTTCAAACTGCCTGAACAATGGTATCGGCAGAATGTTTGTGCTCACGCAGTTTAATTCAGCATCCCTTAACAGGCATATTAAAAACACTTATCATTTCAGCGCATTCAGTAAAGCATTTGTAGATATATTGGCTGCTGAGCAGACTCCCGACAACCCCACCTGGTACCAGGGCACAGCCGATGCAGTGCGGCAGGGTCTCCGGCATATTGAACCTTTTGAAAGCGATTATGTGCTGATACTTTCCGGCGACCAGCTCTACCAGATGGATTTTGCAGAAATGCTGGATAATCATAAAAAACTGGGTGCTGATATTTCGGTGGCCACCATTCCCGTCAATGAAAAAGATGCCCCGGAGTTTGGCATACTAAAATCAGCCGAAGGATTAATCACTTCTTTTATTGAAAAGCCAAAGAAAGAACTGCTGCCGGAATGGGTAAGCGATACCGGCGATCTAATGAAGACCCTCGGAAGAAATTACCTGGCTTCCATGGGTATTTATATCTTCAACCGGCAACTGATGTTTGATCTTTTGCTGAATGAATTCAAAGAAGCTACTGATTTTGGCAAAGAGATCATTCCGCAATCCATTAAAAAATACAAAGTAGCCAGCTACCAGTACGAAGGTTACTGGACGGATATCGGTAATATTCATTCTTTCTTTGAAGCTAATCTTGACCTGACAAGAGAAATTCCCTCTTTTAATCTTTTTGATAACGAACGTATCATTTATACCCGTAGCCGCATGCTGCCGCCCGCCAAGATCAGCGGTACTACACTGGAAAAAACTTTGGTGGCGGAAGGCTCCATCATTCATGCTTCCCGTATTGAAAGCAGTGTGATCGGCATCCGTTCAAGGATCGGGCATGGGTCCACATTGGTGAGCACTTACACCATGGGAAATGATTCGTATGAAACACTGGAGGAAATTGCTGAAGCAAATCGTAAAGGTATTCCCCTGATGGGCATCGGCAGCCGCTGCTATATCAAAAATGCTATCATTGATAAGAACTGCCGCATCGGCGATGATGTCCGCATCAATGGCGGCTCGCATATTGAAAATACAGATCATGCCCTCTACACTGTCAAAGACGGAATTGTGGTACTGAAAAAGGGTTGTATCATTCCCAATGGTTTTGTTATTTGAGTAAAAATGCCCCCTAACAAGTGATCCTTTTTGTTTTGACAAAATGTATACTTTTTACATAAACTTCTATCTTCAAGGCGGTTCTGATCATTAAATAATTGATTGCTTATGTCAACAGCTCTGTTAGCAAAGCCCCGACTTTCTCTTGCTACCATTATTAATATGAGTGTGGGATTCTTTGGGATTCAATTCGCTTTTGGTCTTCAGAATGCAAATGTTAGCCGGATATTTCAAACATTAGGTGAATCAATTGATAACATTCCTATTTTATGGATCGCCGCTCCACTAACAGGACTCATCGTTCAACCGATCATTGGTCATTGGAGTGATAAAACATGGAGTAAACGCTGGGGAAGACGGAGACCATTTTTTATGATAGGTGCCATTTTTGCTTCGCTGGCATTATTTGTTTTCCCAAATGTTACAGAAATATGGATGGCTGCAATCATGCTTTGGCTGCTGGATGCATCCATAAATGTATCCATGGAGCCTTTCCGTGCATTTGTGGGAGATATGCTGCCGGATTCTCAAAGAACAACCGGCTTTGCTATGCAAAGCTTTTTTATAGGGATCGGAGCAGTTATATCGTCTTTGTTGCCCTATTTACTTACTGAATTTGGTGTGGCTAATGAAGCACCCGAAGGAGTTATCCCCGATTCAATTAAAATATCATTTATAATCGGCGCAATTATCTATATAGCTGCTATTACATATACGGTTTTTACAACCAGGGAATATTCGCCTGATGAATTAAAATCTTTTGGTGAAATAAAGGAAGGCGATAATGTCGTACATATAAAAACTCCGGCAGGGTCATTTACGAAGAAAGGCCTGATCTGGTTGTTGCTTGGCCTGGCACTTACTGCCAGCCTGTATTTCTATAATAAAGAATCGGGGAGTAAACTGGAGAAAGAGTTATACGTTCTAACAGGCGGCATCGCTGTGTTTGGGGTATGTCAGCTGGTTGCCGGATTTTTTACAAAGAGGCGGAAAGATAATGGCTTTGTGGAAGTAATGGATGATCTCAACTTCCTCCCTGCTACCATGAAAAAACTGGCAATCGTTCAATTCTTTTCCTGGTTTGCTTTATTTTCTATGTGGATATACACAACCCCTGCATTAGCGCAGCATATTGCCGGCACTACCGACACGACTTCAAAGGCCTTCAACAGCATGGGGAACTGGGTAGGAGTGCTTTTTGCTTTTTATAATGGATTTGCCGCCTTATTTGCTATTGTTTTGCCAATACTGGCTAAAAAATATTCCAGGCCATCTGCTCATATGATCGCATTAATAGGTGGCGGGCTTGGTCTTATCTCCCTGTATTTTTTCAAGGATAAAAATCTTTCCATAATAAGTATGGCTGGTGTTGGTTTGGCCTGGTGTAGTATACTTGCAATGCCGTATGCAATGCTGACAAAGACATTACCTGCAAATAAGATGGGTGTGTATATGGGCATTTTTAATTTCTTCATTGTAATACCACAGATACTGGCCGCAACACTTTTGGGAATGCTCACCAAACATTTGTTCAACGGAAATGCTATCCTGACAATTGTGGTGGGAGGTTGTTCAATGATACTTGCAGGGTTATTAACATTAAGAATAAAAGACAAATAAAATAATTATGAAAAGACAATTTCTTGTTCTGTTATTATTTATTTCTGTCAACGCTTCTGCTATTGACATGTATGGTGTCTATCCCAGCCATTGGTGGGTAGGGATGAAGAATCCTAAGTTGCAAATTTTGATTCATTCAAGTGATGCTAAGTATGGTAACCGAATTATGCTTAAGCCATATAATGGAGTGAAAATTATTAAGAAGCATTTATTTGAAAGCCCGAATTATTTGGCGATTGATTTAGAAATAAGCCCGACTGCAAAGCCTGGTAAATTGCAATTCGTAATGCCAAGCATAGAGAATTCCAAAGTTGTTCTTGAGTATGAATTAAAACCCCGGAGCAACCAAAATGGAAAGACAAGGGTGCAGGGAGTAACAGCCAAGGACTTTATTTACCTGATGATGCCTGACCGTTTTTCCAATGGCGATGCATCTAATGATATTATTACTGATTACCGGGACAGGACGAGCGACAGGAAAGATAAATTTTCAAGACATGGGGGCGATTTCAGAGGAATTTTAAATCACCTTGATTATTTCAATCAATTGGGTGTAACAACTTTATGGCTTACACCTGTAATTGAAAACGACATGCCCCGCACCGGCGAATGGGGCAATAGTGTGGCCGGGTATCATGGCTATTGGTTCACCGATCACTACGAAGTTGACAAACGATTCGGGGGAAATGAAGGCTATAAAAATTTCTGTGATGAGCTTCACCGCAATGGCTTAAAAGTGATACAGGATGCTGTGTACAATCATGTCGGTGATCATCACTGGTTCGTGCTTGATCCGCCCATGAAATCATGGTTCAACACCTCGCAGGGCACCAAAGGGCCCAATCACCGCGAAGAGGTTTTTTATGACCCCTATGCTTCAAAAAATGACAAAGAGAGTATGCTTGACGGCTGGTTTGTGCCTCATTTACCCGACCTGAACCAGCGGAATCCCTATGTTGCCAGTTTTTTGATTCAGCATGCTATCTGGACCACCGAAGAATTTGGCATAGACGGATGGAGGGTGGACACCTACAAATATTGTGATGAGCAGTTCATGAATAACTGCAATGCGGCGCTGGAAAAAGAATTTCCGAAGCTGACTGTGTTTGGTGAATCATGGGTAAACAGCACGGTGGCCAATGCCTATTTTACACAAAATAATATGGCAAGCCCGTTTAAGCACAATGCCAAAGGGATGCTTGACTTCCAGGTTTCTTTTGCTATGCTGGCCGGAATGAATGAGCAATTCGGCTGGCTGAACGGAGTCAATAAACTCTACGGCACACTGTCGCAGGATGTCTTGTACAAACAACCGATGAACAACTGTATCTTTTTTGACAATCATGATATGGACCGGGTCTTTTCTGTAATTGATGAGGACTGGAAAAAAATGAAGATGGGTTTTAACTGGCTGCTTACGTTACGGGGCATTCCGCAGGTCTATTATGGCACAGAAGTGCTGATGAAAAACAAAAAAGAGAATACGGATGCCACTGTTCGGGAAGATTTTCCGGGGGGCTGGCCTGATGATAAAGCAAAAGACAACCGTTTCACCAAAGAAGGAAGAAATGATAAGCAGGACGAAGCCTTTGAGTATGTAAGCCGGCTGGCTAATTTCAGGAAATATTCATCTGCTATCACCTCCGGCAAAATGATGCAGTAGATACGCAAAGATGGGTGTTATGTTTATTTCCGGTACGATAACAAACAAACCGTGATGGTGGTAGCCAACACAGGTGATAAAGATGCAAAACCTGACTGGTCGTGGTTCAGCGAAAGAACAAAGGGATTTACGCAGCTAAAAAATGTTGTAACAGGAAAAATCAAATCATGGGAAGGGTTGGAAATACAAGCCGGTGAGAGCTTTGTATTTGAATTGATGAAATAATAACCTTTAAAAGTTTGATTTCTTCTTACATTACAAGACCCTCTTAGGGCTGTTATTTTATATAAACAGCATATGTGTCCCTTCGCCTTTTGCCTTCTGATAAAAATCTCCAACGGTAATAACATCATCTACTTCATCACAGAGATCTTCCTTTTTGTAATGAAACATATCCATCGCCAGTTTGCAGGCCCATATTTTAACTCCTGAAGCCTTTAAAATGTCGAGAAACTCCGGCACTTCGGGCATGTCTATTTTTCCCATTTCCCTTTTCATCATATAGGTAGCCATGGCTTCCATGCCAGGCAAACCTCCGATGACGGTTGGAATATGCATTGCCGGATTGCCTACGGTTGCCACATGCAAGCGTTTGGATTTCTTTTTATGAATCGCCTCGAGGCCGAAGAAAGTAAAGAATAATTCAGCTTCGATTCCCTCCATCCTGGCGCCATTGGCCAGTACAAACGCCGCATATACATTCTCAAGAGTTGCCTTGGAAAGGATGATCATCATTTTATTTATTTCGCCATTTTGTTCAGACATAGTTTTAATTTTTTGGGTATTCATAATTATATGCAACTGGCAGGTTTCGGTATACCGGCTATTTTAGTTGCTGTCTTTAAAGGTGCATTGGGAAATAATGAATAAAACTCCTTAATGGCCACCACACCACTTTTTCCGACCCTGCGGATACTGAGGGGCACTTCTTTCTTATATTCATCCTGCAGGTAATAAATAACTTCCCAGTGACGTTCGGAAAGATCAACCTTTGATTCTCTGGCAATTTCTTCGCCAACTTCTTTGCACCATTGTGAAAAATTAGTCATGAAGCCTTCTTCATTTACTTCAATTTCTGTTTGGCAAATAATTTTTTTCATAAAATTTATTTAGTAGTTAAGTAAAATGTTTTCCTGATTCCTGCATTGTGGCCGAAACAAATGGTATATGGGTGCCTTTCAACAACATATTCCAGTATATCCAGCGGAAGGCCAGCTTACCCATATGGTTGATCCGGCTTTCTTTCAAAAGGCGCAAGGGGCCAATCCCCGGAAACGGGAATTCACCCTCTACCGGCTCATGTGTATAATTAAAGTCAATGAGCAATGCTTTTCCATTGCCTGTTTCAACAAAACAGTTTGCATGGCCATCAAATTTTTCTTTCAGGGGTTTTCCGCCGATATACAAAAGAATGTTCTCCGTAAGAATTTCTGCTTCAAAGTGCGCAACCGAGCCGGCTTTAGATGCCGGTATATTACTGGCATCACCCAGTACAAAAATGTTTTTATGTTTGAGGGATTGCAAAGTGGCTTTATTAGCAGGCACATAATTTAATTCATCCCCCAGGCCGGATATTTCAATTAGTTCATCTCCTTTATTGGTGGGAACTGTTACCAAAAGGTCAAACAGAATTTCACGGCCTCCGTAATCAATAATCTTCTTGTTCTCATTATCCACTTCGGCAATAGCAAAGTCACTTTCTATGGCAATTTGTTTTTCCTGCAGAAGATGGTCTAATGCTGCGGTTGCTTTCGGTTTGGTAAAGGCGCCGCTAAGCGGAGTTACATAAGTAATCTCCACCTTATCCCTCATATGCTTATGCTTAAAATAAGAATCGGCAAGGAAAGCAAACTCCAATGGGGCCACAGGGCATTTTATCGGCATTTCTGTAATGTGCACCACCAATTTACCTCCTTCCCATTCCCTTAATTTATCCCTTAATGCCAATGCACCTTCAAATGTGTAAAAATCAAAAACAGACCGGTGCCATTCTTTACCATTCATTCCTTCTACCTCTTCCGGCGCTATCTTGGCCCCGGTTGCAATAATAAGGATATCATAATGCAGTTGATCGCCATTACCCATCCTGACAAGGCTGGCATCAGCGTCTATTTTTTCAATCTTGTCGGTGAGCAATCTCACTCTTTTTGGAATGAAGTCACGGATGGGTTTAATAATATCACGGGGTTCATAAATGTCAAAAGGCAAAAACAAAAAACCAGGCTGGTAATAATGCTCTTCTCTTTCGTCAATGATATCTATTTCCCATTGCTTTTTATCCAGCTCATGATTAAGATGATTGGCCATCATTGTTCCCGCTGTTCCGGCGCCTAATATTACCACTCGTTTCATATTGTTTGTTTTTTTAGATTGAGTATTGCTTTTTATTTCATTGACCAGGATAATGAAACGTGGAAAATGTTATTATCGGGGCATGATATACATTTAGATGATAAAATAATGACAACACAAAAGTCTAAACGAATGAATGGTGCTGTTGTGACTTACATCACAAAACTGCGCCGCTTGATGAGAATCATTTTATGAAATGATATGAAAGTGACCGGGGGCTGACGGAAGTCAGTTTTTTGAATTTAATAGCTGAGATTTACAAGCAGTAAGAGTATTGGTCTGGCGAATTCCTTTTTCCCTTTTAAAATAAAGATCAATTTTCATTCCCGTTTCGGAATGCGGTATAATGCAGGGTTACCGGTAATTCTTTAAATCTTTTTCGGCAGGTTTCCGGCAAACTAAGGCCGGTATATTTACCGGTTTCTCTGTAAATTACAACATGACAAGGGCGAAGAAACCAACTTCAGCATCACAGAAAGAAAGGGGCAGCAAGGCTGATCCTGCTAAGCCAGTTTCGCCAAAGGCGGAGCGTTATGAAGACTTCAATTTCATAGACACTTCCAAACCCGTCTGGAATTATACCCTGCTCTCTGATGAGGATGTAGCCAATTACCAGAACGGAAACAATTACCAGCTTTACAAAAAATTCGGCTCGCATTCCATACAGGTAAATGAAGTGTGGGGCATATACTTTTGTGTGTGGGCGCCCAATGCCACTTCGGTTTCAGTAAAAGGTCACTTCAACAACTGGAAAGATCATGAATATGAACTAAACCCACGCTGGGATAAAAGCGGTATATGGGAAGGTTTCGTTCCTCATTTCAAACTGGGGGAAGCTTACAAGTATCATATTGTTGGCTATGCCAAAAGAAAAATTGATAAAGGCGACCCTTTTGCCAATTTCTGGGAAAAAAGACCGGCCACAGCCAGCATTACATGGGATATGTATTATGAATGGAAAGATGCTGACTGGATGAAAAAAAGGAAAAAGAAAAATTCGTTAGATGCCCCATGGTCAGTATATGAAGTTCATTTAGCAAGCTGGCAGCGGCCCGACAAAAATGATGAAGAAAGCTATAACAACTATGACGGGATAACGGAAAGGCTGGTGCCGTATGTGAAGCAATTGGGCTTTACCCATGTGGAACTGATGCCAGTGATGGAGCATCCGTTTGACGGAAGCTGGGGCTATCAATGCACAGGATTCTTTGCATCTACCTCCCGCTTTGGCGATCCGCAAGGGCTGATGCGCCTGATTGATGCTTTTCACCAGGAAGGTATCGGTGTGATATTAGACTGGGTGCCCTCTCATTTTCCCTATGATGCACATGGTCTTTTCATGTTTGATGGGGCGCATACCTATGAGTATGCAGATATGCGCAAAGGGTTTCACCCCGATTGGAACAGTTACATCTTTAATTACAAAAGGGGAGAAGTAAAATCCTTCCTTATCAGCAGCGCCAGGTATTGGTTTGACCTGTTTCATATTGATGGCATCCGGGTGGATGCTGTTTCATCTATGCTCAAGTTGAATTACTCAAGAGAAGAAGG
>CAYHPA010000100.1:0-11634 GCA_964358155.1 uncultured Chitinophaga sp.
CAAAATAAGTTTCTTTTTGTGCTGCCTCCATGAATTTCTGAATACAATAATCCGAATACCGGAAAGCATTGAACTCTGCCAGTGAAGCAAAGCCATATTTTTTTAACTCTTCCTTATCTGCTTCAACCTTGCGGAAATCGGTGTCGTTAGGCGAGATCGATAAATCGTATGGATGATGATTGCCTGCCGTCTGCACATACGCAAAGAAAGGCTTGCTTTGTTTTTTAAAGACCTCATTCGCTTCCAGGAACAGGTCTTTGTCGCTGATGCCCCATACATTTATTTCAGGCGAGGTAAAATCTCCCTTGGTATGCATCTGTAAACCTTTGATATTTTCCAGCAGGCCTTCAAAATTGTTGAACTCCGGATCGCCACCGAGGAAATAATGCTTGTCGTAGTCTTCCAAATTATTAACGATGGTATGCTGGTTCAGCGCTTCGGGAATACGGGTGGAAAATTTAAAAAGCTGTGCATCTGGAATACCGGTAAGTGTGGCAAACAAGGCCCGGGCCGTGGAAAAATGCGGGGCAAAACAACGGTCAAAGAAAATTCCATTTACGCAAAGCGAATTAAAGAAAGGTGTCGGGCTCAGCGGGTTGCCGCTCATGCTGCTTTTATACATGCTGAATGATTCGCATTGTACCAATACGATATTGGGCCTTGTCTCCAGCGAACCGCTGCGGGGCGCCACCAGGCGGCGGTAAGAAAAATTATTCTTGTCCGGCAACTGCATCCATTCTGCCATCAATGGAAAAACCTGTTTGGCTTTTTCCTCGTTCACATCCGGTTTTCTATTTTTGAGTGTGGCAAAAAAGTTTTGTAGCGGGTTGATGGCGAGATAAGATTTAAAAGCATTCCTGAATTTAAAACTGTCATTGCGGCTAAGCGGCGGCCATGATAAATTGCCCCAGGCAAATATGCCCAGCACGAGGGCTGCAATTACAAAATGTTTTCTCCGGTAAGGAATCCCCTTTCCATCTGTTTTATTGACGACCTGCCAGTGACTGCGGTGATACATCCAGCGCACAAAAACAACAGCGGACACAAGTCCCAGCAGCATCCAGAACAATGGGTAGGTTTGTTTGATCATCTTCCAGGAGATGCTGAAATCTTCAGCAAAGTTCATCGCTCCTGCATCTAATGGCTCCAGGTTGTAAGAAAGGTTAACAAAGCCTGCTGCAAAAAAGAAGAAAACAAAAAAAGTGACAACAGCTAGATACCATGTCCATATTTTCTTATTCCGGCTGGAGTAAAACGGTGACAAGCGGGGAAAAAGGCTGATTACAATAACGGGTAGCAGTATGAAAGCGATCCAGCGCAGGTCGTACCGCAGGCCCATCAGGAAAGAAGGTATCACTTCATCCAAACCGATACCTTTCGGATAGAATTTATGCCGGAAAACAAAAAAAGTGGCGAGCCTGTATAAAGTAAATATGATAAGGAAGATCAGCAACAGGTTGATGACCCACAGTATCGTTTTCGGTATCTTAAATTTTACAAACAATGCTGATGGTTATTAAATAGCCGGACTGCAAATAAAATTCTTTTAACCCGGTTCAGCAACTGATTTTGGTGAATAATCAATGGTCAATGGTGAATATTACCCAAAGATCCCGCATCCTCTATTGTTTATTGACCATTCACTATTCACCCGGCTTAGCTTACTTTTGTTTCCATGTTTTTTTTAGATTCAGGATTTCTGCAAAAACTACAGGAATGGGACCAGGCTTTGTTCACTGTCATCAACAGCGGCACAGCCAATCCCGTTTTTGATGTGTTCATGCCCTTTCTCCGCATCGCTTATGTATGGGCGCCGCTTTACCTTTTTATCTTCGTTTTTGTCATTCAGAATTACAAAATAAAAGGACTCTGGTGGGTTGTTTTTTTTCTCGTTACGGTGGCTATGGCGGATATGGTGGGAACCAATGTATTTAAGTACAATATAGAGCGCACCCGGCCCTGCAACAATCCTGAGTTGTTACCACATTTACGCCTGCTGGTTATTTGTCCCTCGGGTTGGGGTTTTACTTCCAACCACGCCGCCAATCACTTTGGTATGGCCACTTTTATCTTCCTTACTTTCCGGCATATTTTTAAGAAATGGACATTGATCGCCTTTTTGTGGGCCGGCGCTATTTGCTATGCACAGGTGTATGTAGGAGTACATTACCCCGGAGATGTGGCAGCAGGGGCTGCATTGGGTATCAGCTTCGCTTTGCTGACCAGCTATTTATTCAATAAGTTTTTTGGCCCGCTGCCCGGGCATTTATCTTCTTCTTAACCCTTTGCCAGGCTCCCCGAAATAATCGGGACAGGCAGGGTGACAACTGTTACTTCATTTTTTTTTCTTATTGTTAAAAAGCAAATACCGGGATGTTTCGTAATAGCCCAGTGTCAGGTCATGCATTTTATTTAAAAAAGCGGAATCGGGTTCCCCTGGCCCCAAAGCAGAGTTGTTCAATAAAGAAAAAGCATTTCCTTTATCCGTCCGGAGATCGTATTTATAATAATATTTCCCGGTTACCAGGCCAATAAGATTATTATCAGGTTGAAGAACGAATGTATGATTGCTTATATCGTTACTGTCCGAAAAGGAAGGATTCAAAAAGAAGTTCCGTCCCAGTGTGGTATTATTCACCTGCAGACCTGCGATGTATGCAGCACTTGGTATGATATCGACCTGCGATACTTTTCTTTCCACTACCTGCGGCTTCAATATGGATGGTGCATAAAACAACAGCGGGACATGATGGCTTGTCAGGGCTTCTTCCGTCCAGACTTTTGGAAACATATTGCCTGCATTGCCCCGCAACCCATGATCGCCGACAAAAATAAAGATGGTGTTCTCAAAATATTTTTCTTTGACAGCCGCTTCAAAAAATCTCTGATATGTGTAATCCATATAGGTATATGCATTCAGCTCCTGGTTATCCCAGAAGCCATATTTCTCCAGCGTATCCTTGGGGAAACTGCGAAGTTTTATAAATGGCCTGTCTTCTTTTGGAATCGTGTAGGGGCGATGGTTGTCCGCAGTCTGAATGACTGCAAAAAAAGGGTTTGTTTGTTGTTTTAATATGCCATTAGCTTCCAGAAATAAATTCTTATCGCTTATCCCCCAGGCGTTCACTGCCGACGATTTGTAATCTCCCTGTTCGTACAAATGCAAACCTTTAATATTATCAGTAAGCACCCCCCTGATATTGGCCCAGCTGGCGCTGCCTCCAAGAAAATAATACTTATCATATCCTGCCAGATCGTTCAAAATGGTTTGCTGATCTACCAGGTTTGGATTACGGCTGGCAGTTTTTAATTCAACAACATCGGGAATACCGGTAATGATGGCCCAAATGCCCCGGGCGGTGCCATATGCCGGGGAAAAACAATTTTTAAAAAAGACACCCTTTTTACACAGTTCACTGAAGTAAGGGGTTGTGTTTAACGGGTTGCCCCACATAGAGCTTTTATAGGCACAGAAGCTTTCGCAAATAACCAATACAATGTTTGGCCGGGTGGATACTGCAGAATCGTTTACAAGGATTGAACGACGAAAATTTAAAGTAGCCGTATCGGGGTTTGTTACACCCAATTGGGCGGTCATCAGGCTGTAGTATTGTTTCGCTTTTTGAATATCACATTTTATTTTTCGAAATTTCAAACTGCTGAAAAAACTTTGAAATGGATTAAGGGCCAGGCTGGCTTTATAATCGCTGTTGAACCGGTATGCATCACCCCACCGGAGCGGAAACCTGCTGGCACGTCCGTAAATAGCAAGGGCAAAAACAAAGAAACATGCCGTATAGCTGGCAACCACTTTCCACTTCTGCATTTTCACAGGTGCAGCATTGCTAAGGCGGAATAAGAGGCGGGCGGCATAAAAAATCCCTGCAAAACAAATGATCCATACGATGAATATTTTTATAACCGGGTAACTTTCCCACACCATGGTGGAAGAAATTTTGGCATCTTCTGCATAGTTAAGTACACTCGCATTGAGCCTTTGCCGCAGGTAATCAAAATGAAAAAAATCGAAGGTGTAAATGACAACTATCAGCACGCCAAAAAACCGGGTAAAAATGAATAGCAGTTTCCGGGAAACAGAACCGGTGAATGGTTTAAAAAACGGGAATAGTCCTGCAAGAAAGACGATAAACAGGAAAACACAAACCACCCTGGCATCATACCGGAACCCCATCCAGAATACCCCTATAAAATCCTTTTCTCCGGCAGGAACATAAACAAGATGAAAAAACAAACGGAACAATGATAATATCAACAGGAAAAAAAATCCTGTGATAAAAATCCAACGAATTAACCTGGGTTGAATAATCTTTACCATGTATCAGTAATGTAAATCTCCTCGTTTAATATTTTATATGAAGAAAAGTAAAAATCTGCAACCCCCTCTTCGTAGCCGGAAGAAATATCCTTCTGCCAATGATAAAGAAACTAATATTTTTTTACTTTTCTGCAAATACCGCAAGCAGCGCTCAGGAAACCTGGCTTTCACGGCAGCACAATCCCTATCTCCGGTAAAAGGGCCGGATTCACTATCTTCGATAATTAACTTTTTGAATTAAATGGAGATAGTTATCCTGTTGGTGCTCATCTTTGTGAATGGTTTATTCGTTATTTCAGAAATATCACTTGTATCAGTCCGGAAATCGAGGCTCGAAAGCCAGGCAGAGAAAGGGGATCTGAGGGCAAAAAGGGCATTGGAGCTGTCCAATAATCCTGAAAAGTTCTTATCTGCTGCCCAGATCGGTATTACCCTTATTGCCATCCTTACCGGGGTATATTCCGGCGAACGTTTTGCCCGTTACCTGCAACCGTCTATTGAACAAATCAGCTTCCTCCGGGAATATGCAGACACCATTTCCACTACCATCATCGTGGTGGTAGTTACTTTTCTTTCTATCATTTTTGGTGAATTAATCCCTAAACGCATTGGCTTGCTGAGGGCGGAACGTATTGCCAAATTAGTGGCAGGACCTATGAATGCCTTTGCCAGGTTCACCCATCCCTTTGTCTGGCTGCTAAACAAGATCAGCAATCTTTTCTTCCGCATCTTTAATATCAAAAGATCGAAAGATGATGCAGTAACTGAGGAAGAGATCAAAACACTTATCGGTGAAGGCGCTGAAGCAGGCACTATTGATGAGGCCGAACAGGAGATCATTGAGCGGGTCTTTCACCTTGGCGACAGGAACATCACTTCGCTGATGACACACCGCAGCGATATCATCTGGTTCAACCTGGATGATAATGAAGACAAAATCAAAGAAAAAATTTTCCAGGAGCCACATTCTGTTTATCCCATCTGCGATGGTGATATTGATAACCTGAAAGGTGTGGTTTCCATCAAAGATTTGTATATAAGCCCTGACAATACTTTGTTTAAAGACCTGATGAAACCGGCACTGTTTGTTCCGGAAAATAATTCGGCTTACCAGGTGCTGGAAAAATTCAAGGAAAGCAAACTGCACTCCTGCTTCATCGTGGATGAATACGGAACTATTTTAGGGCTTATTACTTTAAATGATATACTGGAAGCCATTGTGGGCGATATACCGCAACCCGATATGCTGGACTATGAGGTTCAAAAAAGAGACGATGGCTCATTCCTCATTGATGGTCAGATCCCCTTCTATGATTTTCTTACCTACTTTGAAAAAACAGAATGGATGAATGAGGGTGAACATGATTTTGACACACTGGCCGGTTTCATCCTGCATGAACTGGAGCATATACCGAAAACAGGTGAAAAACTGACCTGGAAAGGATTTGCCATTGAGATCATCGACATGGATAGCCATCGTATCGATAAAGTATTGGTGAAAATAAGTCAGGAGCTGAAGGAAGAAATGGAAGAATAATTAAAAGTCAAAGCTTGTTTCCTTATCCGGATAATTCAGCTTTGTACTTTTCCTGTTACCATTTACTTTCACATGCATGATGTTCATCTGGTCGTCAAACTTATCAAAGAGAATAGTATTAGTTATATCAAGCTCAGTTACTGATGAAACATTTTCCACCTCGATATAGCCATAAGCAGCTTCTTTCTCGTTTTCATACCCGATATAGTTGAAAACTACCTGCTTCCCGTTTGCTTTAATGGCCAGGTGGCTGTTAAGGTATTTTTTCACCAGCGTATCCATCGCATCTTTATTGGACGGATTGATAAGATCAACCTTTACATTGTAATTCTTTGCCAGGATGGACTCAAAATCATCCGTAAATATCTTACAACTGATCTCAAGGGTTTTGGCTGCGGCATTGTGCTCAATCTCAACAACGCTTACATGGAAGGGGTGCCGACCAGAAGGCTTTAATGACGTTAGTATTACAAACAGAACCGGGATAATCAACCATTTATAGACAGATGATGCCATTGACACAATAATTTGTTTTTATATACAAAAGTCTGGATTATTTTGATGCCTTTTACAAGATAGTCGTCAAAAGACAGAACGTCGGTAAGGACGGTAATAACTATTGATAAGATGCAGGATTTTGGATTTTTTTTTGGGCCCGGCTGGAAGCATATCATCGGCAAGAATGCACTGGATCATCAGCTCTTCATTGCTGCGCTGGCTGCTATTTACTTGTTGAAAGACTGGAGGCAAGTGCTGATATTGGTGACCGCTTTTACAATCGGACATTCATTAACCCTCGCATTAAGTTCTTTCAGGGTCATTACGGTCAACACAGAACTGGTGGAGTTCCTGATCCCGATTACCATTATGATCACCGCATTTACCAACCTGTTCCAGAAAAAATTTACAGCAAAAACTATCCGTATCAATTATTTTCTCGCTTTGTTCTTCGGGCTGATACATGGCCTCGCTTTTTCCAATTATATCCGCTTCTCCATCGCCGACGACCAAAGTATCGGATGGAGCCTGTTTGGTTTCAATGTAGGGCTGGAGCTGGGGCAAATCGTAGTAGTGCTGGCCATATTATTGCTGGCACATGTCATTGTAAGTATATTCAAAGTCAGCCGCCGTGATTGGGTATTGTTTTTATCTGCAGGTGTTTTTGCACTTGCCCTCAAAATGGTAATTGATCGTTTTCCAACATAAAAAGTATATAGCCATGAAAAAAAATCTCTTATTGTATTGCCTGCTGCTGATGATTGGTTCCGGCTTGCAGGCACAAATTAAAAACAATGCCAGTTCCAACCATGCCAATAAGTTTGAGCAGTTGGGCACCATTCTGCCTACGCCTAATGAACAGCGTACGGCAAGCGGTGCACCGGGCCCGAAATACTGGCAACAGCGGGTTGACTATGACATCAAATGCGAACTGGATGAAGCCAATAACAAACTTACCGGCAGTGAGACCATCACTTATTTCAACAATTCGCCGGAAACACTTTCCTATTTCTGGATGCAACTTGACGAAAACCAGCACAGCACGGTAAACAATGCCAATTACCAGAGCCAGAATACACTCGGCCAGCAGTACACTGATAAAACGCTGGACCGCTTTGAAGAAAGAAGATCCGACAATGGATATGGGGTCAATATCACAAAACTTGTTGATGCTGCAGGAAAATCCCTGAAGTACAGCATCAACAAGACGATGATGAAGGTAGATCTGCCTGTGCCACTCAAACCGGGTCAGAAATTTGTTTTCAAAGTGGACTGGAATTATAAACTCGCCAACCGGGGCGATTTCCTCCGCTTTGGCGGAGCAAGGGGCGGCTATGAAAATTTTCCCGATGATAATAACAATAACTACACGATGACACAATGGTATCCCCGGCTGTGCAAGTACAGTGATGACCAGGGCTGGCAAAACCACCAGTTTACAGGTACGGGAGAGTTCACCCTTTGCTTCGGAAACTTTAAAGTACAGATGACGGTTCCGGCTGATCATATTGTCGGGGCAACAGGTGAATGCCAGAATTATGCACAAACACTGTCTGCCACACAAATGGCAAGATGGCAAAAAGCGCAATCGGCAAAGGAACCATTACAGATCGTTACACTTGCCGAAGCGTTGAATACATCTAAAACAAAAAGCAAAGCCAAAAAAACCTGGGTTTACAAAGCAGATAATGTCCGTGATTTTGCATGGACATCTTCCCGACGTTTTGTATGGGATGCCATGCCGGCGATAGTAGAAGGAAAGAAAGCAATGGCCATGAGCTACTATGCCAAAGAAGCTTATCCTATTTACAGCAAGTATTCCACCAAAGCTGTGGCGCATACTTTAAAAACATATTCTAAGTTTTCTATTCCTTATCCTTACCCAGTAGCCATCAGCGTGGAAGGCAACCAGGGAATGGAATACCCGATGATATCTTTCAACCCCGGCAGGGCATTGCCGGATGGCTCGTACAGCGAGGGTGCCAAGAACGCCGCCATCTTTGTTATCATTCACGAAGTCGGTCATACATTTTTCCCTATGATCGTCAACAGCGACGAAAGACAATGGACATGGATGGATGAGGGGCTGAATTCTTACCTCCAATACCTGTCGCAGGAATTATGGGACAATAAATTCCCTTCCAATGGCGGACCGGCATGGACGATTACCAACTATATGAAATTGCCGAAAGACCAGTTGGAACCGATTATGACCAACTCGGAGAACATCAACAACTTTGGAGCAAATGCTTATTCTAAAGTTGCTACCGGCCTGAATATCTTAAGAGAGACAATCGTTGGTCGTGAAGCATTTGATGAAGCCTTCAGGGAATATTCAAGGCGCTGGGCTTTTAAATCCCCCACTCCTGCCGACTTTTTCCGGACAATTGAAGATGCAACCGGAGAAGACCTTGACTGGTTTTGGAGAGGATGGTTCTATGGTACCGATGCCTGCGATATTGCTATTGATACAATAAAACATGCAGTAGCTGATGTAACTGCTGTGCCGGCACAAGTAAATGATACAACGATATTGATAAGTCTGCCGAAGCCGCAGGTCAATCCGTTTGAAGATATTTCCAAGATCCGTAATAAGCAGGATAAGAGTATTGTATTTGAAACAGACAAAGACACTGCCCTTCGTGACTTCTATTGGAAATATGACCGGGAGATGGAACGATATGATTCCACCAAATACCCGGTGCTGCAACGGGCACAAACCGAAGCGCTGGATGAAGAAGGAAGAAAGAAATACGGCGACCGGCATATGTATGAAATAACCTTCAGCAATAAAGGCGGATTGGTGATGCCCATCATTATTGAATGGAACTATAAAGACGGTAGCAAAGAAATTGAAAGGATACCCGCACAGGTATGGCGGAAAAATGAAGGCAAAGTGATCAAAACGTTTATGAAGGATAAAGAAGTGGCTTCAGTGAAACTGGATCCCTACCGGGAAACTGCTGATGTGGATGAAACCAATAATACCTATGGCGATATCAAACCGCCGAGTAAGTTTAAGGTGTTCAAGCAAAAACAGAATGTACCGCCGGGAGGAGCCATTAACCCGATGCAGAAAGCAACAGAAAAGAAAGGGTTCTAAGCTAAGAGATCAAAAGAGAGAATGAGGCAAAGAGTTGAAATTCTTTGCCTCATTTTTATTTTATAACCGCATAAACAATAGAACATCCCGCTCTCCCATTCAGCAATCTCTGCCAAACTGCGTGAATCTGCCAATGACTCTTTCTCTCTTTTTCTCCTTTAACCTCTTAGCTAACCGTCCGTAAAAACTCTCTCATATTTTATCGCATTTACCTTAGATTTGGCAGCCTTTGATGGCAATTGGTCAAACACTAAAACAAGAGAAAAATGAAACGTTTTATTTTCACTTTCATTACAGTTCTTTCTTCTGTGTTGATGTTCGCACAGAACACACAAAACAACCCCGGTAGTAACCACGGTAACAAATTTGAACAGATGGGTGGCACTTTTCCCACTCCCAATGAATACCGCACTGCCAGCGGTGCGCCGGGACCAAAATACTGGCAGCAGCGTTGCGACTATGACATCAAATGTGAGCTGGATGAAAAGAACCTGAAGCTGAATGGCAGCGAAACCGTTACTTACTTCAATAACTCCCCGGATGTACTTACCTATCTCTGGCTGCAACTGGACGAGAACCAGCACAGCAGTGTGAACAACGCCAACTACCAGACCAGTAATGCTATGAACAGGCAGACAAGTCCGCAACAACTCGACAGGGTTAATGAAGCGAAAAGTGACAATGGATATGGATTCAAAATCACAAAACTGACAGATGCTGCAGGAAAAGCATTGAACTATACCATCAATAAAACAATGATGCGGATAGAATTGCCAGCACCCCTGAAAGCCGGTCAACGTTTTGTATTTAAGCTTGACTGGAATTATAAAATGGCCGATCGTATGAGTCGTGGCGGCCGTGGCGGTTATGAATTTTTTCCCGAAGATGGCAATCATGAATTTACCATGGCACAATGGTATCCCCGTCTTTGCGTGTACAGCGATTTTCAGGGCTGGCAAAACCACCAGTTCACCGGTCGTGGGGAGTTTGCGCTCACATTTGGAAATTTTAAAGTAGCGATGACCGTTCCAGCTGACCATGTGGTGATGAGTACAGGCGAATGCCAGAATTATCCCGCTGTTCTTACCCCGGCACAATTGGCCCGCTGGAATAAAGCACAGCAATCATCTGAACCCATAGAGATTGTTACGCTGGACGAAGCAAAGGCTGCTGAAAAACAAAAGAGTGACAAGAAGAAAACATGGATCTTCAAAGCAGATAATGTCCGTGACTTTGCCTGGGGCTCATCCAGAAAATTCATATGGGATGCTCTGGCTACAAAGATCGAAGGCAAAAGAGTGATGTGCATGAGCGGCTACGCCAAAGAAGCATACGGGTTGTATCGCAAATTCTCCAGCAAAGCTGTTGAGCATACCATTAAAACATACTCCAAATTCACTATTCCTTATCCCTACCCTGTGGCACAAAGTATGGAAGCCAGCAGCGGCATGGAATACCCGATGATCTGTTTCAACTTCGGCCGCACCGAAAAAGATGGTACCTACAGCGAAGGAACAAAAAACGGAATGCTCGGCGTGGTGATACATGAAGTGGGGCATAATTTCTTTCCGATGATCATCAATAGTGATGAACGCCAATGGAGCTGGATGGATGAAGGGCTGAATACATTTGTTGAATACTTGGCCGAAGAATTATGGGACAATAAATTTCCCAGCCGCCGCGGGCCGGCAGCCTATATTACTGACTATATGAAGTTGCCCAAAGACCAACTGGAGCCTATCATGACGAATAGCGAGAACATTGTACAGTTTGGGCCCAATGCCTATTCAAAACCTGCAACAGGCTTGAATATTTTAAGAGAAACCATTATGGGCCGTGAACTCTTTGATTATGCGTTTAAAGAGTATGCAAGAAGATGGGCTTTCAAACATCCGGAGCCTGCCGACCTGTTCCGCACACTGGAAGATGCCAGCGGCGAAGACCTTGACTGGTTTTGGAGAGGCTGGTTTTACAGCACGGAAGTATGCGATATATCATTGGATACTGTGAAATATGCTAAGCCCGACCTGGATGCCATGTCGCCCGAAACCAAAGAGACAGTGATGAAACGGGAAGCAGATAAACCACAGGTTCCAACTTTTGATGATATATCCAAAATTAGGAACAGGGACGATAAAAAAATTGTATTCCAGACCGATG